>NZ_AUBQ01000006.1 GCF_000429325.1 Fundidesulfovibrio putealis DSM 16056
CGTGTCGAGCGCGGCATCATCAAGGTCGGCGAGGAAGTCGAGATCGTCGGCATCAAGAATTCCGTCAAGACCACCTGCACCGGCGTGGAAATGTTCCGCAAGCTGCTGGACCAGGGTCAGGCGGGCGACAACGTTGGCGTGCTGCTTCGCGGCATCAAGCGTGAAGACGTCGAGCGCGGCCAGGTTCTGGCCAAGCCCGGCTCGATCACCCCGCACAAGAAGTACAAGGCCGAGGTGTACATCCTGAATAAGGAAGAGGGCGGCCGTCACACCCCGTTCTTCTCCGGCTACCGCCCGCAGTTCTACTTCCGCACCACCGACGTGACCGGTGTGGTGACCCTGAACGAAGGCGTCGAGATGGTCATGCCTGGCGACAACGCCACCTTCAACGTCGAGCTCATCGCCCCCATCGCCATGGAGACCGGTCTGCGCTTCGCCATCCGCGAAGGCGGCCGCACCGTCGGCGCCGGTGTCGTTACCGAGATCATGGAGTAATTGTAATGAACAGCGACCGCATTCGTATCAAGCTCAAGGCTTACGACTACCGCATCCTGGACAAAGCCGTAGCCGAGATCGTTGATACCGCCCGTAACACCGGCGCGGGCATTGCCGGGCCGATCCCGCTGCCCACCAACATCCACAAGAACACGGTCAACCGTTCCGTTCACGTGGACAAGAAATCCCGGGAACAGTTCGAGATGCGCATCCACAAGCGCCTGCTCGACATCCTGGAACCGACTCAGCAGACCGTCGATGCTCTGGGCAAGCTCAGCCTGCCCGCCGGCGTTGACGTCGAAATCAAGCTTTAAAGGAAGGGGTAGAGAATCATGGCCAAGACAACCCTTGGCATCATCGGCCGCAAGCTGGGCATGACCCGTGTGTTCAGCGACGACGGCTCGGTGGTTCCGGTGACGGTTATCGCCGCCGGCCCCTGTCCGGTGATGCAGATCAAGACCCAGGAGAAGGACGGCTACACCGCCCTGCAGATCGGGTTTGACGAACGCGAGGAAAAGAAGCTGAACAAGCCCGAGCGCGGCCATCAGGCCAAGGTCGGCAAAGGCTTCTTCAATCAACTGCGCGAGATTCGCCTTGATTCCGTGGACGGCTACGAAGCCGGTCAGGAAATCACCGTCGACATCTTCGCCCCCGGCGACAAGATCAAGGTCACCGGCACATCTATCGGCAAAGGATTCCAGGGCCCCATGAAGCGCCATGGCTTCCATGGTCTGAAAGCCACGCACGGCACCGAAAAGGCTCACCGCTCCGGTGGCTCCATCGGTCACAACACCGAGCCTGGCAAAGTCATGAAGGGCAAGAAGATGGCCGGTCACATGGGTGCTCGCACCGTGACCAGCATCAATCTGGAGGTCTTCGACATCCGGCCGGAAAACAACATCATCCTGGTCAAAGGCCAGGTCCCGGGTCACCGCAACGGCCTGGTGATGATCCGCAAGCAGGGGTAGCCAATGGCCACCGTTAAGGTTTTCGATCAGACGAATAAGGAAGTGGGACAGATGAATCTGGCTCCCGAGGTGTTCGAGGTGGCGATCCGCCCCGAGATCCTGCACCTCGTGATCCGGGCTCAGCTGGCAGCCAAGCGCGCCGGCACCCACAAAGTAAAAACCCGTTCCTTCGTGGCCGGTTCCGGCGCCAAGCCCTGGCGCCAGAAGGGCACCGGTCGCGCCCGTTCCGGCGCAAAGCGTTCCCCCATCTGGAGGGGCGGCGCCATTGCGCACGGACCGCAGCCGCGCAGCTACGAGTTCAAGGTCAACAAAAAGATCAGGACTCTGGCGCTCAAAATGGCTCTGTCCACCAAAGTTGCCGAGGAAAGCCTCATACTTGTGGACAAGTTTGATCTTCCTGAGATCAAGACCAAGCTCTTCGCTGGTGTCGCCGGGAGCCTCGGGCTGAAAAAAGCCTTGATTGTCCTGAGTGATTCCAATAACAATGTCGAGCTCTCCGCCAGGAACCTTCCTGGCATAAAGATTGTTCGGCAGGACATGCTGAACGTATACGATCTGCTGAAGCACCCCCAGCTGGTGATGGTGCAAGGCGCGGCCGAGGCCGTTCAGGAAAGGTTGAAATAGCCATGAGCTACGCGAACATTCTTTTGAAACCCCTGGTCTCGGAAAAGGCCACCAAGGCCAAGGAAGAATCCAATCAGGTTATCTTCTTTGTTGCCCCCCTGGCCAACAAGATCGAGATCAAGGCCGCTGTCGAGGAGGCCTTCAAAGTGAAGGTCACCGAGGTCAACGTCGTGCGCCGCCGTCCCCTGAAGCGGACTCGCGGCGGCCGCCCCACGGCTCACGTCCCCGGCTACAAGAAGGCCTACGTGACTCTTGCCGAGGGCGACAAGATCGAATTCTTCGAGGGAGTCTAGCCATGGCCGTGCGTACGCTTAAACCTACCTCCGCTGGACGGCGCTTCCAGACCGTCTCCGATTTCGCGGAGATCACCAAGGCCACGCCGGAGCGCTCCCTCACCGAGGGCATGAGCAAGAAGTCCGGCCGCAACAACCAGGGACGCATCACTTCTCGTCGCCGTGGCGCCGGTAACAAGACCCGGTACCGCATCATCGACTTCCGCCGCGACAAGTTCGATATCCCTGGCAAGGTTGCCTCCATCGAGTACGATCCCAACCGTTCCGCTCGTATCGCTCTTCTGCACTATGCTGACGGCGAAAAGCGTTACATCCTCGCGCCAGTCGGGATAAATGTTGGTGACACGCTGTATGCCGGCGAATCCGTCGACATCAAGCCCGGCAACGCCATGCCCATGAGCAAGGTCCCTGTCGGCACCCTGCTGCACAACATTGAGATGCAGCCCGGTCGCGGCGGCCAGATGTGCCGCGCTGCCGGAACCTACGCCCAGCTGGTCGCCAAGGAAGGAAAGTACGCCCTGCTGCGTCTGCCTTCTGGTGAAGTGCGCAACATTCTGGCCACCTGCATCGCCACGGTCGGCCAGGTGGGCAACGTGACCCACGAGAAGGTTTCCATCGGCAAGGCCGGTCGTAACCGCTGGCTGGGCAAACGTCCTAAGGTGCGCGGCGTGGCCATGAACCCCGTCGACCACCCGTTGGGCGGCGGCGAGGGCAAGAGCTCCGGTGGACGCCACCCCGTTTCTCCCTGGGGCAAGCCGGCCAAGGGTCAGAAGACCAGAAATCGTAAGAAGGCCTCGTCGCGGCTCATCGTCAAACGCCGCAACGAGAAGTAGGAGCGTAGAACATGCCTCGGTCGCTCAAAAAAGGCCCCTTCATGGACGGCCACCTCGTCGCTAAGGTGGAGAAGGCCAACGACACACAGGATCGCCGCGTGATCAAGACCTGGTCCCGCCGTTCCACCATCCTCCCCGAGATGGTTGGCCTCACCTTCGCCGTGCACAACGGTCGCAAATTCATCCCGGTCTTCGTTTCGGAGAACATGGTCGGGCACAAACTGGGCGAATTTTCGCCCACCCGGACCTTCCACGGCCACGCGGCCGACAAGAAGACCAAGGGCAAGAAGTAGGGGAGCCTAAGCCATGGAAGCCAAAGCCATAGCCAAGTACATCCGGGTCTCCCCCCAGAAGGCCCGCCTCGTGGCGGAGACCATCAAGGGCCGGGGCGTTGAGGAAGCCATGAACATCCTCAAGTTCACCCCCAAGAAGGCCGCCTGGATAATTGAGAAGGTGCTGCATTCGGCCCTGTCCAACGCTGAACAGATGTCCGCCGACGTGGATACGCTCAAAGTGAAGGAAGTCATCGTGAACCAAGGCCCCACCTGGAAGCGCATCATGCCGCGATCCATGGGCCGTGCCAACCGCATCCTCAAGCGTACCAGCCACATCACCGTGGTGGTCGAGGAAGAGAAGGAGTAGGGGCCATGGGTCAGAAAGTACACCCGTACGGCTTCCGCCTGGGCTACAACAAAAACTGGATTTCCCGCTGGTTCGCCAAGAAGGAATACCCCGCTTTTGTTTTCGAGGACAGCAAGATCCGCAAGTTCGTCAAGACCTCGCTGTTCCACGCCGGAATTTCCAGGATTGAGATCGAACGCGCCGGTGGTAAGATCAAGCTTATCATCCACACCGCCCGTCCGGGTATCGTCATCGGCCGCAAAGGCACCGAGATCGAGAAGGTGCGCGCGGATCTCAAGAAGCGCTTCGGCCGCGAATTCGCCGTCGAAGTGAACGAAATCCGCCGTCCCGAAACCGATGCCCAGCTTGTTGCCGAGAACATCGCCCTCCAGCTGGAGCGCCGCGTCGCCTTCCGCCGTGCCATGAAGCGCACCGTGGGTCTGGCCCGCAAGTTCGGCGCCGAGGGCATCAAGGTATTTTGCGCCGGTCGTCTGGCCGGTGCTGAAATCGCCCGTTCCGAATGGTACCGCGATGGTCGCGTGCCCCTTCACACCCTGCGCGCCGACATCGACTACGGCTTGGCCACCGCCAAGACCACGTACGGCGTCATCGGCGTCAAGGTCTGGATCTTCAAGGGCGAGATTCTGGATAGCGAGGTCGCACAATAATGCTCTCCCCCAACAGAACGAAATTCCGCAAGCGCCAGAAGGGCCGTCTTGATGGTCCCGCCACCGGTGGAACCGAGATCTCCTTCGGCGAAGTCGGCATCAAGGCTGTGGAACACGGCAAACTGACCAGCCAGCAGATCGAGTCCGCCCGTATCGCCATCATGCGCCACATCAAGCGCGGCGGTAAGGTCTGGATCCGCATCTTCCCGGACTTCCCGGTTACCTCCAAGCCTGCAGAAGTGCGCATGGGTTCCGGTAAGGGTTCTCCGGTTGGCTGGTGCGCTCCGGTCAAGCCCGGTCGCGTGCTGTACGAAGTCAAGGGCGTGGAAATGGCCGTCATGATCGAGGCCCTCAAGCGCGCTCAGCACAAACTGCCGATCAAAACCAAGATCGTTACCAAGGAGCTGTCATAGCCATGTTGACCTCCAAGGAACTTCGTGAACTCGACGAGGCCAAGCTTGCCGAGAAGCTCTCCCAGACCGAGGAGGAGCTTTTCAAGCTGCGCTTCCAGCACGCCACGGCTCAGTTGGAAAAGACCCACCGCCTGCGCGAGCTGAAAAAGGACATCGCCCGCGTCAAGACGGTGATGACCCAAATCAAAAGCGGCAGGTAGGAAACCATGGAAGAACACAAGAGCAACCGCAGAGTGCTGACCGGCATCGTGGTCTCCGACAAAGGCGACAAGACCATTGTCGTTCGCGTCGAGACCCTGGTCAAGCACCCCCTGGTGAAGAAGTACATCCGCCGCCGCAAGAAGTTCATGGCCCACGATCCGATGAACGAGTGCGGCATGGGCGACAAGGTGCAGATCATTGAGCACCGCCCGCTGTCGGCTCGCAAGCGCTGGCATCTGGTGAAGATCATGGAGAAGGCGAAATGATTCAGGTAGAATCTGTCCTCGACGTCGCCGACAACTCCGGTGCGAAGAAAGTTGCCTGCATCAAGGTGCTTGGCGGCTCGCGCCGCCGGTATGCCTCGGTGGGCGACATCATCGTGGTCTCGGTGAAGGAAGCCATGCCCCATTCCAAAGTGAAGAAGGGCCAGGTGATGAAGGCTGTTATCGTGCGGACCAAGAAAGAAGTTGGTCGTCCCGACGGCACCTACATCAAGTTTGACAACAACTCGGCCGTGCTGCTCTCCAACCAGCTGGAGCCGGTGGGTACCCGCATCTTCGGACCCGTGGCACGCGAACTTCGTCTGAAAAACTTCATGAAGATCGTTTCGCTGGCCCCTGAAGTCCTTTAGAGCGTGAGCCTGAGGAAAGTATGAAAACGTACCGCATCCGCAAGGACGACAAGGTTATTGTCATCGCGGGCAAGGACAAGGGCAAGATCGGCAAGGTCTTGAAAGTCCTTCCTAAGACTGACAGAATCTTGGTGGAAAAGGTGAACATGGTGAAGCGTCACCGCAAGGGCAACCCCTACGCCGGCCAGGCCGGCGGCATTGAGGAGAAAGAGGCTTCCTTGGCCATCTCCAACGTTGCTCTTATGTGTGATGCTTGCGCCAAGCCTACCCGCGTGGGCTACAAGTACACCGAAGACGGCAAGAAGCTCCGCTTCTGCAAGAAATGCAACGAAGTAATCAGCTAAAGGGAATCCTAACAATGACTCGCCTCGAACAAGTCTACTCCGAGAAGGTCGTGCCGGCCTTGCAAAAGGAGTTCGGGTACAAGTCGCCCATGCAGATTCCCAAGTTCAAGTTCATATCCCTGAACATCGGACTTGGCGAAGCCTCGCAGAACTCCAAACTGATCGATGAGGCTGTGGCCGAGCTGACCGCCATTGCCGGCCAAAAGTCCGTCATCACCCGGGCCAAGAAGTCCATCGCAGCATTCAAGCTGCGTGAAAATCAGCCTGTAGGCTGCCGGGTGACGCTTCGCAATGAACGCATGTGGGATTTTTATGACAAGCTGGTGAACTTTGCTCTCCCGCGCGTCCGCGACTTTCGCGGCGTTCCGGACAGGGGCTTTGACGGCCGGGGTAACTTCACCCTGGGCATCAAGGAACACACCATTTTTCCCGAAATCAATATCGACCGGGTCGAGCGCGTGAAGGGCATGAACATCACTATTGTGACGACAGCCCAGACCGACAAGGAAGGCAAAGTCCTTCTCGATCTTCTCGGCATGCCCTTCAGAAAGTAGGAGGAATCGACCGTGGCACGCACTGCTCTCAAGGTGAAAGCCCGGCGTAAAGCCAAGTTTTCGTCCCGGGCCTACAACCGCTGCCCCATTTGCGGCCGCGCCCGGGCGTTTTTGCGCAGGTATGGCATCTGCCGTATCTGCTTCCGCAACATGGCCCTGGCCGGCGAATTGCCCGGTGTCAGGAAATCGAGCTGGTAGGAGGCCGACATGTCCGTGACCGATCCAATCGCCGATATGCTGGCCCGCATCCGCAACGCATACCATGCGCTGCACAAGAAGGTCGCCATGCCGCACTCCCGTATGAAGGAGTCCATGGCCGGGATTCTGAAGGATCAGGGCTACATTGAGGAATTCGCAGTAGACGGGCGCGATCTGGTGATTACGCTCAAGTACGCAAAGGGCCGCCCCCTCATCGCGGGCCTGAAGCGCGTGAGCAAACCCGGACGCCGCATCTACGTGGGGGCCCATGACATCCCCCGCGTGCAGAACGGACTTGGCATCTGCATTCTCTCCACCTCGCACGGCATCATGGACGGCATTGCCGCCAAGAACGCCAAAGTGGGCGGCGAGCTGCTCTGCGAAGTCTGGTAAGAGGATTTAGCCATGTCCCGCATCGGCAAAAAAGAAATCGCCATTCCCTCTGGAGTCGAAGTCAAGATTTCAGACGACATGGTGAACGTCAAGGGTCCCAAGGGCGCCCTTTCCACGCCCACTCACCCCAAAATCTCTTATGAGATGGAGGGTAACACCATGCGCGTCGGGCGCGTCGATGACACTCGCATCGCCCGCGCTCAGCATGGCCTGCGCCGCACCCTCCTGGCCAACTGCATCGAGGGTGTGACCAAGGGCTTCGCCAAGACTCTCGAAGTCATCGGCGTTGGCTACAAGGTCCAGGTTGCCGGCAAAGCCGTTGTCTTGACCGTAGGGTTCTCCCATCCGGTTGAATTCCCCCTGCCTGTCGGCGTTGAAGCCAAGGCCGAGGGCAACAAGCTGACCCTGTCGGGCATCGACAAGCAGCTTGTCGGCGAAGTCGCAGCCACCATCAGGCGCGTGCGTCCGCCCGAACCCTTCAAGGGCAAGGGCATCAAGTACGAAAACGAGCAGATTCGCCGCAAGGCCGGCAAATCTGGCGGCAAGAAGTAAGGGGCTGGCCATGAAATTGACCAAACAAGCTGCACGTGCACGCCGCAAGGTGCGCATTCGCAAGAAGATCTCCGGCACGCAGTCGCGTCCCAGGCTGGTAGTGTACCGCTCCAACCTGCACATGTACGCCCAGATCGTGAACGACGAGACCGGCCAGACCCTGGTTTCCTCCTCCTCCCTGGCCTTGTCGAAGGCCGGGGAGGCCCTCAAGCCCAACAAGGAAACCGCCGCCAAGGTGGGCCGGGACGTGGCCGCCAAGGCCAAGGAAAAGGCCATTGAAATAGTGGTCTTCGACCGTAACGGCTACCTCTATCACGGTTGCGTCAAGGCTATGGCTGACGGCGCTCGTGAGGGCGGACTGCAATTCTAACGGGGCTCATAATGGAACAGTCTGAACTGACTCATGTCGAGAAGATCGTATCGCTCAACCGGGTGGCCAAAGTCGTCAAGGGCGGCCGCCGGTTCAGCTTCAGCGCTCTGGTGGTAGTGGGTGACGGAAAGGGTTCCGTGGGATACGGCCTGGGTAAGGCCAACGAAGTCCCCGAAGCCATCCGCAAGGCTACCGAACAGGCCAAGAAGACCATGATCAAGGTTGCCCTTATTGACGGCACCCTGCCTTACGAGGTCATGGGGCGTTTCGGCGCCGGGCGAGTGGTCCTCATTCCGGCTTCAAAGGGTACCGGGATCATCGCTGGCGGACCTGTCCGCGCAGTGATGGAGGCCGCAGGGGTGCATGACATCCTGACCAAGGCCATCGGCACCAACAACCCGCACAACGTGCTCAAGGCCGCCGTCGCAGGTCTGGCTTCGCTCCGCAGCGCTGACCAGGTTTCCGAACTGCGCGGCAGAACCCTGGAAACTCCGAGGAAATAAGACCATGAGCGGGCAAGTGACCATCACGCTCGTAAAGAGCAAGATCGGCTGCAATCCCAGGCAGCGGGCGACTCTTGAGGCCCTTGGCCTCAAGAAGATCCGTCAGGAGAAGACCCTGCCGGACACTCCCGACGTCAGGGGGATGATTTTCAAGGTCTCTCACCTTATTGAGGTGAAATAAGATGTTACTGCATGAGCTTTATCCCTTTCCCGAGGACCAAAAGGACCGCAAGCGCATTGGTCGCGGTCGCGCCACCGGGCAGGGTTGTACTGCTGGCAAGGGCAACAAGGGTCAGAATGCGCGTGCCGGCACCGGCACCAAGGCTTGGTTCGAGGGCGGTCAGATGCCTTTGGCCAGGCGCCTGCCCAAGCGCGGCTTCAAGAACCCCTTCAAGGTTTCCTACGCCCCGGTGAACCTCGACAGGCTTGTCGAGGCTTTCCCTGAGAGCACGGAAATCACCCTGGACGCCATCTACGAACGCGGCATTGTTGCCCGTGGCTCGCTGGTGAAGGTCCTCGGCAATGGTGAGCTCTCCAAGGCAATCACCGTCGAGGCCCACAAGTTCAGCGCATCCGCCCTGGAGAAAATCTCCAAGGCGGGCGGTTCCGCAAAGCCTCTGGAAAACGTGACGGAAGGCTAACGTGGCAATGCAAGGCGTGGAGAATCTGGCTCGTCTGCCGGAGCTTAAGAAGAAGATCCTTTGGACCTTCCTTATTCTGGCTGTTTACCGCGTGGGTATCCATGTCCCGGTCCCCGGGGTGGATACTCTCGCTTTGGCGGACTTTTTCCAGAGCGCGAAGAACACCCTTTTCGGGCTCTTCGACATGTTCTCCGGCGGCGGACTGAACAAGCTCTCCATCTTCACCTTGGGCATCATGCCCTACATCTCCGCCTCCATTGTCATGCAGCTGCTGACCGTGGTCAGCCCCGAGCTGTCCAGACTGCAGAAGGAGGAGGGGGCGCAGGGCCGCAAGAAAATAACGCAATACACCCGCTACGGCACGGTGCTCATTACCCTTATCCAGGGTTTGGGCATCGCCGTCGGGCTCGAGAGCATGACCAGCCCGACTGGCGCGCCGCTTGTGCTTCATCCCGGTCTTGGATTCAAGTTCATGACCGTGATGACGCTTACCGCGGGCACAGTCTTCCTGATGTGGCTTGGTGAGCAGATCACCGAGAAGGGCATCGGCAACGGCATATCCCTGATCATTTTCGCGGGTATCGTGGCCGGCCTTCCCAGGGCCCTCATCAACACGTTTCAGCTTGTGGGACAGGGGGAAATGAGCCTCCTGGTCCTTCTTCTGCTGATCGTGGCCATGGGCGGCGTGCTTGTAGCAATTGTCTTCATGGAACGTGGCCAACGGCGTATTCCGATCCAGTACGCCAAACGCATGGTAGGTCGGAAGATGTACGGCGGGCAGACTACTCACCTGCCCCTTCGCATCAACACCGCAGGCGTGATCCCTCCGATCTTCGCCTCGTCGATCTTGCTGTTCCCTGCGACCATCGCCAACTTTTATCAGGCGGAATGGGTGCAGATGGTGTCCAGCTGGTTTAGCCCCAGCTCCATTGTCTACAACCTTCTGTTCATCGCCATGATTGTGTTCTTCTGCTACTTCTACACCGCGATCATTTTTGATCCGAAGCAGATAGCGGAGAACATCCGGAAGCAAGGTGGTTTTGTGCCCGGCATCCGTCCTGGCCAGAAAACCAAGGAATACCTTGACCGGGTATTGGCCCGGCTCACCCTGTGGGGATCGATGTACATCTCCGCTGTCTGCGTGCTGCCCATGATCCTCATTGCTCAGTTCAACGTTCCGTTTTATTTCGGCGGCACGAGCATACTGATCGTTGTGGGTGTTGCCATGGACTTCATGAGCCAGTTGGAGTCCTACATGATCAGCAGGCAGTACGAAGGTCTGCTTGCCAAGGGTCGCATCAAGGGCAGGGCTTAGTTTGAAGAAGTTCAGAGGCATTTTCATCAAGAACGACGCCGAAGTGAATATCATGCGCCAGGCTGGCGGCATTGTTGCCGCCATTCTGGACGAGTTGGAAAAGGCCGTGCGGCCCGGCGTCAAGACGATGCTCTTTGAAGAAATGGCCATGCAGTTGTGCAAGGACTATGAGGTCAAACCTGCCTTTAAGGGGTACCTCGGCTATCCTTTCGCGCTGTGCTGTTCGGTCAACGAGGAAGTGGTCCATGGCTTTCCGTCCAACCGCGAGCTGCGGGACGGAGACATCGTGAGCTTCGACATGGGAGTCATCCATCGGGGATTTTACGGCGACGCCGCGAAAACCGTCCCGGTGGGCCAGATTCCTGATGAAGTCACCAGGCTTCTTCAGGTAACCAGGGATTCGCTCTTTCTCGGAATCGAACAGGCCAAGGTCGAGGCAAATCTGTATGATATTTCTCTGGCCATCCAAAAACATGTTGAAGGCCAGGGGTACTCTGTAGTAAGACGGTTCGTTGGCCACGGCATTGGACGGCATCTCCATGAGAAACCGGAGGTGCCTAATTTTGTCCCTACGGGGGCAGGTGCCGTGGTGCTTAAGCCGGGGATGACGCTGGCTATCGAGCCGATGGTCACCATGGGCGGCCCTGAAGTCGAGATACTGGCGGATAAATGGACCGCGGTCACCAAAGATCGCAGTCTTGCCGCGCACTTCGAGCATACCGTGGTGGTCACCAGCGACGGACCTAAAATTTTGAGCCAGCGCCTCCCGGCGTAGGCCATACCCATTTGTGGGAGAAAGAAAATGAAAGTGCGGCCCTCGGTAAAGAAACTCTGTCCGAAATGTAAGATCATCCGTCGCCACGGCGTTCTGCGGGTGGTCTGTGAAAATCCCCGGCACAAACAGCGCCAGGGATAAGCCCAGAACCTAAGCGAGGTATCGAAACGTGGCCCGTATTGCTGGAGTCGACCTTCCCAGGAACAAGCGCATGGACATCGCCCTGACCTATATTTATGGAATCGGGCGCACCACTGCACTGAAGATCCTGGATACCACAGGCGTGGACTGGACCAAAAGGACTGATGACCTTTCCTCCGAGGAAGTGAACACCATCCGCAAAGAGATCGAAGCCAACCATAAGGTTGAAGGCGATCTTCGTCGCGAGGTCACAGCCAATATCAAGCGGTTGATGGAAATTGGATGCTATCGTGGACTGAGGCACCGTAAGGGCCTTCCGGTTCACGGTCAGCGCACCCATACCAATGCCCGTACCCGCAAGGGCCCCCGTCGCGCCGTGATGGCTAAGAAAAAGAAATAACCGCGTAGCGCGTTATTCAATAGAGGATTATTATGGCTGCTAGACCGCGCCGTACTGGCAAGAAAGAGAAGAAGAACATCCCGGTTGGGGTGGCCCACATTCAGGCCACTTTCAACAACACCATCATCACCTTCACCGATCCCCGGGGTAACGTGGTGAGCTGGGCTACCTCCGGCGGTGCCGGTTTCAAGGGTTCCCGCAAGTCCACCCCCTTTGCCGCCCAGGTGGCCGCTGAAACTGCTGCCCGCAAGGCTCAGGACAACGGCATGCGCACCGTCGGCATCTTCGTGAAGGGACCCGGCTCGGGCCGTGAGGCCGCCATGCGCGCCATCAATGCCGCCGGGTTCAAGGTGAGCTTCATCCGCGATGTCACCCCTATTCCCCACAACGGCTGCCGTCCGCCTAAACGGCGCCGGGTCTAGCTCAGGAGGACATCTACAGTGGCTCGCTATACCGGACCCAAATGCCGTCTCTGTCGCCGTGAGGGCGCCAAGCTCTTCCTGAAGGGCGACCGTTGCTTCACGGACAAGTGCGCTTACGAGCGCCGTCCCTACGCCCCTGGCCAGCACGGCCGCATCCGCAAGAAGATGAGCGACTATGCCGTTCAGCTTCGCGAAAAGCAGAAAGCCCGTCGCGTTTACGGCATCCTCGAAGAGCAGTTCCGCAGCTACTTCGCCGAGGCCGACCGCCAGAAGGGCGTCACCGGCGCCAACCTGCTCATCAACCTTGAGCGCAGGATGGACAACGTCGTGTTCCGCATGGGCTTCGCCAACTCCCGTGACCAGGCTCGCCAGATGGTCCGCCACGGTCTGTTCATCCTGAACGGCCGCCGCGTGACCATCCCCTCGATCCAGGTTCGCGTGGGCGACGTGGTCGAAGTGCGCGAAAAGAATCGCACGTCCCCCTCCATCCTGGAAGCCCAGCAGGTCATCGCCCGCCGTGGCTGCCCCGTGTGGCTCGAAGTCGACGGCGCCGCGTTCAAGGGCAAGGTCAACGCCATGCCCACTCGCGAAGACATCCAGCTGGCAGTGAACGAGCAGCTCATCGTCGAACTGTACTCCAAGTAAGAGGACACAATGCTTATCCGTACAGGCGACAGGCTCATCAACACCCGCAACTGGTCCGAGCTGGTGCGTCCCGAAAAATTGGCGCGCGACTCAAAATCCAGCTCCACCTACGGCAGGTTCACTTGCGAACCGCTGGAGCGCGGCTTCGGCACCACGCTGGGCAATGCCCTGCGGCGTGTGCTGTTGTCCTCCCTGCAGGGTGCAGCCATCGTGTCGGTCAGTGTCGAGGGCATTCAGCACGAGTTCACCACCATCCCCGGAGTTATCGAGGATGTCACCGACGTCGTGCTGAACCTCAAGCTGGTGCGTCTTGCCATGAATACGGACGCTCCCCAGCGCCTCACCCTTTCGGTGAACAAGCAGGGGCCCGTCACCGCCGGTGATATCGGCGTCAACCAGCATGTCACCGTCCTGGATCCCACCCAGCACATCTGCACCCTCTCCGAGGCCCGTGACCTCAAGATGGAGTTCGAAGTGCGCATGGGCAAGGGCTACGTCCCGGCCGACATGCACGAAAACATCGGCCAGGACATCGGCCTGATCACCCTGGACTCCAGCTTCACTCCGGTGAAGAAGGTGGCCTATACGGTGGAGCAGGCCCGCGTCGGGCAGATGACCAACTACGACAAACTCGTTCTCGACGTCTGGACCGATGGTTCCGTGACTCCCGAGGACGCCATCGCGTACAGCGCGAAGATCCTCAAGGACCAGCTCTCGGTGTTCATCAACTTCGACGAGAAAGAGTCCGAGACGGAAGGTTCGCGCAGCGGCGACGACCATGACCTGAACCCCAACCTGTTCAAGTCCATCGATGAGCTGGAGCTTTCGGTTCGCGCTACCAACTGCTTGAAGAGCGCCAACATTTCCCTTGTTGGCGAGCTGATGCAGCGCTCCGAGAACGAGATGCTCAAGACCAAGAACTTCGGTAAGAAGTCTCTCGAGGAGATCCGCCGCGTTCTTGAAGACCTTGGCCTCGACTTCGGCATGCGTATCGATAACTTCGAAACGAAATACCAGGAATGGGTGAAGAGGAAGCAGACCAATGAGGCATAGCAAAGGCGGAAAAAAGCTCGGGAGAACCAGCTCCCACCGCAAGGCCATGTTCCGCAACATGGCGCGGTCGCTTCTCACCTACGGCCAGATCAAGACCACTGAGACCAAGGCCATGGAGCTGCGCAAGGTTGCCGACAACCTTGTCACTCTTGGACTGCGCAACGACCTGCATGCTCGTCGTCTCGCCTATAAGGTGCTTGAGAATCACCAGCTGGTGCAGAAGCTGTTCGACGAGATCGCTCCCCGTTTCAACGGTGCGGGCGGTGGATACACCCGTGTCTACAAGCTTGGCCTCCCCCGCGTCGGTGATTGCGCCTCCATGGCCGTGATCGAACTGACCCGCCGCGAGGACGCTGCCGAGGCGGCTCCTGCTGCTGAGCAGGCCGGCAAAGAGTAGACGGGGTCAGCACTTCGTCTTAAAGCGGAGCAGCTTGCTGCTCCGCTTTTTTTATGCTTTACTATCGGGTTTGTTGATTGTAAGAATTTGACCTATGGATATCAGGCGACTTGAAGCCTTTCGAAAGGTATACGAACTCGGCAGCTTCTCCAAAGCCGGACAAGACCTGTTCTTGTCGCAACCAACCATCAGCGCGCACGTCCTCTCCCTGGAGCAGGAACTGGGCACGCAGCTTTTCGACAGACTGGGGCGGACGATCCTGCCTACCCAGGCCGGGGACATCCTCTACAAACACGCGCTTCAGGCTTTTGCCGCGTTGGAAAGCGCAACTGCCGAGATTGGCCTCCTGCAGCAGCGCGTGGCCGGTGAGATCCTGATCGGCGGAAGCACTATCCCTGCGACCTACCTCCTCCCACAGCGACTGGCGGAGTTCAGGAAGCTCTATCCCGATGTCCGCGTTCGCCTCACGGTTGGGGATTCGCAGGACATCATCACGGCCATCCAGAACGGGGCTCTGGCTTTGGGTGTGGTGGGGGCCATGCTCCCTGACCCTGATCTCGTGTTCACGCACCTTCAGGATGACGACCTGATCATTGCGTGTTCCCGCTCGCTTCCGGAGTACCAGGCCTTCGTGAAGTCCGGGGCCGAGCAGTTGCCTGCCGACCTGCTGCACAAGTGGCCTTGGGTGTTGCGCGAACAGGGCTCTGGAACCAGGCGCGCCTTGGAGCTTGCCTTGTCGTCACTGGGGCTTGACCTGCGGACCTTTTCTCCGGCCATTGAGGCACGCAGCCACGAAGCCGTGGTCCAATGCGCCCTGCACGGCCTGGGGCTTTGCGTCACCTCCCGCATCGCTGCCGCGCCTTGTCTGGCCAAGGGTGACCTTATTCCCATCGAGATCCCCGGCCTCCAGATGCAGCGCTCATTTCAGATTGTTCGTCACGCCAAACGCCACCTCTTCCCAGCCATGCGTTACTTCATTGATTTCCTCAATTCCAGCAAAGGGTAGACTCCGTGCTCAAGCATCCGCGCCTTGTGGATACAGTCAAAGCCGCCGGTTGAGCCGCAAAGCTCGCCCCAGGGGACCTGGCGGCTGTTCTGCGCGATCTTGATGTCGCTGATGACCCTCGCTTGCTGACTGGAACAGGAGACAACGAGGACGCTGCTGTGTTGTCTTTTCCTCCCGGCAAAGCCCTGGTGCAGACCGTCGATTTTTTCACGCCAGTGGTGAACGATCCTTACCGTTTCGGCCAGATAGCCGCCGCCAACGCTCTCTCCGACGTCTATGCCATGGGTGGTGAACCCTTCGCCGCCATGAACATCGTCTGCTTCCCCGCAAAGTGCATGTCTCTCGACATCCTCAAAGAAGTCCTGCGCGGCGGGTTCTCCAAGATCAAGGAAGCCGGGGCAGCCATGGCTGGCGGACATAGCGTCGAGGACGCGGAGATCAAGTACGGCCTCGCCGTGTCAGGGCTGACCGACCCGGATAATTTTGCCACCAACCGGGGGCTGCGTCACGGCGACAGGCTGCTGCTCACTAAACCGCTCGGGACTGGGATTCTGGCCACGGCGGTAAAGGCTGCGCTCCCCGATTCTGACCGGTATGAGGACGCAATCTGGCGGGTTGCTTCGCGTTTGAACAGCGTTCCGGGCAGGCTCATACGTGAATATGGCCTGCGCGCGGCAACAGATGTGACTGGCTTCGGGCTGGGCGGGCACTTGTTGGAGATGTCCAAGGCGTCCGGCCTAGAGGTGGAGCTCTTTGCCCATGCCGCGCCTGTGATTCCTGACGCGTACGACCTTGCGCGTCAGGGGTTTGTTCCTGTGGGCAGCCATGCAAACCGCAAATATTTTGCGCAGGGGTGTGTTGTGGACAATGGGGTCGACCCGCTCCTTCTGGACCTCTTGTTCGATGCCCAGACCTCGGGAGGGCTGGTCCTCGCCGTCCCTGAGGCCTTGGTGGAGTCAGTCAGCCAAGCGCTGATCGATGCCGGGGACCTCGCGGCGCCGGTGGGACGCGTGCTCGATCACACCTCGCTTCCAGGGCTCTTGCGTGTCAGTCCGTAGTCGGCGTCAGTCTCGATGGAGCCATGGCGCTCTGGACAGATTGAGATAAAAATGACACACTCCTCGAACCGTGTCCCTTTCTTTGGGGCACCTCGCCAGCCATATCTGAAGGAGGATATACATGAAGCCCGAGGAAAAGGTTGTTTCCATGGACGATTACCGCAACAATAAGGAGAATGACGTGCCTTCGATGTCGGAACTTAATGCAAAAACGTCCCAGGACATCAGCCGTATGGCTCTGTTGCTGGCACTGTTGGCAGTTCTTCTGGCTGGCGTATTGTTCTTCAAGGCCAATCAGAACCTGAATGTTCTCTCTAAGGATGTGAGCGGAATCAGCTCCAAGATCGGCACCATCGACGCCAAAATGGCCGAGCTCGAGAACCTGCCTGCCAAGTCCAAGCGTATGGTCATGGGCACCATGATCATGGAAATGGCACAGAAGGCTTCCTATCTTTCCACCCAGGTGGATAACCCCGAGCAGGCAGCCAAGCTTCTTCAGGCCATGGAGCTCATGCAGCAGGCCAAGCCCGAGTAGTAGCCTCATCCTCGTCGTCTTTTTGCCCGGTTCCTCTGTTGAGGAACCGGGCTTTTTTTGTGTCGCGCAGCATGTTGTTGCGATATCAGGTTTGCGATTCCCTGTGCAGTTGTGCATGCTCAAGCCATTGCCGTCTGTGCGGCGCGCACCCAAGCCTTGGGGGCAGGAGGCACGCGCATGCTTTGGGATGCGTCAATCATTCTCTTCAGCGGCATCGCTCCCCTTGGCATCGTCGCGTTTCAGGCGCGGGATTCCTCACGTCATTTCTGGCAAACTCGTTTCCCTCCGGGGTCCTCTGTTTACATGTCTACATTATTGGCGTAATCTTTCCGAACGGTTGGGGGGATCATCAGCAAAGGGGTCGTCATGCGTATCTCGTTCTCTTTGAAGATCGCGCTGCTTCTGGTGGCAAGTATCGTTGTGGTGAGCCTTGGCATCTTTTTTACCACTAACTATTTCATATCCGATGGTTTCGACCGGCAGGCCGTACTGGAGCTTGAGGGCAGGCAGAAATCCGTCCAGTCCAAGCTTCAAAGCCTGAAAGATGAGACGCTGGCTGAGACGTTCCTGATCGCTTCCGACCTTGCGATCGCCCAGGCAATCGAAAAGGGTGACTCCACGTTCCTTAAAAAGCACGCCAAGACGATCCTGGAGAAAACCGGGATAGATTTCCTGACCATTACCGACGCTAAGGGCATCGTCGTAGCCCGTGGGCATTCCGACCAGACCGGCGACTCCGCGCTCGGGCAACTTGCCATCAAAAAGGGCCTTCAGGGCCAGGAATCCGTGGGCCTGGAAGAAGGGACCGTGGTCAAGCTGTCGGTTCGTGGCGGCGCTCCGGTGAAGCTCGACGGCAAGATCGTCGGAGCGGTGTCCGTCGGCGAAAACCTCGGCACCCATCAGTTTGTGGACCAGATCAAACGCGACATGGGCGTGGAGTGCACCATCTTCAATGGCGACACCCGCATGAGCACGTCCCTTCTGAACGAGGGCAAGCGGGCCGTCGGCACCAAGATGACCAACCCCAAGGTGATCGAGGCCGTCCTACAGAAAGGCGGCGTGTTCAACGCGCGAAATACCATCCTGAATGTCGAGTACGACACGTACTATTGGCCTCTCACCATGGCTGATGGCAAAATCGGCGGCATGCTGTTCATCGGCAAGGACCGCAAAAGCATCGAAGCCACCCAACTCGGCATCGTGTGGAGCGTCCTGGGCAGTGCAACTCTTGTTGGCCTGCTGATGCTGGCTATCGGTCTGTTCGCTTCCCGCAGGCTGACCAAACCCATCATCACCACCATCTCCTTTGCCAAGGCCGTGGCCGAAGGCAGGCTTGATGAGACCCTTGCCGTCAAGCGCAACGACGAAGTAGGCGACCTCGCCGACGCCTTGCGCACCATGGTGGCAGCAATCAAGTCCAAGATCAACGAGGCTCAGGAAAAAACCCACGAGGCCGGTGTCCAGGCGAAGATGGCGGAAGAGGCCAAGTGCGCAGCCGAAGCGGCCTATGGGCAGGCTGAGGCGGCCCGATGCGAGGGAATGCTCTCTGCTGCCATTCAGCTTGAGGGGGTCGTGCAGGGCATAAGCGTGGTCAGCACGCAGCTGTCCCGACAGATCGATCTCACCACCCAGGACATGAGCGTCCAGGAGCGGCGCACCGCCGAGGCGGCAACCGCCATGGAACAGATGAACGCCACAGTGCTCGAGGTTGCCCGAAGCGCCTCCAACGCGGCTCAACAGGCCTCCCTGGCCAAGGGCAAGGCCGAAGAGGGCAAGGGAGTCGTCAGCCGTGCAGTCTCGGCCATCGGCCAGGTGGACCGCATGGCGGGCGAGCTGGAGCAGGACATGTCCACCCTGGGCGAGCAGGCCCGCTCCATCAGCGGCATTATGAGCGTCATTTCCGACATCGCCGACCAGACCAACCTTCTGGCCCTGAACGCGGCCATCGAGGCCGCCCGCGCGGGTGACGCCGGGCGCGGCTTTGCCGTGGTGGCGGACGAGGTGCGAAAGCTCGCCGAAAAGACCATGACCGCCACCAAGGAAGTGGGCGATTCCATCCATGCGATCCAGAACGGGACCACCCGCAACGTGGACCGGGTAAAGTCCGCCGCCGGAGCCGCCAAGAACGCCTCGGACCTGGCGGAACAGTCCGGACTCGCGCTGGAGGAGATCGTCTCCCTGGTGGATGAGACCACCGCCCAGGTGCAATCCATAGCCGCCGCCTCAGAAGAACAGTCGGCTTCCAGCGAAGAGATCAACCGTATCGTGGAGGAAGTGAGCCGGATTACCTCCTCCACGGCCAACGGGATGCGCGGGTCGTCCCAGGGCGTCGCCGAGCTGGCGGAGCGCTCCAGGCAGCTTGAGTCCCTGATCAACTCCTTCAGGAGCAGTTAGTGGAGCATCCCTGAAAAACGTGAACGTGTTTTTCAGGGATGTGAAGAATTCCAGCGAGTTGTTCAGTATGACGATGCTTTGATCCTGAGGGCGCCGCACGAATGCCCGGACAAGGCCTGGGAATCCGCCATGCCTCCGGCAGGGGAGAGGGGCCAGAGGAAAGCTCTCCTGAATAACACGCCCAGGAACGGGCGAAAGGAAGTCAGGCGAGTATTTCGGCCAGTTCCGCCGGGGTGTTCACGTTGAAGAAGGGGCGGGACTCCTTCATCGAATAGGGCACGCAATGACGACAGGCTGCCGGAATGGCTCGGGAGAGCTTCCGGCAGCCTTCTTCGTTGGCTTGGCGTAGCAGAATCGCCGCCTCGGGTTCGTAGACCGACACCAGGGCCTCGATGAAGCCCGTTTCGGTCTGTTCGAATGTGGTGAGCACAGCATGGGCGGGGCGGACGCGCCATGCGGCCAGCAGGGTCTCCAGGGTGCCTGCGTCCAGCAGGGGAAGGTCGCAGGACAGGACGAGGCAGGGGGTCCGGAAGCGCTCCAGGGCAGTGATGATGCCCCCCATGGGACCAAGGCCGGGCGCGTCATCCAGGAACCAGGGCACGCCCGTCACCAGGGGGGCGGGGTCGCGTCCGGAAACTGCCACGGCCGGGCAGAAGCGCCGGGCGAGCGCGACCATCCTGGCCAGCATGGGTTGCCCATCGATTTCCACGGCGGCCTTGTCCCGGCCCAGGCGGCGGCTTTTTCCTCCGGCCAGGACGACCGCAGTATCAGGATTCGTCGCCGATGCGGCCATGCGTGTCGGTGAAGATGCTGAAGCGGTTCTCGCGGGAGAAGCCAAGCAGTGTCATGCCTGCCTTGCGGGCCGTCTCGACTCCGGCAGTGGTCACGGCCGAACGGCTGACCATGACCGCATACCCGGAGCGGACCGCCTTGCCCACCAGCGAGGCCGTGGCGCGCGCCGTGACGTAGAGCACCTGCCCGGCCAGGGGGTGGCGTCCGGCCAGGGCCCAGCCTGCAAGCCGGTCCAGGCAGTTGTGGCGCCCGATGTCTTCCACGTGGTGCACGAAGGTCTTCTGGGATGGGTCGTACAGGGCTGCCCTGTGGAAGCAGCCGGTGGCGTCCCAGCGTCCGGCCATGCCCATGAACTGAGCCGCTCCCCGCAGCACGTCTTCGGGCGAGAGCGCGCCGGGCCAGGCGGGCGCGGCAGGAGGCGAGCCCGGCTCGAAGCGCACGCTGAACTCCTGCGTCCCCAAGGTGGTCAGCACGGGGATCATGCCCGCCGGACAGATGTCCAGCAGGGCGTGCCCGAGCGCCAGGTCGGGCAGTCCGTCGGGGAAGGCCCAGAGGGTTTTGTCGCGTCCGCCCTCAACGGCGAGGGCGACGGGGATTTCCGGGGCCGCTTCATCCTGGAAGGTGCGCCAGGAGCCGTCCTTGAACTGCCTGCACGGTAAATGCGCGAGGTCCGAGTCGTGTACTGTCATGTGGTGTGATTGACATAAGTTGTATTGATCTGGCAAGCCTGTCAGAAATGTCATAGGAGGCGGAGTGAAATGAAGCAGACAATACAGACGGTTGTCGTCTTGTGCGTTCTTATGTGCGCGTTCCCGGTGCTGGCTCAGGACAAGGTCCTGATGATGGCCACAACCACCAGCACGGAAGACACGGGCCTCCTGCCTGTGCTGGCGGAAGCGTTCAAGAAGAAGTCCGGTTTCGAGCTGCGCTGGGTCGCCGTGGGCACGGGCAAGGCTTTGGAGATCGGCAAGAACTGCGACGCCGACCTGCTCATGGTGCACGCTCCCGACGCCGAGAAGAAGTTCATGGAAGAGGGCGCCGGCAAGGCCAGGACGCAGATCATGTACAACGACTTCGTGCTGATCGGCCCCAAGGCCGACCCGGCCAAGGTGAAGGGCAAGAGCGTGGCCGACGCGCTGAAGGGCCTCGCCGCCGCCAAGGCCACCTTCGTGAGCCGTGGCGACAAGTCCGGCACGCACATGGCCGAGCTCAAGCTCTGGAAGGTGGCCGCCATGGACGCCCCTGACAAGGAAACCTGGTACGTTTCCAGCGGGCAGGGCATGCTTCAGTGCCTGCGCATGGCTGCCGAAAAGGGCGGATATGTCCTGGCTGACCGGGGCACCTGGATCCAGTTCGAGTCCTCGCCGGAGTCCAAGAGCATGGACATCCTGGTGGAGGGCGACCCCTCCTTGCGCAATCAGTACAGCGTGCTGACCCTGAACCCCGAGAAATGTCCCAAGGCCAAGCTGGCCGCAGCTGAAGCCTTCGCCTCCTGGATCGCCTCTGCCGAGGGCCAGAAGGTCATCGGTGACTTCAAGCTTATGAACAAACAGCTCTTCTTCCCCAACGCCGGGAAATAATGAACTACCTCCTTGATGGTCTTTCGCGCGCCGGGGGCCTTCTGGCCTCCGGCGACGCCGAGACCTTTTCCGCCGTTTCCGCCACCCTGGAGGCGACAGCCCTGGCCATGGGCGCGGCCCTGATTCCAGGGCTGCCCGCCGGGTTCTGCCTGGGTTATTTCCGCTTTCCGGGGCGGCGTTTCCTGCGCATGATTTCCGATGCCCTCATGGCCTTCCCCACGGTGGTAATCGGCCTGCTGGTGTACGCCATGCTGTCGCGCCGGGGACCCTTCGGCGAATTCGGCCTGCTGTTCACCGTGCCCGGCATGGCCCTTGGCCTGACGCTCCTGGCCCTGCCCATGATCGTGAGCCTCACGGCCTCCGCCGTGGAGCAGATGGATTCGCGGCTTCGCCTGACCCTCCTGACCCTCGGCGCCGATTCGCGCCAGCTGCTCCTGGGGGTGCTGTGGGAGGCCCGCTTCGGTGTTTTGGCCGGGGCCGTGGCCGCGTTCGGGCGGGTGGTGTCCGAGGTGGGCATAGCCATGATGGTCGGTGGCAACATCAAGTGGCACACCCGCACCATCACCACAGCTATCGCCCTGGAGACCGGCAAGGGCGAGTTCGCGCAGGGCGTCGCCCTGGGCGTGGTGCTCCTGGGGATTGCGCTCGGGGTCAACGCGGCCCTGGCGGTGCTCAAACGCAGGATGGGGCCATGAATTCTTCCGCAAGTCTCGTCTATGACCTCAGTGACGTGGAGCACCGGTTCGGCGGCCATCTGGCGCTACGATGCTCCGGGCTTCAGGTGGCGCGGGGAAGCATAGTGGGCATTCGCGGCCCTAACGGCGCGGGCAAGAGCACCTTGCTTTCCATCATGTCTTTTCTGATGCCCCCTGCCTCAGGCACCGTCACATTCTGCGGCGAGCCGGGCCGCAGCGGCGACGTGCGGCTGCGTAGGCAGGCTGTGCTCATGCCGCAGGATCCGGCGCTTCTGCGCCGCAGGGTGGAGGCCAACGTCCTGTACGGATTGAAGGCCAGGGGCGTTCGAAACCCTGACGCCGCCGCCCAGGCGTTGGAGCGCGTGGGCCTTGATCCGGGGCGTTACCTGCGCCGCTGGTGGTGGCAGCTCTCCGGCGGGGAGGCGCGCCGCGTGGCCCTGGCCGCGCGACTGGCCCTTGAACCCGTGGCTCTTCTTCTGGACGAGCCCACGGCCGGGCTGGACCCGGAGAGCGCCGAGATGGTGCGCCGGGCCGTACTGGCGGATCGGGAACGTCGGGGGCTGACCGTGGTGGCCGTGAGCCACGACCGGGAATGGCTGGACTCGCTGTGCGACGAGATGTACCGTCTCGCCCCCAGGACCGGGATCGAAAAACTGCCTCAGGAGGGTGCCGCATGCGAGCCGTGAACATCGTGGGATTCAAGAATACGGGCAAGACCACTCTTTGCGCCAGCGTGATCCGCGAGCTCGCCGCCCTGGGCATCCCGGCCTCGTCGCTCAAGTTCACCCACCAGGCAGGCCTGGACAAATCCTCCACGGACACGGCCAAGCTTTTGGAAGTGAGCCCCGCAGTTGGGGCCATCGGCGAGTCCGAATCCGCCATCTTCTGGCGTGAGCGCAAGCCTTTCATGGACATGTTGCCGCTTCTGGGCCAGGACATGCTGGTGGTGGAGGGCGGCAAGACCCTCGGCGTGATGGGACGCATCGTCATCGCCCGCGACGCCGAAGAGGCGCGCAGGCTGGGCGCGGGGCAAGACGGTCTGGCCTTCGCGGTCTACGGGCCTGAGGGCGTGGACGGCGTTCCTGCCGTGAGCGACGTCCGCGAGCTGGCCCGCATCGTGTCCGAGCGGTCGTTCCTGCTGCCCGGTCTCGATTGCGGTGGCTGCGGCAGGGAGAACTGCCGCCAGTTGGCCGTGGAGATCGTGTCCGGAGCAGCCTCTCCTGCGGACTGCACCGCCGTCGGCGGCGAGCTGTCCATAACGGTGAATGGCGCGCCTCTGCCGCTCAATCCCTTCGTCGGGCGCATCCTGCAGGCGGGTATTGCAGCCATGCTGGGCCAGCTCAAGGGCTACGCCCCAGGCGAAACTGTCATCAGTCTGAAACAGTAGAAATCCCTCTTCTTCTTGTCATTGATACTGTGTCCGTGTACTGCTTTGGGTAGAGCTCGATAGAGAATACGCCAGGAGCCGGACATGGACAACATCGAGAACTCCCCTCCCCCGGTAGCGGAACCCTCACGGGAGGATCTGCACCAGTCCCGCCTGGAACTGGTCGAGAGGCGTATTCGTGACAAGCTCGGAAGCTATCGCTCGTATAATTTCACGCAGCTTCAAAGCGTCGCCCTGAACATCTTCTTCGATCTGGCCCAGGAATTCACCGATGTGGAGGACGTGTACGCCGTGTGCGTCATGATCCCCAAGTCGCTTTTCAACCTGGAGTGCACCCTCTACGTCATCGACGGCCAGCAGGACATCCTCAGTTGCTGCGCCTCCCATTGTCCTCGCACCGACGGCAAGATCACCTTCGCCGAAGAGATCATGGTAAAGGACGGGCACCTGCTCATCCCCATCAAGGCCAACAGGGAGCTTATCTCGCAGCTGCCCTTCACTCCGCAGGGTGACATAATCGGCATGCTGGAGATATTTCCGGCGGACAGCCTCACCCAGCACGACACGCTCTTCTGGGGCCGTTACGCCAACAGGATCGGCTTCCAGCTTCACAACCGCTTCATAAGCCTCAAGAACAAGGAACACGTCCAGTTCATACGAAATCTTGTGAAGGACATCGGGCATAACGTCATAGTCCCGAACATGTACTTCAAGCTCTTCTACAAGCGGCTCGAGGCGAGAATTGGCCTTATTAAACCGTTTCAGGTGAAGTTCAAGAGCATGATGCAGGATCTTTCCCAGAATGGGCAGGAGTTGTCCGGAGAATGGGACAGACTCGACCAGGACATCGACTATATTTACAACGCCATCCATGACCAGTTCAAGGAAATATACAGCCACTACCAGAACACCAGCCTGTTCCTGGAGACGCTGCTGCGGACCAGCCACTTCGAGGAAGGGCGCTACGTCCTGGAAAAGCGCAAGTGCAACTTCAAGAGCCAGGTGATCGATCCCCAGGTGGAACGGTACCGCTCCAGGCTCACCGACCGGGGGATCGAGATCGACACCTCCATGGGCGGAGTGCCGGATCAGGAGATCGAGGTGGTGGTGGACGTGGGCCTGGTGTCGCAGGTGTACGCCAACCTGTTCTCCAACGTGGTGAAATACACGCGTGAAGTGGAGGAGAGGGGCCATAGGCGTAAGTTCATGTCCTACGGCTGGGAGATTCTGAAGGATTATTTCGAGCCGGGGCGCGACGGCATCAAGCTGAACGTGTTCAGCTCCGGCCCGCCCATGAGCCCCGAACAGAGCGAGCGCCTCTTTTCCGAAGGCTACCGGGGCGAGAACTCCCAAGGTGAATACGGCACTGGCCACGGGTTGTACTTCATCCGGGAGGTCGTCACCCTGCACGGCGGCAGGGTCGGCTACGAGGCGACGCCCTTGGGCAACAACTTCTACATCATCCTCCCCATCGATCCCCAGGGCCAGCGGATGACTCAGGCGGTCTGAACCATGCCGACAGCGTATCTCGAAGCCGTCCGCAAGCCGGGACAGGCCGTGAATCCCTTGTTCGCCTTTCTTGGAATCTCCGTGCAGGAGATCGGCCCGGAGCGCGTGGTGCTGCAAGTCCCCTTCAGGCCGGAGTTCATCCAGGGGGCGGGAGCCGTGGCCGGAGGCATCGTGGCCGCCCTGGCCGACGAGGCCATGGCGCACGTGGTGCTGGCCAATCTGGAGCACGAAGAGAAAACGGCCACCATCGAGATGACCATGCGCTATTTCCGGCCTGTCCTCTCGAGCGGGCTTTGCGCCACGGCCACGCTGGTGAACAAGGGCAGGCGGATCATCTCCGCCGAGGCGCTGGTGACCGACGACGCAGGCCGCCTGGTGGGCAAGGCGGGCGGGTCGTTCTTCGTGATCGCGCCTTCGGGATCCAAGACCGGCTAGCCTGCTGGAAGAATCGCTTTGAAACAGAGACTCCCCGCGACGGACGAGCCGTCGCGGGGAGTCTTTTCGTGCCGGAATGCAATTCGCGCTAGCGGAGCACCATTACCGAGCAGGTGGAGTGCGCCACCACCTTGCTGGCCACGCTGCCGATAAGGAAGCGGTCCAACCCGGTCTTGGCCCTGCTGCCGAGAACGATCAGGTCCACGCCTTCCTTCTCGGCGAAGGTCAGGATGGAGTCTGCCGGTGACGATCCGTAATCCATGACCGTCCGCGCCGTGATCCCCATGTCCTGGACCTTCTTCCCGGCTTCCTCAAGGCGTTTCTGGGCCTGCTCCTTGATCTGTTCGGTCAGGGCAAGGGTCACTCCTTCGCCGAAATCGATGAAATCCTCCGCGACCGTGAAGATGATGAGTTCCGCTTTTTTCCATTTGGCCAATTCGGCGGAGTTTTCAAGAACAGTCTGGGCCTGGGTGGACAGGTCGATGCAAGCGAGCACTTTCATGGCGCAACCTCCTGCCGATTCAGGATCGGTCTGCGGTGTTGGTGATCACCCCTGACGGGGCAAGCCTCCCTTGAAGTCGGGCAGGACGGCCAGATCTCCCATGGTGCAGGAGCCGGACGTGATGGTGGCGGTGGAATCCGTAAGCTGGCTCTCGACCACATGGCCTTGGCCGGTCCGGTGTCCGGCCTGGTCCACGAAGATAACGTCCATCCCGGGAGTAAGGCCGTGCTCACGCCCCAGTGAAAAGGTGGCGCGCGTGCCTTCCTCGGACTTCTTTACCATATACACTATGGCTTTTCCCTCAAGAGTCAACAGCTGCTCGATCCGTCTGGAGAGCAGGAATCCGGCGAGCCCGCCGGGAAGGGCCAGCCCGGCCAGCAGGGCGCTTACCGCAAAGGGTTCGTACCCGCTGTGGCGCGTGATGAAGGATGCTGAGGCCTTCTGCTGGGCCATGGCGTCCTCGTGGACGGTCACGGTGAAAATTACCGGGAGCATTCCCTTGGGTTTTTCGGCCAGAGGCGGTCCTTCCAGGGTCAGGGTCCAGGTGCCGGGGCTCGCGTCGGGGGATACGACCACACTGCCGCGCCACATGGTTCCGCCAAGCCAGAAGCCGGTGTAGACCTCTTCCGGAACCAGGGTGACCTTGTCATCGCCGCCAAGGACGCGAATTTCCTTGATCGATTCCGCGCCAGGGGGCAAGGGGGCGTTGATGGGCAGCGTTGATCCGGGGATTCCCTGGAGAATGCGGGTCTCGCCTTTGAAACCGGCGGCGAGCGCGTCGGCCAGGCAGGCCAGGGCGGTAAACAGGAGGGCTGCGGTCAGCCAACCGATGAGCTGTCGCAGTCCTTGAGCCTGGGAAATGTTCATGCGTGCCCGCCTGTGTCGTCCATGGGCGTCGCGCGTGCCGCCTTCATGGACCTTTTGGAAATGCTGCGCGCGCAGAGTGCGGGAAGACATTTCGTTACGCCGCTTCAGGTGTGGTCTGCTGTTGCTGGGCGGTCTGCGGCTTGTCGCGCAGCAACCTGATCAGGACGATACCCGAAAACAGGGTCGGCAGGAACAGCATGAAAAAGCTTTTGCAGAATGCGGCGGTGAAATTGTCGGGATCAAGCGAGGCGGCGCGCATGCCGACGCAGAGTTCGGCGAGGATGGCCACGTCCACTGCGATCAGGGTGATTCTCTGTCTGATGTTCATGATGCATTGCTCCTGAAGTGTCTGGACCGGAGGGGCGGCGGAGTGGGGGGGCCGTTTAAGACGACCCTCCGGTCCAGACGGTATGGAAACCTGGCTGTGGCGGGGTCAGCCGAGGATTCCCTTACTTCTTGAAGATGTCCGTCTTGCTGATGTTCATGAACCGCAAGGACTTGCCGTCTTCCTTGTAGTACACGCGGACTTCGTCGCCGGCATCCCAGGTGCTGTCGGGCCAGGACATGTATTCCTCGGGCACGCTGAAGGTGACGAGCA
Source organism: Fundidesulfovibrio putealis DSM 16056 (assembly GCF_000429325.1). Classification (NCBI taxonomy): domain Bacteria; kingdom Pseudomonadati; phylum Thermodesulfobacteriota; class Desulfovibrionia; order Desulfovibrionales; family Desulfovibrionaceae; genus Fundidesulfovibrio; species Fundidesulfovibrio putealis. The sequence continues at coordinate 27,809 of NZ_AUBQ01000006.1, forward strand.
TCTTCTGGCGGGCGGAGTACACGGTGACGGTCTTCTTGGTCTTGTCAACCATCGGGAACACCTTGGCCTTGCCGGACTCCTTGTCGAAGACCAGCGGATGGTCTCGGTCCACGTTCTCCTGCATGTCGTGGATCTTGAACACGATGGTCTTGAAAGCCTGGGCCTGCGGATCGTATATGATGATCTGGCTCTTCTGGGTGTCCAGCTTCATGCGCAGCCCGGCCTTGGGATCAGGACCCATTTCCGCAGGGTCGGTCGGGATGGTGTAGGTCACGGGCGGCAGCCCGGTATAGTCTGGGTTCAGGGGTTCAGCTTTCTTGTCGCGGATGAAGGTGACCTTGCCAGCCTGCTTGTCGAAGGCCACCACACGGCCCTGGTCCACCTTCCCGAAGTCGGTGCATCCCATGAGCGAGGCCAGCGCCAGGGCGGCCACGAAGAGAGATATGCGCTTCATGTTCATTGCTCCTTGGCTCATAGCCTAGTTCGCGGCCTTCTTGGCGGCCAGTTCAGCCTTGGCGCCCTGGACCATCTTCACGGCGATGTAGGCACTCATGCCAAACACCAGGCCGAGAATGAGGACCGTGGATGCGATGTCCATGGCCTGATACAGGTTCTTGTACGCGGACCCGATCATCTTCATGGCGATGGAGACCGCGCAGCCGACGACGGCCAGGCCGAAGGCGATACGGATGCCGTAGCCCTTGATGTACTTGGTGGCCACGGTGCCCACCTGAGCGCCGATGGAGGCGCCGCAGAGCATGACGATGGCCGCGACCAGCTCGGTACGTCCCTTGAAGGTGAAGGAGGCCGCGCCGTACAGGCCGGAGATCATGACTTCGAACAGGTCGGTGCCGACGGCCACGTGGGTGGGGCAACCGAGCAGGTAGATGAGGGCGGGCATGCGGATCAGGCCGCCGCCGATGCCCAGGATGCCTGCCAGCCAGCCGGTGAGGAAGCTGACGCCGATGGGCAGCCAGGCGGAGCAGTAGATGCCGGCCACGTGCAGGTGCACCATGGGGGGAATCTTGATCTTGTGCAGGGTCTTGTGCCACTCGATGCCGGTGGCCAGGGCGTCCACTTCCTGTCCGGCGGCCTTGGCGGCCTTTTCCTTCATGCGGCGCTTGTTCACATCGTGGAAGACCATCCAGGCGATGAGGAACAGCAGGATAAGATAGATGTAGCGGACGACCTTATCGACGCTGCCCAGCCGTTCCAGCCACATGACCATCTGTGCGCCCACCTCGAAACCGCCGACCGTGCCGACGATCATGATGACGCCCAGTTTGTAGTCAACGTTGCCGAACTTGCCGTGGCGCATGGTGGCGATAAGGGACTTGCCCGCCATGTGGGCGATGTCCGTACCGATGGCGAAGGCCATGGGGAAGCCGAGGATGTTGAGGCCGGGGGTGACCATCCAGGCGCCGCCCATTCCGAAGAAGCCGCCGATGATTCCCACGCCCACGCCCAGGATGACCAGGCCGGGCCAGAAAATTTTCACGCCCGCAATGGGCATCAGAATGTAGAGCCATTCCATGGTATTTCTCCTTCGCGCGGCTTAGTGTTCCGCCAGGTCGCGGGACTTGAGGTCCAGGCCGATGAAATGCATCACGATGTCCGCCAGCACGCCGAACAGGATGCCGATGGTGGGAATCATGACGATGGTCAGAATGGTGAAGTACAGGTGGCTCTCGTTGTAGAGGTTGGCCCACCAGGCCATGATGCCGTCAAGCTTGCGGGTGTCGGCCACCAGGACGATGGGAGCGCCGCCGCCGCCAGCCGCCAGGGCCAGTCCGGGAACGGTCAGGGCCAGAAAGACCATCGTGCACAGTTGCGTTATTCTCTTCATGGTCTGCTCCTCGATCTTCGGATTTAGCGGATAACCAGGATGGAACACGGGGCATGCGCGACGACTTTGGACGTGACGCTTCCCACCAGGAACCGGTCGATGGCGCTCTTGCCACGGCTGCCCATTACGATCAGGTCGATGGCCTTGTCCGTGGCGTAGCGGACGATGATGTCGGCCGGGGAGACGCCCTGCTCAACTTCAACTTTTGCGTCCACACCCATGGCTTTTGCCGAGGCCTTGGCTTCTTCCATGGCCTTCTTCGCGGCGGTCAGCAGCTTTCCGGTCACGCTCGCGGAATCCATGTAGTCGCCGATGTCCATGAAATCTTCAGCCACGCAAAGCAAGGTCAGTTCCGCTCCTTGCTGCTTGGCCGTTGCCACCGCTTTCTCGAGTACGGTCTGGGCCGTTGCCGAGAGGTCCAATGCCGCCAGTATCTTCATATGCTCCTCCTCCACGTTGGGGGTTTTTCAGCGACGCGATTGCCCTGGAATAGCAACTGGCGTGCCACGCGATAGAACTTGACGAAATTATTGGTATTTCATAGTTTCACGCAACGTGTCTGGATGTCGCGGGAGTTTGATCAGCGCGATAGTGGCGCAATTAAACGATTGTTCGCGCAAACAAGGGGGCGAGGAGAATGGGTTTTTTCGGTCCTCAAAAGCCGGTTCATGGAAGCCTGCTGGCAAGCATGGGCGCCCTCTCACAGTGGAGCATCCGGAAAAAGCTCCTTTTGACCGTAATCCCGTTGATCGTCCTGGTGCTGGCCGTCACGGGATACGCCACCAAGGTGGTGTCCAGCCGGTATCTGAGCATGGCCCTGGAACGGACCACCAAGGTACTGACCATGGGGCAGGCGGATGCGTTGAGCGATCTGTTCGACCAGGCGCGGCAGGATATTCTCCTGCTGGCGAGTTCCGATCGGACAGATGATACTGCCAAAAGATTCATGGAAGTTCAGTCCGGCATAAGGCCGGGCGTTTACAAGGAGCTGGCATTCATGTCGGTTGACGGCGAATCTCTCCAGCTTTGCGTGGACAACGGACGCGAAGTGCATTGCGTCCGCAAGGATCAGGCCGGGCGGGTGAGCAACTCTCCCCTGCTTGCGCCATCGCGCCTGAGCGAGGCGCGTCCTGGCGTGGTCACCTTGCAGGGACTCACGGAGACCGTGTACCCGCCGGGCATTCTCCCCGGTGCTGAAGCCGGGATCGGATTCAATGTGTTCCGGCTGACGACGCCCGTTGCAGACCAGCAGGGAAAAATCACGGGATTCTGGGTGCTCTCGGTGGATGGCAAGGCAGCCAGGGAGATCCTGTCGTTATACAACTCTCCCAGGTCGCCGCTGGCGGCGTTCCCCCGCACAGCGGTAAAGCGCTACAGTTTCTTCTTCGACAGCCAGGGGTGGATGCTTTTCCAGTCGGGCAACCTGGAGGAGCGCGAACTGCCTCTTTCGACGGACATGGCACGGTCGGGCTTTGCCGGCGATCATGGCATGCCGGGCTTTGCCGGGGCGTTTCGCCCCGCTGCGAGCAACGAAGCGTATTGGAACATGGTAGTGAACATCCAGGGCGCGCAGACCGGAGTCGAGACCGTCAGCATCGACCTGGACCTGGGCGTCTTCGGGCACGACAACTATTCGCTGGGTTATGCCCCGGTGCTCTTCAAGACGTATCCCGACAAACCCCTCGAGGTAGTGGGCGGTGTGGCCTTCATGGACAAATCCCGTCTTCTGCTTGCGGCAGATTACCGGATATTCGATGTTCTTTTGGTGATATTCCTGTCGGCAACCACGCTTACCATCGGTGTTATTGTGCTCTTGTCCCGCATCATCACCAGCCCGATCCTTGATCTTGCGGCCGCAGTGAGGGCCATGCCCCAGGATGGCATGCTGATGCCTATCAATCTTCCGGAAAAGGATCGCGAGACGACCCTTCTGAAGGAATCCATAAACCATCTTGTGGAGTCCATACAATATCAGAAGGAGGAGTTGCGTCTGAAGGACGCGCACATTGAAGATCAATTCCGGCGACAGCCTTTGGATATCGGCGACAAGCTGCCGCCTCCCAAAGAAGTCGACGCCATGGAGGGGGTCATCGGTGCCAGCCCGGCCATGCGGGACCTGAAGTGGCTCATCCGCAAGGCTGCCTCGGTGGACCCGGACGTGCTCATCATCGGCGAGACAGGCACGGGCAAGGAAGTTGCGTCCCAGGCCATCCACAGGCTGTCTCGGCGCGCTGAAGGCCCGTTCATCTCCATAAACTGCGGTGCTTTGGACGAGAATCTGCTTCTGGACGCCCTGTTCGGCCACGTCCGGGGGGCATTTTCCGAAGCCAAGGGAGACAGGAAGGGGGCCTTTCTGGCGGCACAGGGTGGTACCATCCTGCTCGACGAGATCGGCAACGCCTCGCCCAAGGTTCAGCAGGCCCTGCTGCGCGCCCTGGCAGCACGGACGATCATCCCGCTCGGCAGCGACATCGAGACGCCCTTCGACGCCCGCGTCATCGCCGCCACAAACGTGGATCTGCTGGAATGCGTCAACAAGGGCACCTTCCGGGAAGACCTCTATTATCGCCTGAGGGTCCTTACCCTGCACACCCCGCCATTGCGGGAGCGCCTGGAGGACATCCCCCTGCTGGTGGACGCCTTCCTCAAGGAAACGGCGGCGGTGATGAACAAACCGGCCATGACCCTCTCGCGCGGAGCCTGGGAGCGCATCGCAACGCACAGCTGGCCCGGAAACGTCCGCGAGCTCAAGCATTGTCTCATGCGCGCGGTGGCCATGGCCGACTCCGACGTTATTCATGTGGAGGACCTGCGCTTCGATGCCCAGAACCAGGGTGCGATACGAAGCCCATCCCCGAGCTTCCGGCTCCCTGAAACCGCGCGCAAGGATTCATCCGAGAAGCTCCCGGCACAGGACTCGGCAGTGGAACTCAGCGAGCGCCAGAGGATCGGGATAGCGTACCTGCGGGAGCACGGAAGCATGTCCCGCTCACAGTACCAGACCATTGTCGGGCGCAACGTACCCCCTCGCACTGCGCAGTATGATTTGCGCGATCTGGTGGAACGGGGATTGCTTCAGGTTAAGGGCAAAGGCCCGGCGACACGCTATGTGCTTGTCTCCGAGGGTGTTCAGAACTGGTGAATTGCGTGATGTAGACAACCTGTTGCGCGAAACAGCGCGACCACGGGAGGTCACATGCCCGGCTTGCAGAGCCCTATTATCAATAATTTAAAAAAAATGTTCCGGCCCCTGTTCAGGAACTCAAAAACCTCGCCGGAGAAGGGGCAGGCTTTCTTTCGATTCAAGTACGTCAACTTCCAGGAATTGCTGGAATCGAACGCCGAGCTCCTCCGCATCATCACGGCCATTGAGGAAAAACTTCAGGGGCGTGAAGTTTTCGGCATGGCCTTCCTGCACTCCATGGCCAGCCAGGCCGTGTTCCACAGCCTGCGCATGGTGCGCGGGTTCGAGAACCTTTCAGGGAAGGAGCAGGCGATACTGCGCCGCCGTATCGAGGCCATCCGCGCCGACATGAAAGAGGCACTCTCGGTTATTTCCCATGCAGACGGCGTTTGGTTCAAGACGCTCGAGGACATCTCTTCCGTCGATTCAGAGCTGTTCGGCGGCAAGTGCGCCAACCTCGGCGAGGTGCGCAACAAGGCCGGGTTGCCCGTCCCCGAAGGGTTTGGCATCAGCACGGCGCTCTTCCACGCGTTCCTGAGCGAGTCCGACCTGTCATCGGAGATCGCAAAGCGGACCATGGCGCTCGATCTCGCAGACCCAGTGTCCATCCAGGAAGCCAGCGAGGAGATCCAGCGCCTCATGTTGCTGGCTCCATTTCCGGCAGGCTTCGAGGAACAACTGCTTGCGCATCACGCATCCCTTGCCGCGCGACTTGGCAAGGACCCCGACGCCATCCGCGTGGCCATGCGTTCCAGCGCAGTTGGCGAAGACGGCGAGCTGTCCTTCGCCGGGCAGTACCTGTCCGTTCTTAACGTCACGCGCGAAAAGCTCGCCGAGAGCTACCGCTATGTGGCGGCCAGCCTGTTCACTCCGCGCGCCATGGCCTACCGGCTGCTCAAGGGCGTTCCCGAGGAGGCGGCGGTCATGGGCGTGGCCTGTCTGGCCATGGTGCCATCGCGTTCCAGCGGCGTCATGTACACGCACCATCCCTTTGACCCGGCCGACGATTCCATTCTCATAAACGCGGTATGGGGCCTTGGGCCGTATGCCGTGGACGGCATGGTCACCCCTGACCGCTATATTGTCCGTAAATCCGGCCTGGAGATACTCTCCCAGGAGATCGCGCAAAAGTCCGTGCTGCTCTCTTCCAAGGCCGCCGGAGGAGTGGAGCAGGAGCAAGTCTCCCCGGATCAGGCGCGCCAGGCCTGCCTGAGTCCAGATCGCATCCGGCAGCTTGCTGGCTGGGGGGCTTTGCTGGAGAAGCATTACGGCAAAGCTCAGGACGTCGAGTGGGCCGTGGACGACCGTGACGAACTTATTCTTCTTCAGTCGCGCCCTCTTGCGGGGCTCGAATCAAACCTCACCCAAAGCCAGCCGTCCCAACCCGCCATTCCCGGACACACGGTGTTGCTTGAAGGCGGCGACACAGCCTGCCCCGGGGTCGGCTCCGGCGAGGTCTTCCAGGTGCGAAACGACGACGATCTGGCCGCTTTTCCTGCGGGGGGGATTCTGGTCGCCGTGCACTCATCCCCGAAATTCATGGTGGCCATGACCAAGGCCAAGGCCATCATCACTGATCACGGCAGCGTCACCGGCCACATGGCGTCGCTGACCCGCGAGTTCGGCGTGCCCACCATCCTTGGACTCACCCAGGCCACCAGCAGGCTGCAGACGGGCCTCACCGTCACTGTGGACGCAGCCAACCGAAGGGTCTACCACGGCACAGTCGAAACCCTCCTCTCCGACGTCAGCACCCCTCCGACGCCCATGTTGGGAACGCCTGTGCACCATCTGCTCAGTTCCCTGTCTGCGCTCATCGCGCCGCTCAATCTGCTGGACCCCAAATCGTCCGACTTCGCCCCCAGCAACTGCAAGACCCTGCACGACATCACACGCTATCTTCACGAGCGTTCCTACACCGAAATGTTCACTCTGGGGGATCAGGCCTGCGGCGAGGGCGGCATGGCCGTGCGCCTTGACGTAGGCGTCGGCCTCGATCTGCACGTCATCGACCTGGGCGGGGGTCTGGCCTGCGAGAACGTCAAAAATGGCATAGCCGCCCGTACGGACGTGGTCTCTCGCCCCTTCGTCGCGCTGCTGGCCGGATTGGCCGATGAGGCGTTCGTGGCCAAAGGCCCGCGCCCCGTTCATCTGCGCGGTTTCCTCTCCGTGGTGGGACGCCAGATGGTGGACGGACCAAACCTCGGGGCCGAGCGGTTCGGCGAACGCAGCTACGCCATCATCTCCGACAAGTACCTGAACTTCAGCTCCCGCGTGGGCTATCACTACGGCGTGCTGGACGCCTACTGCGGCAAGACCGTCAACAAGAACTACATCACCTTCGCCTTCAAGGGCGGCGCTGCCGGGGAAGATCGCCGCGAACGCCGCGCCCGTGCCATCGCGCTCATACTTGAACGCCTGGGGTTCAACGTTACCGTTACCGCCGACCGCGTGGAGGGACGCTTCCAGAAGTACACCCCCGAACTGATCGAAGACCGGCTCGTGCAGTTGGGCAAGCTTCTGCAGTTCACGCGTCAGACCGACATGCTCATGACCAGTGAGCAGGCCGTGGTTGCCATGGCCGACAGTTTCATGCGCGGCGAGACGATCTTTGGTGTGACCGGGGTAGAGTAGTCGGGGGGATGCCTCGAAGGCAGCTGGGCTCCGCCCAGACCCGCCAGGGCTCTGCCCTGGACCCGGCGGGCTCTGCCCTGCACCCGCCAGGGGAGAAGCCTCCCCTGGACCTGGCTTTCCGCTTCGCGTCGTGCGCGTGAGTTTTGAGTTGGGACTGGCGGCTGGTGGCTGTCCCGTTCGTGTTCAGCGGGCGGGCTCGAACCGATTTGAAGACGATTCGTCGCCCGCCCGCCAGAACCCGACCGTAACAGCCACCAGCCCCCGCCGAAAACGTACGTTGCAGTGACAAAACGTACGCCAGAGTATAGTCGCGGGGTCGTTCGGGAGTGTTCAATGCAGCGTATCCTGATCACCTCCATCATCTATTCTCGTGAATTCAAGAATAAATAAGCCCTGAAGCGCGGCTATGCGCGCTTCAGGGCTCATAATTTGGCAAGAGACTAAGTAGGAGCAGGGCGTTACGCGAAGCGGATGCAGGGTCCAGGGGGATCATCCCCCTGGCGGGTCCAGGGCAGAGCCCTGGTGGGGGCTGGGGCGAAGCCCCAGTAGCATCGCCCTCTTTGCCAGCCGGAGGCATTGCTTACTTCAACGCCTCTCGCAGTATCGAACCTGCCAGGGTGACGCAGGCGCGGCAAGCGGGGGTCTGCGCCAGGGCGTTGTTGGCCATGAAGCCGTGGATGGTTCCCAGCATGCGCGTGGCGGTGACGGCGACTCCGGCCTGTATCAGCTTGCGCGCGAATGCTTCGCCTTCATCGCGCAGCACGTCGAACTCGGCGGTGATGATGAGCGCCGGGGGAAGGCCGGCCAGATCGTCGAGGGAGGCGTTCAGCAGGGTGGCGGTATCGGCGTTCTTTTGCCCGGCGTCGGGGGCGTACTGGTCCCAGTACCACTGCATGGCGCTGCGGGTGAGGTTGGGGCCGTTCTCGAATTCGAAGTAGGACGGCAGCGAGCAGGACGCGTCAACGACCGGATAGATGAGCACCTGCTGGCGGATGGCGGGGCCGCCCCTGCGCTTGGACAGGAGGGCCACGGCGGCGGCGATGTTTGCTCCGGCGCTGTCTCCGGCGACGGCGAGGCGGGAGGCGTCCAGCCCGACCGCGCCGCTGTGCTCGGCCAGCCATTCGCACACGGCGTAGGCCTGTTCGAGAGCTTCGGGATGGCGGGCTTCGGGTGAGCGGGAGTAACGCACCATGGCCACGGCAGCGCCGGAAGCGACGGCGAGGTCGCGGCCCAGGCGGTCGTGAGTGTCGGGGCTGCCCAGAACCCATCCGCCGCCGTGCATGTAGACGACCACGGGGCGCTTGCCGAGCACGCCAGACGGGCGGATGAGTCGCACGCCCACCGTGCCGGAGGGGCCGACGGGGATATTGACGTCGTCCACGAGGGCGGAGGGTTTGTCCTTGAGTTGCGCCTGAGCCTCTTCGAGCGCCTCGCGGGCTTCTTGAAGCGGTCGTTCGGAAATAGGGGGCTGGTTCAGCGCCGCCCTGGCCTTGATGGCCGCCAGGGTGACGGGTTCGATTCCCATGTCGTCCAGGGGGATGGAAGGAGTTTTCATGGGCAAGGGGCTGTCAGAAGAGGGGCGCGTTGTCAAATCCGGCACGTGTACGGAGGGAAAACAAAAAGGCCGCAGGTTTCCCTGCGGCCCTTCGCACATGCGTGACGAGGCGATTTTAGTAGCTGGGCTTGAACTCGTCGCGGCGGTTCTTGGCCCAGGCGGCTTCGTTGTTGCCCGGATCCAGGGGGCGTTCCTTGCCATAGCTCACGATGGAGAGCTTGGCGGTGGGGACGCCCAGGTTGACCAGGTAGTCGGCGGCGGCGCGGGCGCGACGTTCGCCAAGGGCCAGGTTGTACTCGGCGGTGCCGCGCTGGTCGCAGTGACCTTCGACGACAAGCTTGATCTCCGGGTACTGCTTCATGATCTCGGCCTTGCGGGTCAGGACCTGACGGGCTTCGGGCTTGAGGTCATAGCGGTCGAAGTCGAAGTGGATCATGGTTCCAAGCTCACCGGCGACGCGGCCGAGCTTCTCGCGCAGTTCGCGCTCACGAGCCAGGCGCTCGCGCTCCTGCTCTTCCCAGTTGTCCTTGTCGGGACCGGCCACCTTCTTGCTGGCGCAGCCAAAGCTCATCAGGGACAGGCACAGAAGCGCCATAACAGCCAACAACAGTCTGCTCTTCATTGAGTTTTCCTCCTCTTGCGGTATATGACGGAGCCACCCTCTACCGCGTTACATCGTACGGAAACAAACATCTACCGCCGACGGCGGAACTCATACTCTCTTGCATAAAAAAGGCAAGTGTCGTCTCAGGCCCGCCGTGCAACTACGCCTTGGATGACACGATTGAAACCAATAAAGCATTAGTCCTTTGCCGCGACGGGGCTGAAGGACGGCATCAGCGCATCGCCTTCGCCAGTGGGAATCTGGACCGCACCATCCCCGTTGCGGGTGGTCAGGTATATCTTCCGGCCGCCGGAGCGGCTGGTGGAGAAGGCGATGAAGTAGCTGTCGGGCGCGAAGCTGGGGTTCTCGTCGGAGCCGGGGCCGAAGCTGACCTGCTTTTCCGTGTCGGTGGCCAGTTCGTAGACGAAGATCCTGTGCCCGCCGCCTGCCTGCTTGGAGTAGGCGATGTACTTGCCGTCCGGGCTCATGGACGGGTTGGTGTTGTAGCCGGACTTGGAGGCCCGGCGCACGGAGCCGCCCGAGAGGTCCTTGACGAAGATGTTGGGGTTGCCCAGGCGGTCGGACACGAAGGCCATCAGGTTGCCGGACTGGTCGAAGCTGGGCGACACGTCGATGGAGGAGTCGGCCACGAGAGTTCCGGCGGTGTTCTTGAACGAGCTGTCCAAAGAATAGATGTCGGTGTTGCCGCGAATGTTGAGCGCGACGGCGATGGTGCCGTTTGGCATGTAGTGCGGGCTGATGACCGTGGAGGAGGGCAGGGTGAACACGTTGGCCTTGCCGCCGCTCCAAACGCCCAGATAGTGCGAGGTGGACCCGATGAGCGTGAAACAGATGCGCCCGCCGTCCCAGGACCAGGCCGGGGAGATGGCCATGCCCAGGTCGCCGTAGCGGGTCACCTGGGACAGGTCGCGCCCCATGGCTCCGACCATCCAGATGTCCTTGCCCTTGCCGGAGGGCTTCACGAAAGCCAGCTTGGCCTTGAAGATGGTCCCCTGGCCGGTCAGGAGCGCCATGAGCTCCATGCAGAAGCGGTCGGCCACCTCGGGGAGCTGGTCGCGGGTGACGCTGCCGTAGACCTTGCCCAGCAGAAGTTTCTGGGAGAACACCTCGAAGGCGCGCAGTTCAACATCCCCAAGGCCTTTGCCGGGCTTCCACACGGCGGTGACCAGCAGGTCCACCTTGGCCAGGGAGAAGGGCTTGAAGTCGATCTGCTCGGCCTTGGGGCCGGGCAGGGTGGCCCCGCCGAGGATATCCGTGTCGCTCATGACCTTGAGGAAGGGCATGAAGGCCAGGTTTTTGCGGATGAGTTCGTTCAGGTATTGGGCGTCGGCGGGCATGTTGCCGTCGGCGAAGGGCTTGGACTGGACGATATTCATGCGCGCCTGTCCGGGCCCCTGGATCTCGATGGCAAGGGTGTCCTGCGCACGGGAATCGACAACCGTGGCCGCCAGGGCGAGCACGGCGAAAGCGCATACGAGCAAGCTGCGAAGTGACGTCATAGCTAACGTTTTTCCTGTGAGTTGAAGGTCAGTTCAAGGCGTTCGACACCAGATGGCGGTTGCGGCAGGTCTCCGGTCTCCTGAACTGCCCGCATCGCCGAGTTGTCGAAGTCGGCACGTCCCGACGGCTGAGTGATTCGTGCCGATTGGATACGCCCATCGCGTCCTATTTGCAATTCCACAACACAAATAAGCTTCAGGTTGGAAAACTGGGGGAAACGCCAGTTGCGCTTGATGAGCTGATTTATGATTGCGCCGTAAGTGGCCTTGGATTCAGGGCTTCCGCCGCCTCCTCCGCCACCGCCGCCCTGGCCGGCCTGCTGGCGCAGCTTGGCCAGTTCCTGGTCCACGGCGCTGGGGCCGGAGGTGCTGCCCTGGCCAGCCTTGGATTTCGCATCCTTGAGGGCCTGGCTGAGCACGTCCTGGCGCTCCTTGGCGGCCTTGTCTGCAGCGTCCTTGGCGGCTTTTTCCTTTGCGGCCTTGTCGGCGGCTTCCTTCGCCGCCTTGTCGGCAGCATCCTTGGCAGCCTTGTCCTTGGCGTCCTTCTCGGCCTTTTCCTTGGCTTCTTTCTCCGCCTTGTCCTTTGCGGCCTTGTCGGCGGCGTCCTTGGCGGCTTTCTCTTTTTCGGCCTTCTCTTTGGCTTCTTTTTCAGCCTTTTCCTTGAGGGCCTTCTCGGCAGCGATGCGCGCGGCCTCGGCAGCTGCCTTTTCGGCTGCAGCTTTTTCAGCCGCAGCTTTCTCGGCAGCGGCCTTCTCGACGGCAGCCTTCTTGGCGGCGTCCTCGGCCACGGCCTTCTTGTGGGCTTCCTCGGCTGCAGCCTTCTCGGCTGCGGCTTTTTTGGCGGCGTCTTCCGCAGCCTTTTTCGCCGCGTCGGCAGCCTGGTCGGACAGGGGCTTTGCGTCCTGCTGGGGGCTGGGAGGCAGGTCGGCCTTGGGGCCGGGAGGTTCGGGGGTGGGTTGTTGCCCCGGTTGTCCGGGACCCTGCCAGCCGGGGGCTGCTTCGGGTTTCGCGCCGGGGCCGGGCAGGCGCAGATCCACGAGTTCGACCTCGTACACCGGCACGTCCAGCCTGATCTTGTGCATCTCCATGTTGGAGAGAAGGATGCCCCCCAGCACCACGGTCAGGTGCAGAAAGAGCGAAAAGAGCCAGCTGAGATAGCGCATTGCCTTACAATATCATTCCTGAGGACCGGCGGGCGGTCATTTCTTTGCGCGGCCCTGGGACTTGTCGTCCTTGACGGGTTCCGGCTCGGCCACCACGCCCAGCTTATCGACGCCCGCGCCCTTGATCTGCCCCATGGCCTGCACCACGATGCCGTAGGGCACTTCGCGGTCGGCGCGCAGGAAGAGCATCTTCTTCTGGTCGGTCACCAGCCTCTTCACGTGTGCGGGCAGTTCTTCCATGGTCACCTGGTAATCGGCCAGGTGCAGGGAGCCGTCCTTGCGGATGGAGAGCACCAGGTTCTCGGAGTCCTGGGGCAGGCTGGTGACGGTCTTGGTCTGGGGGAGGTCCACTTCCAGGCCCTGGGTCATCATGGGGGCGGTGACCATGAAGATGATGAGCAGCACCAGCATCACGTCCACGAAAGGCGTGACGTTGATGTCGGCCAGGAAGCCGTCTCCGCCTCCGCCGGTGGACATGCCCATGTTAGTAGTCCTCCCGCACGCGGGGAGCGGGCTTTTGCGCCTCGGGGCGGGGCTGCGGCTTGTGCGACCAGCTCACTTCGCGCTGGATGCGGTTCAGGAACGCGCCCGAGAAGCCGATGAGCTCACGCTCGATGTGGCGGATGTAGCCCAGGAAGAAGTTGTAGGCCAGGGTGGCGGGGATGGCCACGCCCAGGCCGATGGCGGTGGCCACCAGCGCCTCGGAGATGCCGGGGGCCACGGCGGCCAGCGCGGCGGACTGCTGGAGGCCGATGGAGTGGAACGAGTTCATGATGCCCCAGACCGTGCCGAACAGGCCGATGAAGGGCGTGGCGTTGGCGCAGGTGGCAAGAAACGACAACGACTTGGTGAGCATCCCGAGCTCCGAGGCCACTGCCTGGCGCAGGGTGCGGCGGATGTTGTCCATGGCCACGCGGGATTTCTCGGCGGGGTCCAGGTCGGCCTCTTCCATGCGCATGAGCTCCTCGAAGGCCTGGAGGCCCACGGCGTAGCAGGGTGAGCCCTTGTGCTGGCTCACCGCGCGCATGGCCAGCTTCAGGTTCTCCGACTCCTGGAAGAGCTTGGAGTCCCGTGCGGCCTCCTTGCGGGCGGTGGAGAGCGTGAAGAGCTTGAGGAAGATGATGCTCCAGCTGGCCAGCGACATGACCACCAGGATGGCCAGGACGAATTTAACCGTGAGCGTGGCGGTGGCGAGCATATCCAGGATGCCGCCGTGTGGCGTCAAAGTATCAATCATGTCTTCACCTTGTGGTAGTGTTCCTGTGTTCCAACAGCAGCCGCGCAAGCTCGGGGAGGGCTTCTTCGGCCTTTGCCGCCACGCGTGCGTCGCAGAGATGCGCCATGCGGCCGGGTTCCAGGTTTATTTCGGCCAACCTGCCGCCGTACTGTTTGGTGAGTCCCGGCAGGGAACTTGCCGGGGTGACCTCGCAGGACGTTCCGACGATGAGCGTAAGCTCCGCGCCGCAGGCCAATTGACCGCTTTTGTGCAGTGCGTCAAGTGGGATGGCCTCCCCGAAGAACACAATGTCGGGGCGCACCACCCCGCCGCAGTCGCAGCGCCAGGGGGCCGTGGCCAGGGTTATGGACCTGGCGAGGGCCGCGTCGTGCGGCTTTTCGCAGGAATTGCAGCGGTAGCGCGACATTGAGCCGTGGAACTCCAGCACGTTCTGCGATCCTGCCCTCTGATGCAATCCGTCGATGTTCTGCGTGACCACGGCTTCCAGCATGCCCGCGCGTTCCAGTTCGGCCAGCGCCAGATGCGCCGGGTTGGGCTCGGCCCGCGACATGACCCACACCGCGTCCATCAGGAACTTCCAGACCGCCATGGGATTGTTGTCCAGGGCGTCTGCGGTGGCCACCTGCATGGGATCGTAGACCGACCACAGGCCGCCGGGACTGCGAAAGTCCGGGATGCCGCTGGCGACGGAGATCCCCGCGCCCGTCAGTACGAGCACTTTCCCTGAGGTCGGCCAGAGCCGTGCGATCTTTTTCAGTTCATCCATCATGGAAGGAAAGACTGTCCTTGGGGTACGTGCATGGCGGGGCTATAGCCGCGTCCAGAGCGGCGGTAGCAGATTGGTCCCTGTAAGCAAAGGGTTTCCGGCGTCCGGGCGGCTGGACACGCGTGGCAAGTTCTTCCCAACCCATGATAAATACGGAATATATTCAAAAAATTTCCGTGTGGCATGTCACGATTACAATGTGTTCATGCTGTTTGTCATGTAAACGTAACCAGGATTTCTGACCGATGCAGTATGCATGTGTGGCAACAGCGCATCAATCCCATAAGGCACGTACGATGAAGAAAAAAATACTGTTCCTGTGCACGGGCAACTCCTGCCGCTCCCAGATGGCCGAAGGATGGACCCGCGCGCTCAAGGGCGACCTGTTCGACGCGTATTCCGCCGGGGTCGTCCGGCACGGCATGAACCCGAACGCCGTGCGCGTGATGGCAGAGGCCGGGGTGGACATCTCCGGCCAGACCTCGAAAACCGTGGACGACCTGCCCCCTGTGGAGTTCGACGCCATCATCACCCTGTGCGGGCATGCCAACGAGACCTGCCCGTTCTTCAGGGGCAACGCCAGGCGCATGCACGCGGGCTTCGACGATCCGCCCGCCCTGGCCGGGGACGCCGCCTCAGAGGAGGAAGCGCTCGGCCATTACCGGCGTGTGCGCGACGAGATCCGCGCCTTCGTGGAGGCCATGCCGGACAATCTGGGCTGAGGCCGCTTGCGGTCAAGCCGGTTGGACAGGCTCCGGGACAACACCGGGCGCTATCCCAAGCCGGGGGCGTCACACGAGGAACGAATGACTTCCAGGAGTTCCTTGTGCGCCCGTTCCTGGGCGATTGCCCTCTTCAGCAGCGCCTTGTCCTCCGGGCTCTCCATAAGTTCCACGAGCGCCGTGTAGCGCGTGATGGAGTCGTCCTCGCGGGCGGCGCTGCGGCAGAAGAAGTCGCCCAGGCTGTCCGCCCGGATGAAGTCCGGCCTGCCGACGCTGACCGCGCCGCCAGTCCTTAAGATCATGCCCATGAGCATGTTGACGTGTTCCAGTTCCTCATGGGCGAAATCCAGCAGCCGCTCCCGGACGGGGTGTCCCTCCGGGAGGCTGGCGTGCAGGGAAAATTCGAGCATGGACTCGATTTCGGTCAGGAGCATTTCGTTGAGGTATTTGTGAAGCGTCGGCGACATCGCGCAACTCCTGCCTGGGGCGTTCCCACGCGTTAGGATTCCTGTGTGGACTGGTCCTGTCCGCCGGATTGGCCGGATTCGCCGTGCTCTTCCTGCCCACTCTGTCCTTCCGGGACATCCGAGCCTTCCGGAGTCACGGCGTCCGCTTCGGGTTCGACCGGCTCAGGATTTACGATCTCCAGGCCCTTGTGCCGCGCGAAAACCAGGAAGCCCGTGTGGGCGACCATGCGGTCCTCGGGGCGCAGGCGGTCGGGGACGGCCTTGTAGCGGCGCAGCATGATCTCAAGCACCTCCACGTCCTCGAAGTCCGAGGTCTCCAGGGCGCGCAGGAGGTCAGTGATCTGGTTGGTGGTGGGCAGCAGAAAGCCGATGGGCGCGCCGGGGCAGACGATGTCTGCGGCCTGCTGGAGGTATTCCGCCGGGGTGCGCACGTCCAGGAACAAGGCGTCCGCGCCGCGCGCCTCCTCGGGGAAGCCGTCGGCGATGTCGCGGTGGAAGAAACTCACCCGGTGGGACAGGCCCGCGCGCTCGATGTTCTCCCTGGCCAGCTTGGAGAACTCCTCGCGGCGCTCGCAGGTATAGACCCGGCCAGTGTCACCGGCCATCCAGGCCAGGGCTGTGGTCAGCCCTCCGGAGCCGCTGCCCGCCTCCACGATGCGCCTGCCCGGTCCGGCCCCGAGTTTCAGCAGGACGTAGCCGATCTCTTTAGGATACATGATGGTGGTGGAGCGGCGAACGCCCTTGATGCAGTCGTGCAGGGTGGGTTTCAGGATGCGGAAGGCGAAACCCTTGTGGGTGCGCACCACCGAGCCGAATCCGGCCTCGGCCACTTCAGCCATTTTCAGCAGGCCTTCCTGGGTGTGGAAGGTGTGCGCGGGGTCGAGGGTGCGAAGATAGCGCTTGCCCTCGGGACTTATGAGAAGTACCAACTCTCCGGTCTGGATCACTGTGAAACGATTCCTTATTTATGCATTCCATGCGTTGCGCGAAGCGCATCACCATGGCCCCACTGGCCCCACCTGTCAAGCCGAGGCACCCTCATGCGCCTTGACGACCACGGCCTGATCTTCGGTCCCGTGCGTTCGGGCCGCCTGGGCACGTCCCTGGGCCTGGACCTTCTGGGCGCGAAGATCTGCTCCTTCGACTGCCTCTATTGCGAGGTGGGACCAACCCGCGCGCTGACCTCGGCGCGAAAGCCGTACGTTCCGGCCGACAAGATTCTGGGAGAGCTGGCCTACTGGCTCTTCAACCCCCATCCCGAGTTCGACGTCGTCACCCTGGGCGGCATGGGCGAGCCTACCCTCAATTCCGACATGGGCCGCATCATCGAGGGCGTGCGCGAGCTGGTCCCCGGCGTGCCGGTGGCTGTGCTCACCAATTCGAGCCTCATAAACGATCCCCGGGTGCGCACCGAGCTGGCCCTGGCCGATCTGGTGCTGCCCTCCATGGATTCGCTGGTGCCTTCCGAATTTGCGCTCATCAACAAGCCCGTATCCGGCCTGTCGCTCCTGGACATCCGGCGCGGGCTTTTGGAGTTCCGCAAGCTTTTTTCCGGGCGGCTCTGCCTGGAGGTGCTGGTGCTGGCCGGGGTGAACGACTCCCAGGAGAACCTGGACCGCCTGAGCGCCTTCTGCACGGAGCTTAAGCCGGATCGTGTGGACGTGGTGACCATGACCCGGCCAGGAGCCTACATCCAGGCCATGCCCGCGCCCCCGGCCACGCTCGAGCGTTTCCGGCAGGCCCTGTGCGCCCCCGGAACCGGGCGTGAGGACGTCAGGCCATCGCAGCACACTCAGGCGACCCAGGCCTGCCGGGACTCGGCGCTGGAAGATGAGGCCGGGCAGGCAGGGCAGGGTGAAGCGCAGGACGACGCGGCGACTCCGGAAAAAGCCCGGCATTTCGCGCATCCACTGGACAACCAGACCGGGGAAGGGCTACAGGCCCTGAGCATGAGGGTGCTCGATTCCCTGGCGCGCAGGCCGCAGTCCGCAACGGACCTGGCCCGGGTGCTGGGCGCGACGGACAGCGACCTCAGGAATTTACTCGACGATTTTCAGGCGCAGGGCCTTGTGCAGGTCCGGCGCTTAAACGGCGGCGCGTTTTACTTCCGAACCAGGAAGGTGCGCCGCCCTGGGCAAGAATAATTTACGGCATCAACGTGCCGCCTCCGGGTAGCGCTTTGCGCGCCCGCAGGGGCAACACCAGACCGGACGCCCGCCCCCGAGGGGGATACCTGAGACGCACCGCGCCATATCAATCGGCGCAGAGGGCGGTCCGGCAGGAGAATTTCGCATGGCAGTCAAGAAGCGCAAGCGCAAGATGTTCGTCTCCGTGCTTCCCGGTGAGGAAGTGGAGGTCGCGATAGCCGAAGACGGCGTCCTCCAGGAATACTACGTGGAGATGACCCATCAGGCCAAGACGCGCGGCAACATCTACAAAGGCAAGATCCACAACGTCGATCCCTCCCTCCAGGCGGCCTTCATCAACTACGGGGCCGAACGCAACGGATTCCTCCAGATCGACGAGGTCCACCCCGAATACTACCAGGAAGAGGCCAATCCAGAGCGCCGGGGCAAGTATCCGCCCATCCAGAAGGTGCTGAAAAAGGGTCAGGAAGTGCTCATCCAGGTGGTGAAGGAACCCACCGGCAACAAGGGCGCGTTCGTCACCAGCTATTTGTCGCTTCCCGGGCGCTACTTCGTGCTGACTCCCGGCCGCGAGCAGAAGGGCATCTCCCGCAAGGTGGAGGACGACGAGGAGCGCAAGCGCCTGAAAGAGATCGCCGGTGGCGTCAAGCTGGACGAGGGCATCGGCATCATCGTGCGCACCGCCTCCATCGGGCAGTCCAAGACCGCCCTGGAACGCGACATCAACTATCTCAAGCGCCTCTGGAAGGACGTGCGCGGGCGCGGCACCAGCGTGCCCACCCCGAGCATGATCTACCAGGAGCCGGATCTGTCCGCGCGCGCCGTGCGCGACTACCTCACCGACGACGTCAACGAGGTCTGGGTGGACGACAAGGAGACCGCCGAGCGCGTCTCCGAGATGGCCGCCCTGGTCTTTCCGCGCCGCCAGGGACTGGTGAAGCTGCACACCGACCACGAGCACTCCATGTGGGAGCGCTTCAACCTGCGCAGGCAGATCGACCAGCTGCACGGGCGCGAGGTGATCCTGCCCTCCGGCGGGCGCCTGGTGATCGACCACACCGAAGCCCTCACCGCCGTGGACGTGAACTCCGGCAAGATCGGCGGAGAGACCAACTTCAAGGAGATGGCGCTGCGCACCAACATGGAAGCCGCCGCCGAGGTGGCCAACCAGCTGCGCCTGCGCGACATCGGCGGACAGGTGGTGGTGGACTTCATCGAGCTCAAGGAGCGCAAGCACGTGGCCGAGGTGGAAAAGGCCATGAAGACGGCCATGAAGATCGACCGCGCGCGCCACGACGTGGGCAAGATTTCGCGGTTCGGCCTCATGGAGATCGTGCGCCAGCGCATGGGCTCCTCTGCCATGTCCGTCTCCACCGAGACCTGCCCCGAATGCCGGGGCACGGGCACCCGGCGCAACCTGGAGTGGCAGGCCCTGCAGGCCCTGCACGATCTTTACCGGCTGCTGCGCCGCCCCGGTTCGAGCGACGCCGTGCACTACAAGACCACGCCGGAGCTGGCCTTCTACCTGCTGAACCAGAAGCGCGAACGGCTCCAGGCGCTGGAAAGCCAGTACAACAAGGCCATCCACATCATGCCGGAGTAGCCGATGCTTCTGGTGCACGCCTGCTGCGGCCCCTGCGCCATCACGGTCTTTCGGGAACTTCTCGGCCAGGGGGAGGATGTCCTGGGGTTTTACTACAACCCCAACATCCACCCCCTGGCCGAATACCTTCGCCGCCGCGACGCCTTAAGGCAGGTGGGCGAGCGGCTTGAAGTCCCCCTGGTCGTGGCGGACGCCGAATACGACCCCGTCCAGTTCCTGCGTTTGGCGGCCTTCCGCGAGAAGGACCGCTGCGGCTCCTGCTACGAGCTGCGCCTGGACCGCGCCGCGCGCGAGGCGAAATCCCAGGGCTGCACGGCGTTCACCTCCACGCTGCTCTACAGCAAATACCAGGACCACCAGGCCATCCGCGACGCTGGCGAGGCCGCAGGCCGTACTCACGGCGTACCCTTTTTCTACCAGGACTTCCGCCCCGGCTGGGAGGAAGGAATACGTCTTTCCAAGGAGTGGGAGCTCTACCGCCAGCCCTATTGCGGTTGCATCTACTCCGAGTTCGACCGCTACCGGAAGAAGCTGGGGCGGTAGTGTCAGGGGTCGATGACCATGAAGCGCGGGTTTCACGCACAATCAACGACCAGAAGAGTCTTCGGGCATAAGGATCTGCGCCTTGGAATCCGAATACGCTTGGCCCGCACGGGAGACACCCTGTACGTCAATGCAACGGTCCACGAGATTTGCGCACATATCTTGCTTTCGAGGGCATAAGTCGGGGAATGGCTCGCACTTCATTGCGCTCAAGGCCGCGTTGTGCGGCGGAAATCATCAGGGGCGTCCGCAACCGACTGAGCGGGTTCATCTTTTGAAGCAGTAAGCAGAGCAGAGGCAAGATCAAGATGTGTCCGATATTGCCCGGATATGACCGCGGAGTGGCGAAGCAACGCCTGGTATTCATATTGTTGCTGATGTTCGTTTGGCCGGGCGCGAGGGGCTTTTGCGCGGACCGGTCTGACAGCCCCGGCCGTGCGCCGGATGCTGGCGAAAAGAGCATCGTGATGATCCTTCCGTTCTCCCAGGATTATCCCGTTCACCTGCAACTGGTGAAGGGGTTTCGCGACAGCGTCCTTAAAGCGCGTGCCGACGTCCGGATCAGCTACGAATACCTGGATCTGGCGCGCTTCCCCAACGAGCAGGGCTATCTGGCGGACGTGGCGGCCTTCCTCAAAGCGAAGTACGCCCGCTTGAGGCCGGACGTGGTGGTCTCCGGCGGCCCCATACGGCAGTTCATGGACGAATACGGCAACGCGATGTTTCCCGGCGTGCCTGTGGTGTTCCCCAGGGACGAGAGCGCCGCGCTGGAGGCTGCCGTCAAGGGCGGCGTGGATACCTCCCGCAATTCAGAATACATGAAGAGCGTGGAAGTGATTTTCCGCACCCGGCCCGCCACGAAGACGGTGTACGTGGTCTTGGGCGATTCCGACGAGGAACGAAGCATCCTCAAGGACATGTCCCGCGTGGCTGAGGCCTATCGCGAGCGGGCGCGGTTCGTGTTCACGAACGATCTGACGCATGCCCGGATGCTCGACCTTATGGGCGAGGCTGGCGAGGACAGCGCGATCCTGTTCATGCGTTGGCACAGGGACGTGCAGGGCGAGTCGTTCATTCCCGACGATGTGGCGCGCGAGGTGGCTGAGCGGGCAAAGGCCCCGGTGTACGGCGTTGTGGCCCATGCTCTCGGCGGCGGTATGCTGGGGGGGTATCTCTTCAGCTTCGAGCTTTTCGGGCGCAGGCTGGCGCAGCAAAGCCTGGAGATACTCGGGGGAGACAAGTCCGCCGGTCCGTCCGTTCCCAGCCCGGTCAGCGAATACGCATTCGACTGGCGGCAACTCAAGCGCTGGAACATCGATGAGAAGGTCCTGCCCGAGGGCAGCCGCATCGAGTTCAGGGAGCTCTCCGCCTGGGACCAGCACGGGGCGTACATCCTTGGCGGCATAGTCGTGCTGTTGCTCGAGACGGCCCTGATAGTCGGGCTGGGCGTCAACAGGACGAGACGCAAGCGGATGGAACGCGAACTGGTGGGGCTGAACGCCTCTTTGGAAGAAATGGTCGCCAACCGGACGCGCCAGCTTCAGGAGGCCAATGCGGAACTCGAGCAGGCCAAACGCACGCTTGAGGACATGAACATCCGCCTGGGAATGGCTTCGAGGACGGACATCCTCACAGGCCTGTTCAACCGCAGGCATTTTGAAGAGTCCGCCCCGCAGGAGCACGCCCGCTACGTGAGGACCGGCAAACCCTTTTCCGTGGTGCTTTGCGACATCGATTTCTTCAAGAACGTAAACGACCTGCACGGGCACGACGCAGGCGACAGCCTGCTGCGCATGATCGGCCAGGATATTTCCCAGGCCGTGCGCCCGTACGACATTCTGGTCAGGTGGGGAGGGGAGGAGTTCCTGCTGTTCCTGCCCTCCACGGAGCCGGATCTGGCCAGGGCTATCGCTGAACGCATCCGCCTGGACATCGGGGAGCGGGTTTACGCCTACGAGGGACACTCCCTGCGCCTGAGCGCGACGCTGGGCGTCGCCACGGTGCGGGACGGGGAGTCCGTGGCCGATGTGATCCGGCGGGCGGACGTGGCGTTGTATGAGGGCAAGCGTTCCGGCAGAAATCGCGTAGTAGCGTCTTGAGGTTCCGGCCTACCCGACAGCTTTCCGCCCACTACGCGAAGCGGAGAGGGTGTGCAGAGGGCGGAGCCCTTTGCCCGCCGGAGGCTTCCGAAAACAATAGTTGACTATATTGCTGTAATAACAACAGGTCCTATACAAATGCTCCTCTACGTCCACGTCCCCTTCTGCGTCAGCAAGTGCCGCTACTGCGCCTTCTCCTCCCAGGTGATGGACATGGACGTGCTGGAAACCTGGGAGCAGACGGTCTCCGCCGAGGCGGCCCACTACGGCGCGCTCCTCAAGAAACCGTCCGTGGAGACGGTGTACCTGGGCGGCGGCACGCCGAGCCTGCTGCCGTCCTGGGCTTTTGACAGGCTTATGAAGTCTCTGCGGCGCAACTTCACCATCCCCAAGGACATCGAATTCACTCTGGAGGCCAACCCGGACTCCGCCGTGGACAAGGACCTCATGCACCAGTGGCGCTCAGCGGGCGTGAACCGCATATCGCTTGGGGTGCAGTCCATGAACGAGGCCGAGCTTGTGATGCTGGGGCGGCCTCACGGCGTGGCGGACGTTTTGACCGCCGTGCAGCGCCTGCGCGCGGCAGGCTTCGCCAACCTCTCCGTGGACCTCATCTGGGGGCTTCCCGGCCAGCGCCTGAAGCAGTGGATGGATACCCTCAAGGCGGCGGTGCGCCTGGGGCCGGAGCACATCTCGGCCTACGGGCTCACCCTGGAGGAGGGAACTCCCATGGCCCGCATTGCGGAAGAGGGGGCACTGGTCATGCCGCCCGAGGACGAGGCCGCCAAGATGTACGTGCATGGCGGGGATTTCCTTGAGGAACAGGGCTATCTGCACTACGAGATAAGCAACTTCGGGCGCATGGGGTTCTCCTCGCGCCACAACCAGGGCTACTGGGAGGGCAAGGACTACCTGGGGCTGGGGCCGTCGGCGGTGTCCACGCTGGCCGGGCGGCGCTGGCAGAACCCGTCCGACGTGGCCGGGTACGCGGCCCTGGCGCGGAGCAAGGGATGGGGGCGCGAGGCAGAGACGCTCACGCCCGAAGTGCGGGCCAGGGAGCTTCTCATGCTGTCGCTGCGCACCTCCAAGGGCGTCCGGCTGGCGGAGTACCGGCGTCTCACCGGGCGCGACCTGGCCACCGCCGAGCCCAAGCTTATGAGCGCGCTTCGCCAGAAGGAGCTGATCCGAATCAAGGACGGCTGCCTGCGCCTGACACGCCAGGGCATGCTGGTGAGCAACCTGATAATCGGACGCCTGCTCTTCCCGGACGGGAATTGAGGGGAAGCGGGGGACCGGCAGGCCGGGCGAAGCGTCGGGTTGCAGGAAGTGGGGGAGTAATTGTCGGGCGCGGAGGGCGTTTTGTTGCAGAAGCCTCCGGCGGCCAAAGGGGCGAGCCCCTTTGGAATCCCTTATAGTTCTGCGACATATGGCAGGTTGGCCGCGTTGCGACAGGCCAGTGTGAGAGCGAACATCACTGGAATCAGGGAGCTTGATGAAATGAACAAAAGACTTTTCGGATCGATAGCCGCATGTTTCGTCGCCGCGCTGCTGTGTTGCGCGCCTGCCGGGGTAGCCCAGGCCCAGGACGCGCCGAGCGGTTCCGACGGCCCGTCATCCGGGCGCGTGAGTATGACCGTGGGTCGCGGCGCCATGCTGATCAGCGCCACCGGCGGCAGGGGCGTCTTGACCTTCGAGGGGCAGACCTATCCCTTCAAGCTGGGGGGGCTCGGCATCGGGCTTCTGGGCATCACCACTGTGGACGCCGAGGGCGACGTGTACAACCTCGCGCGGCTTGAAGATTTCTCGGGAGCCTACGTCCAGGGCGGGGCGGACTACGCCGCCGGGAACGGCGAGGGCATCCTGTGGCTGAAGAACACCAAGGGAGTCGTGCTCAAGCTGCGCTCCAAGACCAAGGGACTGTCGCTGGCCGTGGGCGGCGAGGGCCTCATCATCCAGGTGGTCAAGTAACGAGCGGCAAATCCCGGACCAAAGCGGATCCGACTGGATACTCGACGGCGGACCACTCCTGCCGACGATTCCGGTGCGTCGAAGCGGTTTGTGCCCTGCTGTGGCGGGTCTTGGTGCAGTGGACGGCTTTTAAGCTGAGCGAAGTTTCCGGGCGAGCTGAGCGCCGAAGGCTTGCCATGGGCCCGTGCGTGGAATAGCGTGTCATGACGGATCGTTGGGATAAAGGCTTTCCCGGCGGCGACACGCAGAGCGGAGGTCTTCCGGGTATGGTCACGAATCGACGGTTTCTTTCCGGCATGCTTGGCAGCTGTCTGATCCTCATTTCACTTTTGTGCTCCGCGCCCCTCCAGGCAGCTGAAGCGGCCAAGGTGGAACCCGGCGACAAGCCCACCGGCAGCGTGACCATGAAGTTCGGGCAGGGCGGTTTCATCCTTGGGGTCAGCGGCGGCGAAGGAACGCTGACGTTCAAGGGCCGCAAGTATCCCTTCAAGCTGGGGAGCCTGGGCGTCGGCGGCTTTGGCGTCTCCAAGACGACCGCCACCGGAGAAGTGTACAATCTCAACAATGTCGAAGAGTTCCCCGGAGCATTCTTCCAGGTCCGCGCCGGATACGCGGCGGTGGAGGGCAAGGGAGTCCAGTGGCTGGAGAACTCCAACGGAGTGGTCATCAAGCTGCGCACCACCACCAAGGGCCTGATCCTGAACCTGGGGGCGGACGGCCTTATGATTGATATGAAGCCTGGGAAAAAATAGACTCCGTCCCGCCCGGGCGGGGTTTCGCTGCTGTCTGGGCGGTTGTTCCAGAGGAGCGAGCCCCAGTGTGGAGCCCTCAAAATGCGTTCATACAGTGTGTGGTTCTAAGCCAAGAGAACCATACATTTTGTTGGTGAAAAACATGTTGTTTTTCACCAACGCGACACACGTGTGGATTCCTCTCAATAAATGCACATTTATGAGGAGGATAAAAATCTAAGCCGCTATTATCCTTGACAAACATGTTCAGTTGTCAAGGCCGCTGCACTAAAACTTCTCCTTGGCCTTGCCCACAGCCTCTTTCAGGTCGTGGAAGGCGTTCTCGAAGCCCGTCTTCAGTTCGCTCCAGGCCGACTTCCCGCCCTTGCGCAAGAGCGTCAGCTTGTAGCGCGCCAGCTCATACTTGGATTCCAGCTTTTCCAGGTCCTGCTCGTAGCCCTTGATGAACTCCTGACCCCTGTTCTCGGCCTTGGCCTTGGTGGCGTCGATCTTTTCCTTGAAGTGCTTGAGCTGCTCTTCCATCTGCTTGGTGAATTTTTCATGTTCAGGCATGTGCATCGCTCCTGCGTGAATTATTTCTTTAGCGTGTACTACTTAGCGCTTCCCGGTGGATATGGTCAAGGGTGGGTTTGGTCCTCGCCGTATCGCAAGACGCAGGCTGGACCGCCTTGGAGACGGCTCCGGCGGCTTGCAGACCGCCGCGTCAGGAGGCGACGGTCCGCTCGCAGGTGACGCCGTGTTTGCGCATCCGGTTGAGGACAGTCAGCCTGCTGACCCCGAGCACGCGTGCGGCCTGGCTCTTGTTGCCCCCGGTCTGGCGCAGGGCCTCCACCAACGCCGAGCGTTCATCACCGGGCGATCCAGGCGCGGCTGCCGTGGAAGCGAAGCTGGGGGGCGCGGCGCTGCACGCTGGGGCAACTGCCGGGCCAGCAGGCGGGGAGGCGCACGCAGCCCGATTGGCGCGACCAATGCCCGGCGGCAGGTGCGAGGCCTCGATGCGCCCTGAATCCGCCAGCACCAGCGCATATTCCAGGGCGCTGCGCAGCTCGCGCACGTTGCCAGGCCAGGTGTGCTCCATGAGAAGCCGCATGGCCTCGGGCGATATCCGGGCCGCGTCCCCGCCGGTCTTGGCGGCGCTGGCGTGCAGGAAATGCCCGGCCAGCAGGGGCAGATCCTCCATGCGGGCGCGCAGCGGCGGCAACTCGATGGGGATCACGTTGATGCGGAAGAAGAAGTCCTCCCGGAAACGTCCCTGAGCGATCAGGGCGCGCAGGTCCTGGTGGGTGGCCGTGATCAGGCGCACGTCCACCGGGATGGGCCGGTTCGCGCCCACGCGCTCGATCGAGCGCGTCTCCAGCACGCGCAGGAGCTTCACCTGTATGGAGACCGGGGCGTCGCCGATCTCGTCCAGGAAGATGTCGCCGCTGTGGGCGGCTTCGAAGCGGCCCTGGCGCTCGCGATAGGCTCCGGTGAAGGCCCCTTTGGCGTGGCCGAACAGCTCGCTCTCCAGGAGTGATTCGTTGAGCGCCGCGCAGTTGAGCTGTACGAACGGGCCGGCCCGGCGCGCGCCGAGCTCGTGGATGGCCCGCGCGGCCAGCTCCTTGCCGGTGCCGGATTCTCCCAGCAGCAGCACCGGCGCGTCCGAGCGCGCGGCCTTCTCCAGGATGTCGAACAGCCTGCGCATGGCGGGCGACGCCCCCACCATGCCGTGAAAGCTGTCAGGCCGGTCCAGAAGGCGAGAGAGCTCCTCCACCCTGCGGTCCAACCGGTCCAGTTCGCTTAGGTCCATCACGCTCTCCACCGCGCCGATCACCGTGCCGTCCTTGTCGTGGATAAGCGACTGGTTCTTGAACACCGGCAGGAGCGAGCCGTCCTTGCGGCTGATGAAGCAACGCTTGGCCTGGCTCTCTCGCCCGGCGAACAGCGGGCACCATGCACCCGTGACGCCCTTCCGCTGCGTGGCGCAGACCTCGCAGCCAAGCACCGCGCAGGAGCGCTCCATGAGCTCATCGCGTGAATACCCCGTGAGCCGCGTCATGGCGTCGTTGACCATGACGATCCGGCCTTTCGGGTTGACGATGTACACCCCTTCCTGAATGGCGTGGCAGATTTCCTGCCAGTGCTGGCTGATGTCCATGGGTTACCACCTGTCTATGCACCTGTGTATATATACAGTGGCCGGAAAGAGGCAAGTCGTGTGGAGTTGTACGTAATTTCAAGTGTTTAGTTGATGGCATGCATGCTGCTTATGAAAGACATGCTTACAACGCTCGCACCCAACTCCCGGTTCTCGCGCAGAACCCTGTTCAAGGCCCTGGGCCTGGGCGGGGCGGCGGCGCTCATGCCCGCCCGCTCCCGCGCTGCCGTGCTCCCCGAAACCGGCCAGGAAATGGCCACGCTTCTGGACTTAAGCAAGTGCATAGGCTGCGGGGCCTGCGTGGACGCCTGCCGCGAGGCCAACGCCGCGCGCTATCCCGAGCCCAAGAAGCCCTTCCCCCAAATGTACCCGCCGCGCGTGAAGGCCGAGGACTTCTCGGACAAGCGCGGCGTCACGGACCGCCTCACGCCATACAACTGGCTCTACATTCAGACCGCCAGGGCGGAAGGGCGCGAGGTGTTCATCCCCCGGCGCTGCATGCACTGCCAGAACCCGCCCTGCGCCAACCTCTGCCCCTGGGGCGCGTCTTCCAAACAGACTGACGGCGCGGTGTCCATAGATCCCGACATCTGCCTGGGCGGGGCCAAGTGCCGCGACGTCTGCCCCTGGGAGATTCCCCAGCGCCAGACCGGCGTGGGCCTGTACCTGGACCTGATGCCAAGCGTCGCGGGCAACGGCGTGATGTACAAGTGCGACCGCTGCGCCCCACGCGTGGCTGCCGGGAAGCTCCCGGCCTGCGTGGAGGCCTGCCCGGAGGGCGTGCAGGAGTACGGCCCGCGCGAGGTGATCGTGGCCAAGGCCAAGGCCCTGGCCAAGAAGAGCGGCGGCTATCTCTACGGCCTGGAGGAGAACGGCGGCACCAACACCATCTACCTCTCGCCCGTGCCTTTCGAGAAGCTGAACGCCTCGCTCATGGAGGACAAGCACGGCGGGCGGGGCAGGGAATCAAAGCCCGGCAGGATGCCCCAGCAGGGTTTTGGCAGGCCTCACCTGGCCGCCACGGCGGACGTGATGGCCGGGTCCAACACGTTGGCCTGGGCGGTGCTGCTGGCTCCCCTGGCTGGGATCGCCTCGGTCTTCCTGAAGGGATCGCGCAGGGTGCTGGACGCTTCCCGCCGGAACGCCCCCGTCGCCGACACGAAGGAGGACCGCAATGTCTAGCCTGACCCTCTACCGCTGGACCGTGGCCGCACTGGCCATCTCCGGCGTCGCCCAGATGCCCATCTTCAAGCGCTACTACATCGCGGACATTCCCGGCCTGGGCTGGACCGCCGATTATTTCTTCACCCACAAGATGCACTATGTGGCGGCCGCCGTGCTACTGTTCTGGCTGGCGCGCCGTCTGCTGTCCGAGGGCGTCTCGTCCCTCGGGGCCGGGCGGCTGACGCTTCTGGCGGCGCTCGTCGCCACGGGCGTCCCCCGCGTGCTGAAGAACATGCCCGACGTGAGCTTCTCGCCCACAGCAACCATGCTTATCGACTGGTCGCACCTGGCGGCGGCCATGGCTCTTGGAATCACGGCCCTGGTCATGCTTGTGAAACGGCGTCCCCAAACAGCAAGGAGGTAGCCCATGTTCGCGCTCCGGGCGCTCGCGGCGCTCATCTTGTTCGTGTCCCTGGCGGCGGAGGCGCAGGCGAAATCAAACGCCTGTCCGCCCTTTTTCCTGCGCACGGAGGACGGCGCGGTCATAAACCCCGTCACCGGCGAGAACGCCGACAAGCCCATCTCCACGCGCCAGACCTGCGGCGCGCAGGGCTGTCATGACTACGCGGCCATCACCAAGGGCTACCATTTCCAGCAGGGCTGGGACAACATCTCGGACTCCTTCAACAAAGACAAACCCTGGATGCTCTCGCCCGGCATGATGGGCAAGCTGTGACCCCCCTCCTTTCGCCAGTTGGCGAAAAAGCAGAACGACAATCCCGACCAGATCGACATGACCCCCTTCGCCTTCGCGGCAGACGGCCCCAAGGACCCCAAGATGCTTGGCGTTCCCGGCTGCGGCGGCTGCCATCCGGGCGGCGGCGGCATGGAGTATGACCGCGACGGCCAGCGCTACGACGTGCGCCTCAAGGGCGACCCCTCGCTTTCGGCCTCCCTGGACGGTGACTACCACAAGAGCCAGTGGGACAAGACCGGCGTGCTCGAGGCCGATTGCTTCATCTGCCACCTGCCGGGCTACGACTTCAAGGAGCGCAACAAGCAACTGAAGAAGCTCAATTTCCGCTGGTCCGCTACGGCGGCCTCCGGCATAGGGCAGGTGCAGGGCTTCGTGGACGAGGGCAAAACCCCGACCGTGGCCTACAACCTGCGGCTCTTCAATCAGGACGGCAAGGTGGCCCTGAACCTGACCGACACACCGCCCAGCGAGAATTGCGTCTTCTGCCACGGCATGTCCGACATGAAGAAGCGCGGCTTCTCCTGGAACGACCCGGTCAACCACGACGTGCACAACATGCGCGGCATGTCCTGCGTCAGCTGCCACCCCGGAAACATCAACCACAACTTCGCCAAGGGCCAGGAAAACGTCTCCACGGTGCGAGACGACCTGGACAACACCATGAAGAAGTGCGCCGACTGCCACACCACCGGCTACATGGGCGCGCCAAGGCCCCAGCACGCCAGCGTGCGCCCCAGCCACCTGGAGAAGATGGCCTGCGAGGCCTGCCACATCCCGGCGCTGAACCGCGCGGGCGGCGAGGGCTTCGACGTGACCACCGGGGCCATGGTCAACTATTCCAAGATCGGCTCCAAGGGCATGGGCGCGGAGTTCAAGTGGGAGCCGCGCATGCAGCTGGTGAAGCGCGGGCAGATCACCCCGGTGAATCCCCTGCTGGTGACCACCTGGACCAACAAGGACGCCGACGGCACGTACTATCCGCTCTTCATGCGGGAGCTCAAGAAAGCCTGGGAGATCGCCTCGCCACAAATCAAGAACCAGAAGGCTCCCGGCAAGCCCGAGCTGCACACGCCTGAAGACATCAAGGTCATGATCCTCGCGGTATCCAAGGCTCTTGAGGGCAACAAGCGCTTCAAGCAGGTGAGCCCGGTCTATCACAAGGGCGGCGAAGTGCACTTTCTCGGCCCTGACGGATCGGTCGTCACCGCCAAGGACCAGACCTGGGTGGGCCATGTGGAGGGCTTCAACATCAACCACAACGTGGCCCCGGCCAAGCTGGCCCTGGGCGCGAACGGCTGTCGCGACTGCCACTCCGACACCGGCAACGTGTTCGCGGGCCGCATGGTCACGGACATGTTCGGCAAGGACGGCAAGCCCGTCTACACCACCAACGCGGCGCTTCTGGGCATCAGCCACACTGCGCTGGCCATGAACGACGCCTATCAGGCCGTGGTGGTCCCTTACGGCAGCTGGGCCATCCTCATCGTGGCCTTCATTCTGACGCTGCATTACACAGGCCAAGGCCCCAAGGGCCTGGACATGCGCCACGAGCCGGGCGAGATCGTCCGCTTCAACCTGGCCGAGCGCTGGTCGCACCTTGTGCGCATGCTGGCCTTCGTGGTGCTGGCCGTCACCGGGTATGTGTTCTTCGTGAGCAACGCCACCCTGGCCAAGGCCCTGTTCGGGTCCTACCACGCGGCATCTGTCTGGCACTGGGCCGCCGGGCTGGTCTTCACCCCCGCCGGACTGTACAGCCTGGCTTTGTGGGCCAGGGACGCGGTGTTCAAGCCCTACGACTCCAAGTGGTTCGCCATGAGCGGCGGGTATCTTGGCTGCAGGGATTCAGGCGAGCACGCCCCGGCTGGCCGCCTGAACGCCGGGCAGAAGGTGTTCTTCTGGCTGTCGCTGGCCCTGACGCTGGTCATGGCAGGGACGGGCATCCCGCTCATCTGGAAGGAGGCCCTGTCGGCCAGCACCGCCCTGGTGCTGTCCACCATCCACGGCGTGGCGGGCGTCTTGTTCGTGGCCAGCGCTCTGGCGCACGCCTACCTGGGAACCATCGGGAACCCCGGCACGTGGCGCGTGCTGGTGGACGGCAGGGTCAGCCGGGCCTGGGCCAGGGAGCATCACTCCGAGTGGTATCGGGAGAAGGAAGGCAGATAGTGTCACGTTCTTGAAGAACATGAACATGTTTTTCAAGAACAGATTGAACGATTCTCCTGGCTTAGGCTCAGGACTTGTATGACGATAAACCGAAAGGGGGGCGACGGCCCCCCTTTTTCATGCAGACGAGATAAGCTCAGGAAAGCTAGAGCCAACCCTTTTCGATGAAGTCCATGACGCTGTATCGCGTGTTCTCAAGCGCGTTGGAACGAACGGCGGAAATGATCTTGGCGACACCCTCCGCATAGGGGGCGTTGCCGAATACCTTCGTTTCAAATGAAAGACTGGTGACGGGGTCTTCGATCTCGATGCGGTGGTAGGCGTGCCTGGAGAGATACTCCTGCGGAATTTTCAAGCTCTCCTGCTGCACGTGCGGATCACGGATGGAGCGTATCCGGTCGCCGGGCAGGCCCAGGGACGCGGCCATGTTCACTGCGGTTCCGGGCACGGATGTCTTGTCCGCCTGATGGGACTCGGTGACCCGGACGGTGTAGTCCTTGAACTGGTGGCCGCTTGCGGCGAGCATGGCCATGAATTTCAGCATGAGGATGTTGGTGTTGGGACACACCACCACCGGGAAATCCGTCTTGTGATCTGCGATGCTTGACCCGGTGGCCAGTTCGATGAGCGGTGAGCCCGTCCTGCCGCAGTAGGACACAATGCTTTCCAGCTCCCGCCCGGACCCGGCGTGGACCACCACGCACGGCGTCTCGGCCTTTGCCGCGTCAGCCCAGGCGAGAACTTCGCCCGAAACCATGCCTGGCAGGACATTCAGGAGCTCCGTGGCCAATTTCCCGGAACCGGCTATTATGATCGTCATCTGTCCACCTGCTCAGCTGCCAATATCTGGCGTGGTCGGATTGAAATACGAAAGCACCTCGGACAGCCAGGCGCGGGCAAGAGAGCTGCCCTGGGGCATCAGGAAAAGTGGTCGAAGCCTTTGCGCGTCAGCGTGCGGCCGTTCAAGGTGATGCCGGGCGAGTCCGTCACCGTGCCCAGCGCCCACACGCCCGGAACCTGGGTGTAGATGTCCAGGAAGCGCATGTGGTGGCAGGCCCCAAGCAGGGCGTAGTCCTCGCCGCCCACCACGGCAAGCTCGGCTGGGTCCGTGCCCGTCTCCTTTGCGCGGTGCAGCACCTCCGGGTGCAGGGTGTCCGGCTCCACGCACAGGTCGGCCCCGAGTTTCTGCCCCAAAAGGCGCGGCAGGTCGCGCGCCAGCCCGTCGGACACGTCCATCAGGCAGCGTACCCCGCGAAGGCCGGACAGAGCCAGCCCCTCGGCGATCTTCGGAGCCGGGCGCAAGTGCGCGGCCACGCTGTCGGGCCACTGGGCCTTGGCGTCCGGCCCGTGTTCTTCGAGCACCGATAGGCCCACGGCGGAAAGCCCCACGTCCCCCACCGCGAACAGCACGTCTCCCGGCATGGCCCCTTCCCGCAGGATCATCCGCCCGGACGGCCCGGCCTCGCCCCACAGGGTGACGGAGACCACGATCTTGGCGCAGGCGTTCAGGTCGCCTCCCACCAGGGGGATGTCCTGCGACGCGGCCAGCGCGGCCATGCCGTCCAGCAGCGATTCCCAGTAGGCGGCGGGGGTGTCCGGCGGCCCGGCCAGACCCAGGCTGAAGCCAAGCGGTTTGCCGCCCATGGCGGCGATGTCGCTCAGGTTCACGGCCAGGGATTTGTGCCCGACGTCCTGCGGGGAAAAGTACCCGCGCCGAAAGTGCACGTCCTCCACGAAGAGGTCCGTGGTCATGGCCATGGTGCCGGGGCAGTTGAGCAGGGCGCAGTCGTCCCCGCGCCCCAGTATCATGTGGGGGTGGACGTTGGGGAACCGGGCCGTGATGGCGGCCAGAAAGTTGTCCTCGCTGGCGAAGGGGGCTGTGGTCATGCTGGTGTCCGATGTTTGGGCGTTTTGCGCGCGTAGACCCCGAAGGCAAGCCCGGCGGTCAGCGCCGCTTCGGTGAGCACCGTGGCCAGGGCCGAGCCTTTGGCTCCCAGCCAGGGGATGAGGGCCACGTTCAGGATGATGTTGGCCAGCGCCGTGGCCAGGGTGACGCGCGCGTAAAATCCCTCGCGTCCCACGGCGATCAGCGCCTGGGTGAGGATGCCGTTTGGCAGGATGAACAGGAGCGAGGGAAGAAGCCACAGGCACAGGGTCTGGGCCGGGAGGAACTTCTGGCCGTACGCCAGATCAATGATCCATGGCCCCAGGAGCATGGCCAGGGTCGTGCCCGAGGCTGCCAGGGCGCACATCACGCCCATCTGCACGCGGAAGGCGCGCCGGAACACTTCCGGCTGGTGGATGGTCATGCGCAGCTTGCGAAAAAAGAGCTGGGTCAGCGGCGTGCAGAACAGCACGGCGGCCTCCACCAGCCGGTAGGCTGCGGCGTATTGCCCCACTGCGCCCGGATCGTCGGTCAGGTGGGTGAGCAGGATGATGTCGGACTTGAAGTAGATGGTGGTGGCTGCGCTTATGAGCAGGAACGCCCCGCAACTCTTGTAGAGCTCCGGGTTGATGCGAAAGCTCGGCATCATGCGGATGGGTGCGGCCATGGGCAGGCACAACGCCGCCCCGAATCCGGCCACCCACCCGGCGAAGAGCAGCGCCGGCCCGGTGGAGGGCAGGGCCAGGGCCAGCCCCACGGCGCTCACGGTGAAGGTACGCACCAGGATGCGCCATTTGGCCTCGCGCTCAAAGAGGCCGTGTCCCTTCATGTCCGCCGCGAGGTAGTTCCCCACCGCGAACAGGCCGTAGTACATCACGGCAAAGGCAAGCGCCGTCTTGTGCTCCAGCGGGAACAGCCACACCAGCGCAAGCCCCGCCCCCGTGACCATGACGGCGTGCCCCAGGGCCTGGCGCTCGATGGGCGCTCCGCCCGCGAGATGCTCGGAGCGCTGCGCCGCCTCCCGGAAGATGAGCGTGGAGAAGCCGCCGTCCTGCAGGATGGCGAACAGCGAGGCCATGGTCAGGATGTAGGAGTACGCCCCGAAGGACTCCGGGCCGAGAAAGCGTCCCAGCGCAAACGACAGCAGGGTGGAGAGCACCGCCGAATACAGGGTGGCGGCCCACTGCCCGGCCAGGGCCGAGGCGAAGCGTTTTGCCGCGCTCATGGGATGGCCGCCCGTCTGGTGGTGAGTGCGCAAGGATTGCTGTGGCAGGTCATGAAGATTTTCCGCTGTGATTATCCAGGATGAAGTCCACTGCCGCGCCCAGGTCGCGCGCCAGGGCCGTGGGCTGGCCGGGGCCGGGGGCGTCCAGTCGCAGCCAGCCGGGCGTGCTCCCGGCGGGGATCTCCTCGGGCAGGCCGAAGCTCTGCGCGAAGCGTTTGCCGTGCCCGGTCAGCACCAGCACGGACTGCGCGAAGCCGCAGTTTCGCCCAAAGGCCACGTCCGAGGCGTTGTCGCCGATCATCACGCTCTCTTCGGGCTTGAGCCCATGGGCGGCGCACAGGTCGTCCCACATGCCAGGCTCCGGTTTGCGGCAGCCGCAGGCCTCGTCCGGGGCGTGGGGGCAGAAGGCCACATCCTCGAAGGCGACTCCGAACGGGGCCAGGAACTGCGCGAGGCGCTCCTGTACGGCTCGGAAATCCGCTTCGCTGTAGTAGCCGCGCCCGATGCCGGACTGGTTGGTGACCACGAACAGGCGCACGCCCGCCCGGCTCAGGCGGGCCAGGGCCTCGCCCGCGCCCGGAACCAGCTCCACCTGCTCCGGGTCGTGCAGATAGTGGCGCTCCACGATGATGGTGCCGTCGCGGTCGATGAGGGCGTTGGCCACAGGGGTCATCTGGTCCTCCGCAAGTGGTCCGGGAAGGGCTGCGGCGCGTCCAGGAGCATTACGTCCAGGGGCGAGGCGTGGCGAAGCCCCAGGCGCACGGGCCACTTGTCCATAAGCGGCGCGGGCAGGGCGGATGCGTCCAGCCGGGCCTCGAAGCGCATCAGGGCGTCTGGCGCTGACCACAGCTGGGTCTTTTGCCCGGCCAGCTCGAAGCGCACCAGCACCTCACGCGCGGGCTTGTCCAGGCGCACCCGCGTGTACTGGGGAATCTTCCAGCCCTCCCAGCGCCCGGAACCGGTGCTGCGGTAGCTGTTCACCTCGCGCCAGGAGAGGCCGTCCGTGGAGATCAGGGTGCGCACGGCGTTCTTGCCGCCCGCGTCGCTGTACACGCGGGGATAGGCCCGGATGCGAAGCGAGGTGACCGGCATCTCCGAGCGCATGGAGTAGGTCAGGGAGCAGGGCCGATCCTGGTCGCAGGTCAGGCAGTCCTCGTCGGGGATGCGCTTGATGTTTTCGGACGACGCAAGCGTGGCCGGGTCGAATTGCGCCGCCGTGTACAGCGGCGTAAACACCAGCTCTCCCTGGCCGTTGGGGTTCACCGTGAGGGTGGCCGGGGCTGGGCAGGTCACCGGCAGGGGGATCTCCATGCGGTCCAGGGTGAGGACGGGCTTGTCCAGCGCGCCCGCGAGCTTCATGGAGGCGATGATCCGGCGCGAGGACGGAAACGCCTCCAGGATGCGCTGCGAACCGGGCGTCACGCGCAGGGCGGGATGCGCCAGGGCCGGGTCGTACAGGGCGATGGCCGGGCTGCCGTCAGGGTAGGCCAGCACGCGCACGGGTTTGTCGCCGGGATACGCGCGCTGGTAGGCCTCGTGCGCCTGGGGGGAACCCAGGCCGGGACGAGACAACTCCGGATCGAGGCTGAAGGCGTACAGAGCGCGCGAGAGCGTCAGGTCGACCTTGGGAGTCCAGGGGACCACGGGCAGCTGCTCCAGGAGCGCCAGGGGCAGGGCCTCGCGCCCGGCCTGCTGTCCGGCGAGGCTCGCCTCCAGCCGGAAATCCTCGAGCTCTATCGGCCCTGAGCGCGTTGCCGAGGGCTGCTCCAGCCTGAGGTCGAACGAGCGCGCTCCGGCCAGATCACGGTCCAGGTTCAGAGAGAGGGTAACGGAGCGTTTGCGTTCGTGGTTGGCGGGAATCAGGTTGCCGTCTGGCTGCCTGAAGGAGTCCATGGACACTTCAGCCAGTTTCCGGGGCTCTTTCCCGTCCACGGACAAAATCAGCGCGGCTCGGTCGTCCGTTGTGATGCCTGGGGCCAGTATCACCGAGAAGGTCGCCGTGAGCGTGGCTCCGGTGATCTCGCTGCCGGGCTGGGGTTGGAAGCGGTATTCTGCCCAGCCGGGCAGCCCGGCGTCGTGCCGGGTGAGCGTCTTGGTCAGGGGCGAGGGGACCATGTTGGACGCGCGGAAGGCATCCTCCAGCATGGAGAAGCCGGAAAAGTTCTCCTCGTGGACGTAGCGGCCCTGCGCGTCCGCAGTCATGGGGCACACGGGGGTGCGGGCCAGCCCGAAGCTCAGGATGTCCACGTCTTCCAGGTGGGCGCGGCGGACGGCCAGCGGGAACTTGTCCTGGGCTTTGGTCGAGTCCGGGGCCAGCAGGAAGGCCCGGTGGTAGCCCGAGAGGGGCAGCTCCCTGGCCGTGGGGATGAGGCCCTGGCCGTACCAGTCGAACACCAGCTTCAGGTTGCGCGGGTTGAAGTAGAGGATGAGGTCCTGGTTGTTCCTGTTCTCGGCCAGGTAGTCCACCAGCTCCTTGTAGTGCGAGGTCTCGCGCGAATAGTACTCGCTCAGGCTGGTCAGGTTCGGCGAGGCCAGCAGCAGGAGCAAAAGCGTCGAGACGGTCAGGCGCGCCGCGAATATGGGGCGCTCGGTGCCGAAGAGCCTGTCCGATACCCATTCGACGGCCAGGGCCAGGGCGTGGGCCGCGAAGATGTTCAGGAACAGGAACAGGGAGAAGATGTAGCGTGAGGACAATTCCATGCGCGCCTTGGCCAGGAAGATGCCAGCGATGGGCATGAGCACCCAGAGCGACAGCAGCAGGACGAACCAGATTCGCCCGCTCCTGAGCGCGCAGGCGCATCCCGCAAGCCCGAGCGCCGCGAAGGCCCAGCCCATGGGGATTTCGCCGCGATAGGCGAAGGCCGCGAACTCCTTGAGGGAGGACGCCACGAAATCCAGGTTGAACTTGGGCGTGAAGGTCGGGTCGCGCAGAAGCGCGAAGACGTTCAGCTGCCCCTGCGCCCAGGGCAGGTAGGCCGCACCGGCCAGGGCCAGGGCCAGGAAAAGCGTCCAGGCCAGGGCGAGGGCCTCGCGGCGATCCTCCCTCAAACGCCAGAAAAGGATAACAGCTGCGGCTGTCACTTGCGCGAAGATCAGTGTGGCGGCCATGTAGGAGGTGTAGAGCATGGCCGCAGCCAGCGCCCCGTACCACCACAGGAGTCTCCTGCGTCCCTCGGTCAGGGCCGTGTACAGCACATGCAGGGCCAGCAGGTTCTCCAGCATGAACAGCGAATAGGGGCGCACCTCGCGGCTGAAGTGCAGATGATAGACCGACACGGCCAGCATCAGGGCGGCCAGCAGGGCGCTCAGGCGGCCAAGGGGCTTGCGGCACAGCATGTAGACGGCCGGGACGGCGGCCACGCCAGCCAGCAGGCCGGGCAGGCGCATGAGCACGTCGGACTTGGCAACGGCGGCGAGCAAGTGGGTGAGGACGTGCGCCAGGGGCGGGAACAGCTCCACGCCGATGTCCGAAGGCCCGATGCTCTGGAGCACGGCCAGCATGTCAGGCAGGGGGCGAAGCGACGCGCCCACGGTGATGAACTCGTCCCACCACAGGGAGGGCTGCTCCATGTGCAGAAAGCGCAGCCACGCGGCCGCGAGGGTGATGAGCGCCACGAGGACGCGGTCGGTGCGGTCGGTCGAATCAGGTGTCACGGATGGGCCTTGCATGATGGTTGGTGTGCGTTCGTGGGATACGCAAGGTTCCCGGCAACTTCAAGCCATGATCGGACTTCGGAGGGCCGCCCGCCTGCACGAGGAAGTGTCTGGCCGATGCTACAGGATGACCCCGCCCGCCAGGGCGCGCCCGGAACCGTCGAACACCGCCGCCACCTGTCCGGGCGTGGGCTTTGGGATGGGATTGTCGAAGCGCAGGGACAAGAGGCCGTCGCGCGCCAGCGACGCCCGCACCGGAGCGGGGCGCTGGCGGTAGCAGGTCTGGGCCAGCGGCGCATCTGGCCACTCCTCGAAGGGGACCAGCAGGTTCACCTCGCGAACATGGCAGTCATGGGCATCAAGGCCGGACTTCGGACCCGCGATCAGCGCGTTCTCGCTGGCGATCTTGTCCAGCACGTACAGCGGCTCGCTCCAGGGGATGCCCAGGCCCTTGCGCTGTCCGATGGTGTGCCGCCACAGCCCCTGATGGCGGCCAATCTCGCGCCCGTCCGGCAGGCGCACCGGGCCGGGACCGGGGACGCGTGCGCCCTGGTCCTGCAGGAAGGCCCGGTAGTCGTCACCTGGGACGAAGCAGACCTCCTGGCTCTCCGAGGGCAGCGGCGGGGCAAGTCCGCGCGAGGCCAGGGCCGCCGGGACGTCGGCCTTGCGCCATTCCCCCAGCGGGAACAGGGCGCGCCGGAGTTTTTCCGGGGGCGTAAGCGTCAGGAAATAGCTCTGGTCCTTGGCGGGGTCGGCTCCGCGCAGGAGGCCCCCGCGCTCATCCTGGCGGGCGTAATGACCGGTGGCGATGCGCCCAGCGCCCAGGCGCACGGCCTCGTCCGCCAGCAGGCCGAACTTCATGTCCCGGTTGCAGGCGGCGCAGGGGTTGGGGGTGAGCCCTGCGGCGTAGGCGTCCATGAAGGGCTCAATCACCAAACGCCTGAACTCGCCGGAGAGGTCCACGGCGGCAAAGGGCACGCCGTGAGAGCGGCACAGATCGTCCAGCGCCCGCACGAGGCGGAGCTGGCGGTCGTCAGGGGGCAGGAAGTGGGCATGCAGGGCCAGCGCGTCGTGACCGGCCTCGCGTACGAGCGCCAGGGCCAGGAGGCTGTCCATGCCGCCGGATACGGCGACGGCTACGGTCATGGGGCGCACCTGTTCGTCATGGAGTGGTCTGGTAACAGGGAACGCCGAAAACCGGAACAGGGGCCGGACGCGCCCGCCCGGCTCCTGCTGCCCAAAACGTGCTCCCTGCTACCTCCCCAGCCGTTTCTCCAGCGCCGCCACGGCCAGGGTGGTCTTGATCACCGTGTCCGGATTGAGCGACATGCTCTGGATGCCGCACTCCACGATGAACTCCGCGAACTCCGGGTAGTCCGACGGGGCCTGCCCGCAGATGCCGATGTACTTGCCCTTGGCGTTGCACACCTCGATCACCTGTTTGACCATCTTCTTCACTGCGGGGTTTCGCTCGTCATACACATGGGCCACCAGCTCCGAGTCGCGGTCAACGCCCAGGATCAGCTGTGTCAGGTCGTTGGTGCCGATGGAGAAGCCGTCGAACACCTCCAGGAACTCCTCGGCCATGATGACGTTGGAGGGAATCTCGCACATGCCGATCACCCTCAGGCCGTTCTCGTCCTGCCTCAGGCCGTATCCGGCCATGGTGTCCACCACCCTGCGGGCCTCCTCCACGGTGCGCGGGAAAGGGATCATCACCTCCAGGTTCACAAGCCCCATCTCGTCGCGGATTTTCCGGATGGCCCGGCACTCCAGGGCGAAGGCCTCCTTGTAGGCGTCCGAGTAGTAGCGGCTGGCCCCGCGCCAGCCGATCATGGGGTTCTCCTCGCGCGGCTCGAACTGCGCGCCGCCGATCAGGTTGGCGTACTCGTTGGTCTTGAAATCCGACAGACGCACGATCACCGGCTTGGGATAGAAGGCGGCGGCCAGCATGCCCACGCCCTCGGCCAGCTTGTCTACGAAGTACTGGGCCTTGTCCTTGTAGGTGAAGGTCATGTCCGCGATGGTCTGTTTGGCCGCCTGGTCTGTGAGCGCGTCAAAGTGCAGCAGCGCCAGCGGGTGGATGCGGATGGCGGAGTTTATGATGAATTCCTCGCGCGCGAGCCCCACGCCGTCGTTTGGTATGAAGCTCTTCTCGAAGGCCTGGTCCGGTGCGGCCAGGTTCA
Source organism: Fundidesulfovibrio putealis DSM 16056 (assembly GCF_000429325.1). Taxonomy (NCBI): domain Bacteria; kingdom Pseudomonadati; phylum Thermodesulfobacteriota; class Desulfovibrionia; order Desulfovibrionales; family Desulfovibrionaceae; genus Fundidesulfovibrio; species Fundidesulfovibrio putealis. The sequence continues at coordinate 67,790 of NZ_AUBQ01000006.1, forward strand.
TGGTGATCTTGGTCTTGGGGCGCGGGATGTCCGAGAGGTTCAACTCCTCCACGGTGAAGTCCAGGAGCCCCCGGTATACGCGCCCATCCGCGCCCTGGGAGCAGTCCACGGTTATTTCCTGCCCCTCGGCGATCCGCTCGGTGCCGTGGCCGGTGCCCACCACGCAGGGGATGCCAAGCTCGCGCGAGACGATGGCCGCGTGGCAGGTGCGCCCGCCCCGGTTGGTGACGATGGCCGAGGCGATCTTCATGATGGGTTCCCAGTCCGGGTCGGTCATGTCCGTGACCAGCACCTCGCCACGCTTGAACTGCTTGATGTTGGCGGCCTCTTTTATGATGTGCGCGCCGCCCCTGCCGATCATCTCGCCCACGGCCTTGCCCACGGCCAGCACCTCGCCCGTCTGGCCGAGTACGTACTTGCGCAGCACGTTCACGTCCTTCTGGGAGTGAACCGTCTCTGGCCGTGCCTGCACGATGAACAGCTCGTCCGTGACGCCGTCCTTGGCCCACTCGATGTCCATGGGCTTTAAGTGTCCTGCCCTGGCGGAGTAGTGGTCCTCGATGACCATGGCCATGCGGGCCAGCTCGAGCACCTCGTTGTCCGTGACCACCAGCCTGCGCCGGTCGGACAGGGGCACGTCCACGTTCTTGGTGGGGGACTTGGCGTCATCCGTGTAGACCATCTTGATGGCCTTCTCGCCGGTCTTTCGCATGATCACTGGCCTGAATCCCAGGCGCAGCGTGGGCTTGAACACGTAGTACTCGTCGGGGCTGACAGCGCCCTGCACCACGTTCTCGCCCAGGCCCCACGCGCCGGTTATGTACACCGCGTCCTTGAAGCCGGACTCCGTGTCGATGGAGAACATGACGCCAGACGAGGCCAGGTCCGAGCGCACCATCTTCTGCACCGCGATGGACAGGGCGATGGCGAAGTGGTCGAAGCCTTTGTCCACCCGGTAGGAGATGGCGCGGTTGGTGAAAAGCGAGGCGAAGCAGCGCTGGCAGGCCTCCATCAGTTCTTCCACGCCGTGGATGTTCAGGTAGGTCTCCTGCTGCCCCGCGAAGGAGGCGTCTGGCAGGTCCTCGGCGGTGGCCGAGGAACGCACGGCCACGTCGCAGCTTGCGCCGTAGCGCTTTTCAAGCTCGGCGTAGGCCTGCTCGATGGCCCGGCGCAACTCGTCCGGGAAAGCCAGCGAGCGCACCAGGGCGCGCACCTTGCGGCCGCGCTGGGCCAGATTTTCCATGTCGTGGGTGTTCAGGTCGTTCAGGATGCTGCGGATCTTGCGCGCGGCGTCGTTGTGGTCCAGCAGGAGCCGGTAGGCCGTGGCGGTCACGGCGAAACCGCCCGGCACGCGCACGCCCTTGGGGCCGAGTTCGCGGACCATCTCGCCCAGGGAGGCGTTCTTACCGCCCACCAGGGGCACGTCGTCTATGGTGATATCTTCGAACCAGAGGATGAGTGCGGTGTTGCGGTCCATGAGGGGCCTCCTCGGGAGTGATTGCCGCATGGATAGCACGGGGGCGGGGATGATGAGAAGAGGCTGCGGGGCGTCACTTCCCCAATATGCTGGTGACGATGTTGTCCCAGGTGCCGTCTTCGCGCATGGAGCGCAGCGCAGCGTTGAACTCCGCCAATGTTTGTTTCATATGCTCCTGTCTGGAAAACGCGAGGAACGCCGGGGTGACGCTGAAGGGCTTCTCCTGGATGGTGAACTTGTCGCGGGACCCTGTTCCGGCCATGGCGGAAAATGCCGCCTCGCGCACGCATAGGATCACGTCGATGCGCTGGGCGCGCAGCTTTTCCAGGTTCTGGCCGTCGCCGTCGGCTTCCTCCACCTGGAACACGCCCGCCTTGCGCGCAGCCTCGAATTCGTCGCCGTAGGTCCAGCCTCTGCTGATGCCCAGCATCTTCCCGCGCAGGGATTCGATCCCCTCGTACTTCAGGCCGCTGCCTGCGCGGGTCACCACCAGGAGCGTTTCCTCGAAGAGGGAGTCGCTGTAGTCGTATTTGTGCAGCCGCTCCTCGGTTTTGTAGATTCCCGCCACTCCTGCATGTCCGTCATCCATGGAGATGAGCGCCCGCTTCCAGGGAAGGGCTTCCAGGGTCACTGGCTGGCCCATGCGCGTGAAGGCCTCCGCGATGATCGCGGGGTAGATGCCCACAGCCTTGTTGTCGGCGGCGTACATGAACGGAGGGTTGGCCTGATCGAACAGGATGCGCAGAGGTTGCGTCCAGCCAGAGGACGCCTGGAGAAGAATGGCCGCAAAGGCCAGGGTGATGATGCGCAGCAGCATGGGATACCCCGACGATATTCAAAGAATAACTCCTGCAAGTTCATTGGTAAAGTGCGAAATAAAAACCCCCCGGAACTTTTGTTCCGGGGGGTTGCTGATTCATGTCGTGAGGAAGTTGACCTTAGTACGCTTCGTCGTACTCCACGCTCTTCTCATTCACCTTGTGGTTGAAGGTCTTGTACACCCACGCCTGATACAAGATGACGATGGGCACGAAGGTAAGCGCCACCACCAGCATGATCTTCAGCGTCAGCGGCGAGGACGAGCTGTTGGCGATGGTCATGGACCAGGCCGGGTTCAGGCTGGAGGGCAAGAGTTTCGGGAACAGCCCCACCACGCCGAACAGCGCAACGCCCGCGATGGTCACGGCGCTGGCGGTCCAGGCTGCGGCGAAGCGGTGCTGCCCGATGTACACGCGCTGCATCAGCAGGCCGCCCACGGGCAGGGCCAGGATGAGCATCAAGAGGGGGTTGTCCAGGTAGTTCTGGAAGAGCTGCGTGGCGACCGCAGAGAACACCAGGAACAACACGGCGATCAGGAGCAGCGCGGGCCAGATCTTCTCGGCCACGCGCATGGCCCGCTCGCGCAGGACGCCTTCGGTCTTGCAGCACAGGTACAGCGCCCCGTGCATGATGAAGGCGCACACGAACAGCACGCCGCCGCACAGGCCGTAGGGGTTCAGCAGAGTGAACAGGGTGCCCTGGTAGACGCCGTCCTTGTCGATGGGGATGCCCTTGAAGATGTTGGCGAAGGCCACGCCCAGGAGCAGCGCCGGGAGGAAGCTGCCCACGAAGTGGATGTTGTCCCAGAGCTTGCGCATGCCGGGCGTCTCCATCTTGGAGCGGAACTCGAAGGAGATGCCCCGGAAGATGAGCGCGAACAGAAGGAGCATCAGCGCCGAGTACATGGCCGAGAACAGCACTGCGTAGGTTCCGGGGAAGGCCGCGAAGGTCACGCCGCCGGCAGTGATGAGCCAGACCTCGTTGCCGTCCCAGAAGGGGCCGACGGAGTTCATGAGGATGCGTTTTTCAACGTCGTTCTTGGCGATGACCGGCGAAAGCATGCCCACGCCCAGATCGAAGCCGTCCAGCACGAAGTAGACGGCCCACAACACGCCCCATAAGAGAAACCAGATGGTTCCGAGTTCCATGTCATTCTCCTTGAGGTTAGTGGACCGGGCCCTGCTTGGCGTACTTCACCAAGAGGTAGATGTCGACGATGCCCAGGAAGGCGTACACGATGATGAACGCCGCCAGCGAGATGGCCACCTGGGAGGGGTCCACCGGGGAGACCGCGTCCTTGGTCCGCATGAGCCCGTGGACGATCCAGGGCTGACGTCCCACCTCGGCCACGGCCCAGCCCGCCTGGATGGCGATGTAGGGCAGCGGCAAGGCCCAGATCATGGCGCGCAGATAGGCGGGGTATTCGGTCAGCTTGTTGGATTTCCACCAGCCGAAGAACGCCAGGAGCGGGAACAGCGTCCCCAGGATCACCATGATGCGGAAGCTCCAGAAGGTGATGCCCACGGGGGGACGGTCTTCGGGCTTGAAGTCCAGAAGTCCTTTCACCTCGGCGTTGGGGTCGTTGAAGGCCAGCATGGACAAGAGGCCCGGGATGCCGAAGGCTTCCACCGAGTTCTTCTCGTTGGCCGCGTCGGGGATGGTCAGCAGGTACATGGGGGCGTTTTTCTGGGTGTGCCAGTGCGCTTCCATGGCCGCGAGCTTGGCGGGCTGGATCTGGGCGACCTCGTTGCCGTGCAGGTGGCCATGCGCGACCAGCACCACTGAGAAGATCAGCGACATCACCGCCCCGTACTTGAAGGAGCTGGTGAAGAACGTCACTTCGTTCTTGCGCAGCAGGTGCCAGGAGGACACCGCCATCACGAAGAAGCCCGACAGCAAAAACGCCGCCGACAGCGTGTGGATGTACTGGCTCCAGGCGAAGGGGTTGGTGATCAGCGCCACGAAGTCGTCGAGCTCGGCGCGTCCGTTTCGCATCACGTAGCCCAGCGGGTTCTGCATGAAGCCGTTGGCGATGATGATCCACAGGGCCGAGAGGTTGGCCGCGAAGGCCGCCAGACAGATGGCTGTGGCGTGCATGCGTTTGGAGAGCTTGTCCCAGCCGAACACCCACACGCCGATCATGGTGGATTCCAGGAAGAACGCCACGGATGCCTCGATGGCCAGCAGGGGGCCGAAGATGTCGCCCACGTAGGCCGAATAGCGCGACCAGTTGGTGCCGAACTGGAATTCGAGGGTTATGCCGGTGACGATGCCTATTGCGAAGTTGATGAGAAAGAGTTTGCCCCAGTACTTGGCCATCTTCTTGTACATTTCATCGCCGGTGCGGACGTATTTTGTCTCCATGAGCGCAACGATGATGGAGAGTCCCAGCGTCAGCGGAACGAAGATGAAATGGAAGAAGGTGGCGGCGGCAAACTGCAAACGGGAAAGCATCAAGGTGTCCATGCGCCTTCTCTCCTATGCCTGGCCGGTTGAAAGGTGATGCCTGTTGTCACGATTGATTGATCCGAACTCCAATTCCTTAACCACTCACTGCACTGCTTCGCCGCACTCTGGACAAACTGCGCGGCATCCGGCTCTCAGGGGAGTCTGGCCACGGGGACGTTGCGTTTGGCGTGCACGTCGGAGCCGGGGCAGTCGTCGCTGGCCGCCAGATCCGAAAAGCTCGCCGAACGCAGCGTGTCCCGAAACTGCGTCCTGGCCTTGTCCCAGACGCGGTGCACGGCGCAGAAACGGCTGCGTCCGCATTCCTGGGGCCTGGAAAGACACTCATTCACCAGTATTTCTCCGTCGATGGCTTCCACGACCATTAGCAGAGAAATATCGCCCGGGGGAAGCGCCAATTCATAACCGCCGCGCGCTCCCTGGCGCACCACCAGGACGCCCGCCTTGGCCAGGCCCTGGACGATCTTGCCCAGGAAGGCCATGGGGATGTCCATGGCCTCGGACACCTCGCGGCGGCTGGCCAGTTGCCCCGGGGGGCGTTTGGCCAGGTAGAGCACGCAGCGGATGGCGTATTCGGCGGCACGGGTCAGTTTCATGCGGTTCCTCAGTAGGACAAATAAGAGCTTGTTTGTCTCATATGCCTATGCCTGAAACCTGTCAACGCGAATCAGGGGAATATGCGGTATTTTTCCGAGCAATGCCGCAGGGATTTCCTGCGCGCCGAGGCAGAGGCAGCGGGTTGTCAATGTCAGGGGGCATGAAGCCATCAGGTCCGCGCCGGGGCGGCGCCGGGAATCAACCCGCGTGGAGACTCAGGACAGACCTAAATCTGCATTGAGGTCTTGAAGGCAAGGGCGTGAGGTTCTGCAATATGTCTGCAGGCGTACCCATGTTTAGCAGGGGGGTGCTGCTAGGGCTTGTTCTTGTCCAGCGGGGCCACAGCCTGAAGCCAGGGCATGTGCCTGCGCAGGGTCATGGCCAGGCCCTCGGCCAGGGCGCGGTTCACCCAGGTTTTCAGGAGCTTGTGCAGTGAGACGTCCACCTGTCCCAGGTACCAGAAGGCCCCCATGCACAAAACCAGGGCGATGAGCCCGGCGATGAGTCCGGGAGGCTGGCCGGTAATGGCTGTCCAGCGGTCCAGTACCAGGATGATGATGTTGGAGTGCACAAGGTAGAGCGCGTAGGAGTAGTCGCCCAGTTGCGCCAGCAGTCTGGGGGAGCGCACCCGGCTCTCCAGGCGGATGAGCCAGTCGATGAGCAGGCAGGAAATCACGCCCAGGGTGTACAGCACGGCGTAGGCCTGCGAGTACAGCACCGAGATGACGCAGGTGGTCGCCAGGGCCACCTGGGCGGCCCAGGCCTGCGTCGCGGGTTCGTTTCTGCGCTGGATGTAATAGAATGTCAGCGCGCCCAGGATGAAGGAGTAGTTCCAGATGGAGAGCCAGATGGAGGCGACGTTCGGCAGCGGCTTGGGCGGCGTGAAGCCGGAGATGTCCGAGAGGATCACCGCGAACAGCCATGCCAGCAGGAACGCCGGGAAGTGCCGGTTCCATTTCGGGCGGCAGAAGAAGGCGCAGATGAAATAGTACCAGATCTCGTAGACCAGGGTCCATTCTATGCCCAGCTTGTAGCTCTTGCCCATGCCGAAGGGCAGCAGGGAAAGAACGGCGGGGAGGTTGTCGAAATCAAGCGGCATGCTGGTGAAGGCACGCAACACAAACGATATGGCCACCACCAGGAAGTAGGTGGGATAGACGCGCAGCAGGCGTTGCACCAGGAAGTTGGGAGCGCAGCGGTCCACCAGGAAGGCCATGAAATAACCGGATATTGCGAAAAAACCGCAGGGGATGCCGCCGAAGATGTTCGGCATGAAGTCAAAAAGGGACGGATCGCCCGAGCGTGCGAGATATATCTTGATATGCATGAACACGACGCCCACGCATAGCAGGCCTCGAAGGGCTTGGATCAGAGTATAAGTCATTCTTTATGATGCTGGTTAGGGCAAGGTGAGCTAAATGCTCAAACTGACAGGATAAAGTATCCAAAGGCAAGATTTAGCAAATTTCCAGGGCACGGTCAACGCGGACAGTGCAACAGACGCGGCGGTCCGATGCCCGCATGCAAGACAGAGCCGGGCGTATTGGGCTCAGTTACAGTCGCTGGAACATGCAAAAGGGGGACGGCCAAGCCGCCCCCCTTTGAGATGCGCTATGTGATTCAGGAGGCTGCGATCTTGGCCTGGAGAGTCTTGGCCACGTTGCGGCCCATCTCCACGCAGGCCTTGAGCTGGTCGTGGGTGGGCCTGTTCTTGGCGCGCACGCCTTCCACCATGTCGAAGTGCATGGCGGCCAGGGCTTCGTTTACCAGTTTGAGGGACTCGCCGCTCCAGCCATAGGAGCCAAACGCCGCAGCGACCTTGTTCAGGGGCTTCAGGCCCTTCATGTAGGTCAGCATGGCTGAGACCAGGGGCAGCACGCCGTTGTTGTGGGTGGCGGAGCCCACCACGACCGCCCCGGCCTCGAACACCTCGGCCATCACGTCGGAGTGGTGGTCGGACTTGAGCGACATCACCCGCACGGGGGTTCCGGCCTCGACCAGCCCTTCGGCGATGGCGTGGGCCATCCTCTCGGTGGAGCGCCACATGGTGTCGTAGAACACCACGGCACGGTTGACGGGCTTTTGCAGGGCGAAGCGGCGGTAGTCGTCCAGCACGCGGGCCACGCCCTCGCCGCGCCAGATCAGGCCGTGGTCCGGGGCGATCATGTCCACGGGCCAGCCCAGCTTGCCGAATTCGTCCAGGAGCTTCAGCGTCACGGAGGAGAAGGGCAGCACGATGTTGGCGTAGTAGCGCGACAGCTGCCTGGCCAGTTCGCCCTGGTCCACCTCGTCGGCGAAGCGCGCGGAGGTGGCGTAGTTCTGGCCGAAGGCGTCGGAGGAGATAAGGAGCTTGTCTTCCTCCACGTAGGTCATCATGGAGTCGGGCCAGTGCAGCATGCGGGTTTCGACGAAGCGCAGGGTGCGGCTGCCGATGGAGACGCTGTCGCCGGTCTTGACCACCTGGAGCGGCCAGCCCGAAATGTCGTAGTATTCCTTGAGGGCCTTTTCGCCCATGACAGAGCAGAAGATCTTCTCGGGCTTGCAGGCTTTCACCAGCTCGGGCAGCGCGCCGGAGTGGTCGGGCTCCACGTGGTTGACCACGATGTAGTCCACCTCGGAGGGCGGCATCACGTGGGCGATGTTGCACAGAAGTTTCCCGGCGAAACGGTCTTCAACCGTGTCGATGACGGTGTTCTTCTGGTCCTTGATGAGAAACGCGTTGTATGTGGTGCCCTGGGGGGACAGGGAGTAGCCGTGGAAGTTGCGGCGGTCCCAGTCCACGGCGCCAATCCAGTATATGTCTTTTTTGATCTCGGCGGCAGTCATTTCGGTACCTCGAAAGGGGGGGGATGGAAGAAAGGCAAAGGGCCCGCCGCCCGGCGGGGCGGCGGGCCCTTTGCAAGACGGGCTTATTCCTTGACGAATTCGCTTTTGGGTGCTCCGCAGACGGGACAGGCCCAGTCGTCGGGCACTTTATCCCAGCTGGTGCCGGGGGAGACGCCGTTTTCGGGGTCGCCCTCGGCGGGATCGTACACATATCCACAGACGTTGCAGACGTACTTATCCATGTGGCCTCCTGAAGAAATGTCGGGAGCAAGCTACCATCTTTTGGCCCTCAGCGCCGGGTTCGCCCAAGGGCGAATCCTTGCCTGAGCGGCAAAGAGGTCAAGGCTCCTGACTACAATCGAAGCGGCGTAACGCTCCGAACAAGCGGGCTATACCCGGTTTACCAGCCGTTGTGAATGGGTTTGGGCATCTGCCTGGGAGGAGATGACTACAAAGCCCGGCTCACGGTTTTAATTCTATCTTTCCAACAGGGGGACATTGTCAAGCCTGAAGTGCTTGTCGCGATTCGCTCTGGCCCGAAAATTTTTCCGCAAGCCTCGCCAGATGGTTGGACATGTCGCGCACGGAGCTGATGCGCTGGTTGGCCTCTTGGATGCGTGCGGCGATGTCCTGCGAAAGGCCGTTGATGTGGCCCACGTTCTCGTTGATGGTCTCGCTGGTGGAGGACTGCTCCTCTGCCGCCGAGGCGATGGTCCGTATCATGTCCGCGATGCGGTTGGACTGCTCCACGATGTCCGCAAAGACCTTGCCGGTTCCCTCGGCCATGGCGGCAGCCTGCTCCACGGCGTCCTTGGTGCCTGCCATGCCGGATGCCGCGCGGCTGGTGCCGTCCTGGATCTGCGTGACCGCCTGGGCCACTTCGGCGGTGGCCTGCATGGTCTTCTCTGCCAGTTTGCGCACCTCGTCGGCCACCACGGCGAAGCCTCGCCCGGCGTCACCGGCTCGGGCCGCCTCGATGGCCGCGTTCAGGGCCAGCAGGTTGGTCTGGTCGGCGATGTCGCCCACCACGTCCATGATCCTGCCGATGTTCATGGCGCGGTCCTTGAGCTCTCCCAGCGAACCGGCCAGCTCTTCGGCCCTCGATGCCACCAGGCGCGTCTCGCTGGCTGTGCGGGTGACCTCCTGTCCGCCTTCCCTGGCCACGGTGTTGGCCTTGTCCGAGGCCTTGGCGGTCTCCCCGGCGTTTCTGGCCACTTCGAGCACCGTGTCGTTCATCTGGTCCATGGCCTTGGTCAGCGTGGAGGTCTGTGCGGCGGTCTCATCCACGCTTGAAGCCAGCGATTCCATCTGCTGGGACAGCTCCCTGGCGGATGAGGACAGGTCGGCCGACACGCGGCGCACTTCCTGGGCCACCTCCATGAGGTTCATGCGCTGTTCCTCGATGCGCAGCTTGGCCTCTTCTTCCTCCGTGAGGTCCATGAACACGGCGATGACGCCCAGGGCCTGCCCTTTCGCGCCGCGCAGGGGCGAAATTTCATAGTGCAGCGGGAAAATGACGCCGTCGCCGCGCTCGTAGTGGAGCTTGCCGCTTGCCGCCTGTCCGGACTTCATCACGTCCGCAGCCAGGGTGATGGGCGCGCCGCCCTCGCTCAGGGTGATGTCCGCGTGGCGGCAGGCCAGGTCTGTCACGTCTTTTCCCAGGATTTCGGCCAGCTGCGGGTTCACGAAACAGAACTCGCCGGATTCGTCGGTCACGAAGACGGGTATGTTCATGCCGGCCAGGACGCTTTTGTTGTACTCGAGCTGGTCCTGGATGGTGCGCACCATGCCCGCCAGATCGCGCGAGAGGCCTGAGAGCTCGTCCTGGCCGGACATGGTGAAGTCCACGTCGTGGCGGCCCTGGCGCACCAGCGACGTGTTGGAGGCGATGGTGCGGATGCGGTTAAGCACCGCGCGGCGCATGAACCAGGTGACCAGCCCCAGGAGCAGCAGCAGCCCGGCCAGCGAGATGAGCGCCCCCATGAGCTGGTCGCGTCCGGTCTGGGCCACGGTGGGGGAGATGTCCTGCATGACGACCACCGCGCCGAGCACTGCCTTGGCCGAGCCGTGGCAGTGATGGCACTCGGGTTCGTTTTTGATGGGCTTGGTCATGGCCAGCAGGTGCTTGCCGCCCTGGCTGGTGCGGGCGGAGCCTTCCGACCCGGCGAGGCTCCTGGCAACCAGGGCGCTCACGTCCTGGTTGCCCAGGAGGGGGGCGAGATCCTTTCGCAGGGCGGCCTTGTCCGTGGAGTAGGTGACGTTGCCCTTGAAGTCAGTGAGGAAGATGGTGGAGGCCGCGTCGCGCTTTGCCACCTTCTCGAACACGTGGGCGGTCTCGGTGTTTTTGCCCAGGCGCATGGGCTCTTCCACGGCCATGAGGATGAGGTCGGCGGTGCGCTCCGAGCTGGCCGAGACCAGCTCCATGGTGGATCGGTTCTGCCAGGCTGTGTTGGCCGCGAACAGTCCCCCGAAAACCACCACGGAGACCGCCGTGATCAGCAGAAGAACCCGGACGCCTAACGACTGGTAAAACAGGTGCATGCCCGAATCCTCCTCGTGCTGCGTGCTCGAAAATCGCTCATACGGTTCGCAAGGCTGAGCCGCGAGGCTCGTTCAAGATGAACGCGGCGCAGGGACCACACCCGGCAATCGAAGCGCTAATGCGCGCCGCCAAAAAGCATCGGCTTGAACCCGAAGGATTTGACCCGCTGTTCGTTGTGGCAGGTCTGGCACTGCTCGACAGTCAGTTTTGTCTGGATGAGGCTTTTGTCGCCGGATTGGGCGTGCTCGGACCCGGGGCCGTGGCAGACCTCGCATCCGGCGTTGGCCAGCTCCGGGGTTTTCTCGACGCTCACGAAGCCGCCGGGCTGGCCATAGCCCGTGGTGTGGCAGGCGTAGCATTCCCGAAGCTCGGCAGGTTCGAGCTTCGCGGACATGATCTGGATGGACTTGAACGAGTGCGCCTTCTTGGAGAACTTGGAGAAGGACGCATATTCCTTCTGGTGACACTCCGAGCAGGCTTTGGAACCGATGAAGGATTTCGGCTGCGCGGCGAACCCGGCGAGCGAAAACCCGAGAATCAACACAACACCAAGGAGAACGGCTGCGGCGCGCATGCCCAACCCCCTACGGCTCAGGTTGAGTGAATAAATACTTCGGGGTCCTGTTACGGCCATATTGTGTTGAGAGCAACACGAATTTTCACATTATATCGCGAAATAGCGTAAATAGGATGGTTTCCCGATTACGTGGCATGCATCAGGGGAGTTGCAGCCCGGTGGAGTACGCAACCGGGAGGCCAGTCCGAACGGGGATACGTCCGGAGCGGAAGCTTCAAGCAGTCTGGGCACTGCGGTGGCGTGGTTTTGCCGGGGGGAGCAACGTGTCGCGAAACGAAAGAGCGTTGCCGAGGCGTCTTGCGCGAAGCGCCAAATGAAAAACGGCGGGAGCAAGGGCTCCCGCCGTCCGTGGTTCGATGTCGTTTCCCGTTACCAGTCGAGCGTTGCCTTGAAGGCGTCGGCCAGCGTTTCCACGTCTTCGCTCAGGACGGCCTCTCCGCCGCATGTCACAACCAGCTTGCCGCTGTCGGTAACGCGCCCGATGGGGGCCATCCACTGCCCGGCAAAGACCTTCTCGAAGCTGGGCACGTTGCCGGAGGGCACGCTCACCACGAAGCGCGAGTGGCTCTCCGAGTAGAGTGTCTCCAGGGGCGAGACGCAGTCGGAGCTTACGGGCACGCGGGAGAGGTCCACCTCCGCGCCGAGCCTGCCGCCCACGCACATCTCGGCCAGGGCCACGGCCAGTCCGCCGTCGGAGCAGTCGTGGCAGGCGTTCAGCAGCTTGCCCTGTGCGGCCTTGCGCACGCTCTGGTAGCGCTTCCTGGCGGACAGCGCGTCCACCTGGGGCACGGCGGCGCTGACGAAACCGAGCTCGTCGGCCAGCTCTGAGCCGCCCAGTTCCGGGCGGGTCAGGCCCAGCACGTAGATCACGTCCCCTGCCTGCTTGAAGTCGGAGGTCATGGCCTGGGAGGCGTCGGGGATCACGGACATGGCCGTGAAGAGCACCGTGGGCGGGATGGAGATCTTCTCACCGCCGCCGGTGTAGTCGTTCTTCATGGAGTCCTTGCCGGAGACGCAGGGCACGCCGTAGGCGTGGCAGAAGTGGGCCAGGGCCTGGTTGGCGCGCACCAGCTGGGCCAGCTTGTACTTGCCGTCCGGGGTCTTTTCGGACTGGACCGGGTCGCACCAGCAGAAGTTGTCCACGCCCGCCATGTGGGCCAGGTCTCCGCCGGCGGCCACGGCGTTGCGCACGGCCTCGTCGATGGCCCCGGCCATCATCCAGTAAGCGTCCAGGTCGGAGTATTTGGGGCAGATGCCGTGGGAGAGCACCAGGGCCTCCTTGCGCCCGAGCACCGGGCGCATCACGGCGGCGTCGGCCGGGCCGTCGCGCTCCACGCCCACCAGGGGCTTGACCACGCTCGCGCCCTTCACCTCATGGTCGTACTGGCGGATCATGTACTCCTTGGAGCAGATGTTCAGCCTGCCCAGCATGCGCCTGAGCAGTCCGCCATGATCCACGGACGCCGGGGCCGGGGTCTCCTTGACGGCGGGGCGCTCCCAGACGGCGTCCAGCACCATGCGCGGGGTTCCCTCGTGCAGAAAATCCATGTCCAGCAGAGCCACGGGCTTGTCGCCGTAGGTGACCGCGAAAATGCCCGTGTCGGTGAACGTGCCGAGCGCAGTGGCTTCCACGTCCATTTCGGCGGCCAATGCCAGGAAGCGTTCGATCTGGTCCGGCCCCACGGCCACGGTCATGCGCTCCTGCGCCTCGGACAGCAGGATCTCCCAGGGGCGCAGGCCGTCGTACTTGAGCGGGGCCTTGGACAGGTCCAGAAGCGCGCCGCCGGAGTCGCCCGCCATCTCGCCAACAGACGAGGACAGGCCGCCAGCGCCGTTGTCGGTGATGGCGTGGTACAGGCCCATGTCGCGGGCGCGCATGAGGAAATCGTACATCTTGCGCTGGGTGATGGGGTCGCCGATCTGCACCGCCGTGGCCGGGGAGCCCTCGTGCAGTTCCTCGGACGAGAAGGTCGCGCCGTGGATGCCGTCCTTGCCGATGCGTCCGCCGGTCATGACGATGATGTCGCCGGGCAGGGCGCGCTTGTCCTGGCTGGGCTTGCCGTTAACCAGGGCGGGCATGATGCCCACGGTGCCGCAAAACACCAGGGGCTTGCCCAGAAAGCGTTCGTGGAACACCACCGAGCCGTTCACCGTGGGGATGCCGGACTTGTTGCCGCCGTGCTCCACGCCCTCGCGCACGCCTTCCATCACCCGGCGGGGGTGCAAAAGGCGCGGGGGCAGGGGCTGGTCGTAGAAGGGCGAGGCGAAGCAGAACACGTCGGTGTTGCACAAAAGGTTCGCGCCCATTCCGGTGCCCATGGGGTCGCGGTTGACGCCGACGATGCCGGTCAGGGCTCCGCCGTAGGGGTCCAGGGCGGAGGGAGAGTTGTGGGTCTCCACCTTGACGCACAGGTGGTGGTCGTCGGTGAAGCGGATCACGCCCGCGTTGTCCTTGAACACGGACAGGCAGATGTCGGACGCGCCCATGTTCCTGCGGATGGTCGATGTGGAGCCCTGCACGTAGGTCTTGTAGAGGCTCTTGATGGATTCTTTCCGGCCCGTCTCGGTGTTCTCGTACTCGATGTCGGCGGCGAAGATCTTGTGCTTGCAGTGCTCGGACCAGGTCTGGGCCAGCACTTCGAGTTCGGCGTCGGTGGGGTGCGCGCCCAGCCCGGCGGCCTTGCGAGCCGCTGTGACTTCGGGGCGGGCGTAGTGGGCGCGGATGGCCTGCATTTCTTCCAGCGAGAGCGCCAGCACGTTCTCGCGCGAGAAGGCCATGAGCTCCTCGTCGGACATGGCGGACAGGTCGATGGCCGCCACCTCGTCCAGGGACTGGCCCGTGACCTGGGCGGCCTTGGCCTCGAAGCCGGGCTTTTCGGCCCACTCGGCGGCGGACTTTATCTCGAAGCGCTGGATCAGCTCGTTGCACAGGTGGTCGCGGGCGATGTGCTCCACGGTCTCGCGCGAGAGCTGGCCGCGCAGGGCGTACTGGCTGGAGGCGTATACGGCCAGGGACTTGGCCTGCTGGCGGCTGAGGCCCAGCACCAGGGCCAGGGTCTCGCGCGCGGTGCGGCCCTCGTTGTCGGTGACGCCGGGGCGCAGGCCCACCTCCACGATCCAGTCGAAGCCCGAGGCCAGCGGCGTAAGCGACGCAACGTGGGAGACGGGGTCGTGCAGGGCAGCTGCTTCGACAACTTTTTCCAGGTCCTGCCTGGAGAGACCGGCCACGGTGTAGGTCTTGACTACGGACGCGTCGTCCACGGGCACTCCCAGTTCGTGGGTGATGCGCATGGCGGCGCGGCGGCCGGGAACGTCAGGAAGGTTGGACTTGGGAGCTACTTCAACCCGAAAAAGCATGGCGGATGTCCTCGCGGAGAGTGTTCTGATTTTGCGGCCTGTGCCGGTGCGCCTATGCGCGCGGCAGGCCGGTCATGACGCGCCCCGGAGCGTCTTTGGGCTACCGGGGCGAAACTTGGTCCGTTCATTCGCAGTGAATTTCAGGGCGGCGCGGCCAGCTTCCGCCTGCCCGAAGGGAGCCGTCAGGAAGCGTTCTCCTCCGGAGCCCAGAGGTTGCGGCGTCCGCCCTGGTTCTTGGCGTTGTAGGACGCCTTGTCCGCGCGCCTAAGCAGCGACGAGGGGGATTCGTCCGTACCCAGCATGGCCATGCCGCAGCTCATCCCCAGGGTGCCCTCGAAGTGCTCCTCGATGGCCGAGCCGATGCGCTTGGCCAGATTCTCCAACTGGGGAGGCTCGATCTCTGTGACCACCACGGCGAACTCGTCCCCGCCGTAGCGGCAGGGGTAGTCCATGCCCACGCGCAGCCTGGATTTTATGATGCGCGACACCGTGCGCAGGGCGTCGTCGCCTGCCTGGTGCCCCTGGCTGTCGTTTATGGCCTTGAAGCGGTCCAGGTCGAAGAACAGGATGCCCATGCGCCGTCCCGTGCGTTTGGAGCGCTGGGCTTCCCGGTCCAGGATCACGTGGAACTGGTAGTGGTTCAAAAGCCCGGTCAGGCCGTCGAACAGGGCCAGGCGTTTGAGCTTCTCCTCAAGGCGGCGCACCACGGTTATGTCTCGGCCCACCACCAGCCACTGGCGCTGCGAGCCGGGGCTCTTGGGCAGCGGCGAGAAGACCAGCTCCAGGGTGTGCCCCAGGTCCTCGCCCACGGAGAGGACGGTCTCCACCGGACCGGGAGCGCCCGAGAGCATGTCCGGACCCCAGCCCCCCTGGTGGCTGGACACGGGCTTGGCCGCCTGGAACAGGTTCTTCTCCAGAAGCTGTGAGACGCGGGGGGAGGCAAAGGTGATGCGCCCGGTGTGGTCGATGGTGAACACGGCGTCTCGCATGGAGCGCACCAGTTTCTCCAAAAATTCCCCTTGCTTGAGAGCCTTGAACTCCCAGCCGGAAACCAGGCTTACGTCTTCGAGGAAGAGAAGGATCTCGTCGCGGCCCTGCCACAGGCGCTTTTCGGCCGCCAGATAGACGCAGGCGTCGCGGTCATGGTGCTCGCCCTGCCAGAGGCAGAAGATCTTGTGCAGCGACGTGCTGGCCGGGTCGGACAGGAAGCCTTCCCACTGGGAGTCGCGGGAGAAGTCCTTGCCTTCGCCGAGCGCGGTCCAGAGGTCCTTGCCCCGGCTGTTCTCCGGGAGGTTCAGGAAGGTCCGCAAGCGCTGGTTGATCTCAAGGATCGCGCCCTTGGGCGAGAGCCTGGCCACGCCCACGGGCAGTTGGTCCAGGGTATGGGCTTTCAGCTCCAGCACGGTCTGGCGCAGGGCGAAATGCTCGTAGCTCTGGCTGAAGAAGCGCATGTAGAGGGCAACCTGCCGGATTGTCTCCTCGGTGAGACCCTTGCGCGACAGGCGCAATTCACCCATGACGCGCCCCTCGGCGGTGACGGCGTACGAGAGCGCCTTTGAGGTGTTCCAGGGCAGCGATTCGTAGCCGTTCTGGGCTTTGGCGTGAACGATGCCCCCCTCCGGCGTGCAGGAGAAGAGGTCCCAGTCGTGGTATTCGGGGACGCCCAGGGCCAGCTCCCAGCTCTCCAGCCCCCATTCCCAGCGCAGGTGGCGCGCCGCCACATTGGCGACGTCGACCTTGCTTCCGGCGGCCTGGGATATTTCCGAGGCCAGGAAGTGGTACTCCTGCATGAGCTTCACGGTGTGCTGGTAATAGCGTTCGTCGGGGGCGGATTCGGCGATGCCCAGGGTGGTCAGCACCGACTGGAACCGCTGCGTGCATTTGGTGAGCAGGGCGTCCATGGCCTCGGAGTCCAGCTCCAGGCGGCGCTTGAGCGCGGCCCGGAACAGGATGACCGCCGTGGGGTTGGCGGCGGAGGCCAGCTCCATCTCGGACCAGCGCGTGGCGAGGATGATGGCCTGGGTCAGGGGATCGTAGCTGTCGACCGAGTCGAAATCGTGGTGGTTCTCTATGCAGGCCGGGTTGGGGACCGGGATGCTCAGGTCCTCCAGCAGCTCGGAGGTGAGCTGGCAGTGATCTGTGCGCCAGAGGTCGCGCTCCTCTTCGATCTGGCCGGGGACGTAGGCGGTGATCACCGGGCCGTGGCTCGCGCCCTGGAACCTGTCGGGGTCGGAGCAGATGAGCAAGAGGAGCGAGATGTCCTTTAAAAGCGCTGTGAGGTAGGCCTGGTCGGCCATCTCGGGGCAAAGCTTCTCGGCCAGGAGTTCGGCGGCGATGGCCGACCAGATGGTGAGGCGCCAGTTGGCGAAGAAGTCGATGCCGCGCTTCTTGAAGGCATCGTTCAGGTGCTTCTGGTAGGTGATGGACAGGGCGATCTTGAGTATCTCGCGGGTGCCCAGGATGGTGGCGGCCCGCTTCAGGTCCGTCACTTTCTGGGCGGAGCCGTAATAGGGCGAGTTGGCCAGGGTGAGCACCGTGGCCGTGAGCACCGGGTCCATGCCCAGAGTCCTGGCGAGGACCTCGAAGTCGGGGCTGGGCTTGACCGCCTCCTCCAAGAGCTGAAGCATCACCGGCGGGAAGGTGATCTTCATGCACTGGCGAAGGGAGGCGATAAGTGTGGTCATAGGCGGATGTCCGGGTTACTTGTCCCGTTTGGCCATGCCCTCCAGGGCCGCGAGCAACAGCTCTGTCTCTTCGCTGTCCGGGAAACCGTCCAGGCTTTGTCTGGCCTTGTCCAGGTAGGAGGACGCCATGGCCCTGGTTCTGTCTGCGAAACCGCCGGAGGCAACGGCTGTTAGTGCCGCTTCCAATTCTACCTCTGGAACTGTGTTCTCTTTGAAGGCTTTTGTAAACCCTTCGCGTGCAGCAGGAGAGAGGCTTTCCAGATAGAATATGAGCGGCAGGGTGAGCTTGCCTTCCCGGATGTCGGAGCCCTTGGGCTTGCCCGACACTTCCTTGGGCGAGGTGTAGTCCAGGGCGTCGTCCACCAGTTGGAAGGCCACGCCCAGGTTCATGCCGTAATCGGCGGCGGCGTCCTGGAGCGCAGCGGGGGCCTCGGCCAGCAGTGCTCCGGCCCGGCAGGCGGACTGGATCAGGCAGGCGGTCTTGCCGATGATGATGTCCAGGTAGCCGTCCATGGTCAGGTCCACGTCGCGGATGCGGGCTATTTCCTCGATCTCGCCGCTGGCGGTGCGCAGGATGGCGTCGGACAGGCAGGCGGTCAGGGAGGGCTTTCCGTAGGCGGCCACCATGGTGTTGGCCAGGGCCAGCAGCACGTCTCCGGCCAGGATGGTGTACGTGGCGCCGAAAAGCGTGTGCGCGGCGGGCTGGCCGCGCCGAAGCTCCGCGCCGTCCAGGATGTCGTCGTGGAGCAGGGTGGCCGAATGCAAAAGCTCCAGGGAACATGCCAGGGGGTAGACGTCGTTTGCCCGGTAGCCCAGGGCGCGCGCGCACAGGATGGTCAGCAGGGGGCGCAGACGCTTGCCGCCCGCCTTGAGCACGTGCTGCGCCGTGGGCAGCACGTACGGATTGAGCTGCGAGACGTGGCTGCGAAGACATTCCTCTATCAGGGGAAGCTCACGGGACATGTACGAGGCGAATTTAAGCATCATGATATGGTCTTGTCGGGTTATCCCCGGTTTGTCTGGGGCGTCCGCGCCGGGAAAAGCCCGGCCAGCGCGCTCCCAAGGCCCTCCAGGGCCTGCTTGAGCTTCCAATTGGTCCGGTCGCGCTCTCCAACCCGGTTGGAGATGGTCCGGACTTCCAGAAAAGGCGTCTGGCGTGTGCGGCAGGCCAGCGCCAGGGCGAAACCTTCCATGCTCTCGGTGAGCGCTCCGTGCCGTTCGGCCATGGCCCGCGCCCGCTCGAAGGAGCCGGTGACGCCCGCCACGGTCAGGGCCGCACCCCGCCGTACCGTATCGGGCAAGACGAGCCCGAGCTCTGCGGCGTCGTCGTCCGGGGCCAGCTCCAGGGACTGGAGCACCCGCCCGGCTGCGTCCTCCCACTGGGGGAAGGGAAAGCCCGACGCGTCGGCGGGTTCTTCCCCCGAGACGACGCCGTATTCGGGAAACCCCTCCCGGCTGGCCGCGACCACCGACTCCAGCGGCGCGGCAGTCAGATCGAAACTGCCTGCCAGCCCCAGGTTCAGCACGCCGGAAATGTCGTATCGCCCAAGAACAGCGCCCATTTCAAGCGCCGCGTTCACCGGGCCCACGCCCGTGACCACCAGGAGCGCGTCGCGCCCGAAAATATCCGCAACGGCAGCGCCCCGCTCCGGGACCGCGTATCCGGCTGCGCCAGCCGATATCCCGGCCAAAGCCGCACGCATCTCGACCGCCGTGGCCGTCACCAGCGCCAGGAGCCGTTTGGGAGCCGGGTGACTGGTCATGCTCGGCGTTTCCTGTCAAAGCGCCGGGTCAGATCTTTCTGACCACGGCCACGAATTTCCCCAGGCCGATGTCTCGCAACTCGATGATTTCCGATTTGCGGTGCTGCGACACCAGCTCCAGCTTGCGTTTCTGTTGCGGGCATATCTCCACCTCGATCAGCCCGCCGCTCTCCAGGGCCTTGAGAAGCGAACTCGCTTCCAGAAAGCCCTTTCAGCAGTCGCCCGAGCAGTCGAGGCGGGGAATAGGGTCCACGCTACAGCCTCCAGTAGTCCAGTCCGCCCTCGGTCAGGGCCTTTCTGTCCAGGGTGCCACGGATGTCCATGACCAGCCCGCCCCGGGGGGCGGCGAAGCGCTTTGCGAGGTCCCCGGCGGGTGTCGCTTTGTAGGACTGATGCCCCACGGCCACGATGAGCGCCTCGAGATTCGTGAACTCCTCCAGGGGCGAGAGCGTCAGGCCGTATTCGTGCATGGCCTCTTCCGGGTCGGCCATTGGATCGTGCACCAGCACGCGCACGCCGTACTCCTCGAGCTCGCGGATCACGTCCACCACCTTGGTGTTGCGAAGGTCCGGGACGTTCTCCTTGAAGGTGAGGCCCCACACACCCACGGTGGCCCCGCTGACTGGCCGCTTGGCCGCGATCAGGCGCTTGATGCACACTTCGGCCACGTGCTTGCCCATGGAGTCGTTGATGCGCCTGCCTGCCAGGATCACCTGCGGGTGCAGGCCCAGGCCCTCGGCCAGAAAAGTCAGGTAATAGGGGTCCACGCCGATGCAGTGGCCGCCCACCAGGCCGGGCCGGAAGGGCAGGAAGTTCCATTTGGACCCGGCGGCCTCCAGCACCTCCAGGGTGTCGATGCCGACTTTCTCGCAGATGAGGGCCAGCTCGTTCATGAGGGCGATGTTCAGGTCGCGCTGGGTGTTCTCGATGATCTTCGCGGCCTCGGCCACCTTGATGGAGCTGGCCCGGTGCACCCCGGCCCGAACCACCGTGCCGTAGACCTGGCAGAGCAGTTCGCGCACCTCGTCGGTCTGTCCGGCCACCACCTTGACGATGGTTTCCAGGGTGTTGACCTTGTCGCCGGGGTTGATGCGCTCGGGGGAGTAGCCGATGAAGAAGTCCTGTCCGCCCTTGAGCCCGGAGTGCTCCTCCAGGAGCGGCAGGCAGATTTCCTCGGTCAGGCCGGGATAGACGGTGGACTCGAACACCACCACGCTGCCCTTGGCGAGGTTCTTGCCCACGGTGACGGATGCGGAGCGCACCGGGTGCAGGTCAGGGCTGCGGTGGGAGTCGATGGGGGTGGGCACCGCCACGATGACCACGCCGCACTGCGCGATGCGGGCCGGATCACAGGTATATTCAATGGGATTGGCGACCAGGGCGGCGTTGTCCACCTCGCCCGTGTCGTCGAAGCCCTGGCGCAGGCGATCGATGCGCCGCGCGGAAATATCGAAGCCGACAACGGCGAAATGTCTGGCGAGAGCAACGGCCAGCGGCAGGCCCACATACCCCAGGCCGACAATCGCGATGGATGTCTTGCGGGAGTTCAGTTCCTCGAACGTGACCATTCTGTATCTCCATTCTGGTATCAGGGGAGAAGCGTCATTACAGGACTTTCCCCCCGGCATCAAGCCGACCTGGGCGGGCGGACATGCCCTGCGGGCTGGACAGAACGACGCCCTGGGTCTACTTTCTTCGGATGAACATCGACTTCAAACTTCTTGCCATGGCCATCGGGCTCGCCCTGGTAATCGAGGGCATGCCTTATTTTCTCTTTGCGGAAAAGATGCCCAAGGTTCTTCGCACCCTTTCAGCCATGCCGCCGCGCTCCCTGCGCCTGATAGGCATGGCCTCCATGGCCGTGGGGGTCACCCTGGTCTGGATCATGCGCCGGTCAGGCTAGGCTTTCGCCGCGCCGTTCCCGCCTTCCCGAATCCCTGAGTTCCGCAAACGCCGCCCAGGTCCGGGCGACTTACGTCTTTTTCACGCCCACGTGGATCACCACGATCCCGAAGGCCAGCTTTTCCCAGCTCACCTCAGCGAATCCCGAGGCGCGCATCTCAGCCGCCAGGGCGTCCGCGTCCGGAAATTCCCGTATGGTGTCGGCCAGATAGCGGTACGCGCCGTCGTCCGAGGAGAATACCTTTCCGATCACAGGCAGCAGCCGGTCCAGATAAAAATTGTAGATGCCGCCAAGAATCCGCTGTTTTCCCGATCCGAACTCCAGGATGCACAAGCGCCCGCCGGGCTTTAGCACACGCAAGAGCTCCGCGTAAGCCTCGCTGCGGGGGCGGATGTTGCGGATGCCGAACGCGATGGAGGCCGCCTCGAAGCGTTCGTCCGCGAAGGGCAGCGCCCTGCCGTCGGCCTGCACCGGGTCGATTGATTTCACGCCGCGCCGCGCGAGCTTCTTCGTGCCCTCGACCAGCATGGGCAGGCAGAAGTCGGCCGCAGTGACGCGGCATTTGGGGTGGCGTCCGGCCGCTTCCAGGGAGACGTCCATGGTCCCGGCGGCCAGGTCCAGCAGGCGGCTTGGGCGGTCCTTGGGCAGGGCCAGGTGGTCCACCAGGCGTCTGCGCCACAGAATGTCCAGCCCCAGGCTCAGGAAATGATTCAGGAAGTCGTACCAGCCCGCGATGCGGCCGAACATGGAGGCCACGCGCTGGCCGTGATCGGAACTCATGGGCTAGTCCGCGTCCTGCGAGGTCTGCGGCGAGGCTCCGGAGGGAGCGCCGGGGTAGGGCGTGTGGTCGGAGATGGTGCGCAGCACTTCCAGGTAGATCCTGGAAAAATGGTCGGTGAAGTTCGACGGCGAGATGCGCCCGGTCTCCACGAACTTGACCACGATCTCTTTGGCCACCTGAAGCGCCTGGGCTTGTATCTTGTCCACGAGTGTCTCCGCGGGATGTGTGTGAAAAAACCGCCCGGCGGGGAAATGGCCTTTGACCACCAAAGGACAAACCGGGCGGAAAAGAGAAATACCTTGAAGCACTCCCCTTTTTTTCTCTTCCTACCACGGAGGCCAATGGGAGTCGAGGGGCCGGGAGGCGGCAAGCCTCCCGGCCCCTCGATTGGGGCGGTATCTGCTCGAAGTTGGGCGGACTAATAGGGGAGGATCTTGCGGCCCCGGGCCTCTTCCAGCACCTCGGCCATGCCCAGGTAGAAGGCGGAAGCGCCGCACACGATGCCTTCCCAGCCCGCGATGGTGCCGATCAGCTCGGACCCTGTCCAGTCGCGTATGGCCAGCAGGAAGAAGAGCACGGTCAGGGAGCCGAAGATGAACTTGAGCACCGGGCCCTTGTTCAGCGTCCCGATGAACATGAACAAGGTGAACACGCCCCACACGCACAGGTACCAGCCCATGTAGGCGTGCTCGGTGGCGGTGGTGATGCCCATCTTGGGGGCCACGATCAGAAACACCAGGGTCAGCCAGAACATGCCGTAGCTGGTGAAGGCCACGTAGGCGAAGGTGTTGCCCTTCTTGTATTCCAGGATGCCCGCGATCACCTGGGCGATGCCGCCGTAGAATATGCCCATGGCCAGGATCATGGCGCTGATGGGAAAGAAACCGGCGTTGTGGATGTTCAGGAGGATGGTGGTCATGCCGAAGCCGAGCAGGCCTACGGGGGCCGGGTTGGCCGTCTTCTGGTCCATTGGGAGGAAACTCCTTCGATGTCTTGGGTGGGTTGTGATGGCCGTCGCGTTCCTCATGGCTGGCTGAGAAACGTCGGACAGACCCCGCCTGGGCGAGGCGGGGCCGGTCATGTTCCTGTCTGGATGTGGTCTCGCGGATGCCGGGAGGGCGTCCTGAGACCTCAGATTTCTACAAGTTCGTAGCGCTGCGACCCCAGGCCGATCTCTTCCGCGTAGGAGAGTTGAAGGTCGCCCAGGGTGTGTTTCCAGAGCCCCAGGAACTTGTGTTCGCCCGGGCCGTGGTTGGCCGCGAGTTGCGAACCCGGCAAGCCGGACTGCTGATTCACCAGATCAAGGCATGCTTTGTCAATGGCAACCGGATCAAAAGAGGCGAGTATCCCGATATCGGGCACGATGGGCGCGTCCGACCAGGGCACGCAGTCGCAGTCCGGGGTGATGTTCACCAGGAAGTTGAAATAGCCCACCTTGCCCTGGCAGCCCTTCACCGCGCCCAGGGCGTACTCCACCATCTTCTCGGTGAACGGGCCGAGCTGCGTGGCCCAGTCCATGGAGATGGCCTTGGAGGCGCACACGGTCATGCATTCGCCGCAGCCGATGCAGGTGGATTTGTCGATCGTGGCCTTCTTCTCCGCAAAGCTGATGGCGTTCTCAGGGCAGACCTTCAGGCATTCGGCGCAGCCGATGCAGGCGCTCTGCTTCACTTCGAAGCGGGGCGAGTGCTGGTCGCGCTTGCCAGCCGGGGGGGAGCAGCCCATGGCCAGGTTTTTGACCGCGCCGCCGAAACCGGCCATCTCGTGGCCTTTGAAGTGGCTCACCGCGATCATGGCGTCGGCGTCCAGGATGGCCGAGGCGATCTTCACAGACGCAAAATGTTTGCACCCGATCTCCACCTCGCGCCAGTCGTTGCCGCGCAGTCCGTCGGCGATGATCACCGGCGCTCCGGCGGTGTCCGGGCCGAAACCGTGCAGAGAGGCGGTGCGCAGGTGGTCCACGGCGTTGTGGCGGGAGCCGGAGTACAGGGTGGCGGTATCGGTGAGGAACGGGGCCGCGCCGTGTTTCTTCAGGCGGTCCACCACGGCCCGGATGAGCACGGGGCTGACGAAGGTGTCGTTGCCAAGCTCCCCGAAGTGGACCTTGATGGCGGTCAGGGCGTTCTTGGCGGCCAGGGATTTGAATCCGGCCTGATCGAAGAGCTTGGCGATGCGGGCCAGTTTGTTCTCTTTGGGACCCCTGGCGCGCAGGTTGGCGAAATAGACTTTGCTTGGTGTGGCTTGGGGCATGGCAGGCTCCTTGAGGGCGTTCAATGTGACAGCCATTTTGGGCTTCCGAAGGCGCGAGGTCAAGCCGGGCGTTGACTTCCCACGGGAACCGTGCTGATGGGATGCCCTGGTATTCACATGTTATCGGAGTACAAATGAACACACGGACGGTTCTTCTCGTTGTCGCATGTCTGCTCGCAGTTTCTGCCCTGATTCCGGAAGGGGCCAAGGCCCAGGCCGGAACGCAGTACGCCCAGTACGGGCCGTATCCTCCCCCAGGCCCCTATTATCCCGACGAAAGGGAGCGTTGGCGCGAGGAGCGCAGGCGCGAAGAGGAATACAGGCGCGAGGAGCGCAGGCGTCTGCGCGAGGAGCAAAAGCGCGAGCGCGCCTACCAGCAGTGGTATGACGACGAATGGCGCAGGCACAACCAGCGCTATTTCGGCGGGAATTCCATGGCCCCCTATGCCGGCGAGAGCTACGAAGCCTACTCCCGCCGGGTACAGGCCCAGTGCAACATTTTGTGGGACCGCTGCGCCAGATACTGCAATACCATCCGCAACGCCAACCAGCGCGCCGCCTGCGTGGCCAACTGCAACAACGAACTGAACGAATGCAACTCCAGGTACTAAAGGCCTTCGTGCGTATCGGGCCGCGAGGCGGAGCGTGAGCCTGCGCCTGCCCCTGGCCCTTCGTCTGGCCCGGCGCGAGATGCGCGCCAGCGTGCGCGGCCTGTGCACCTTCCTGGCCTGCCTGGCGCTTGGCGTTGCAGCCATCGCCTCGGTGGGGTCTTTGTCCGAGGCCTTCAGGACGGCGGTGACCGACGAGGCCGCCTCCCTCATGGGGGGCGACCTGGAGATCAGCCTGAGCCACAGGCCGCTGAATCCGGGCGAGCTCAAGGTCCTGGAGGGCGCGGGTCGGGTCTCGCGCGTTCTGGAGATGCGGGCCATGGTCTTCAATGACGGCGTCGCTGGCGGCAAGCGCGCCCTGGCGTCGCTCAAGGCCGTGGACGGGGCCTATCCGCTGCTGGGGACCGCGCTGGTCGGCTCTGCCATGCCTGCCGGCCAGAATCTGGCGCAGCTTTTGGCCGAGCAGGGCGGCCTGTTCGGCGCGGTGGTGCACCCCGACCTGCTCTTGCGCATCGGGGCCTCGGTGGGGGACCGCATCGGCGTGGGCGATGGGGAGTTCCAGATTCGCGGCGTGCTGACCCAGGAGCCGGACCGGGCCATGCGTCTTCTGGCCTTCGGGCCGCGCATCCTGGTGTCCGACGCGGGCATGGAGCGCACCGGCCTTGCCCGCCCCGGCAGCATGGCCCGCTACGAGTACCGCTTGGCCCTTCCTGCCGGAGCCGACCCCGAGGCTGCGTCCGGCGCGATGAAGGAAGGGCTCACGGACCCCGGCATCCGGGTGCGCACCGCCGGGGAGGCCGCGCCCACCATCCGCGACGGCTTCCAGCGCCTGGCCGGGCTCATGGCCCTGGTTGGCCTCTCGGCGCTGCTTCTCGGCGGACTTGGCGTGTCTGAGGGCGTGGCCGCCTACCTGGAATCCAAGACCCGCACCATCGCCACCTTCAAGGCCCTGGGCGCGCCAGCCTCCGAGGTGTTCTGGATATTCTTCCTGCAGGTGATGTTTCTGGCGGGCCTGGGCATCGCGCTTGGGCTTGCTGTTGGCGCTATGGCCGGGTATCTGGCCGCGCCTGCGCTTTCCAGCGTGCTGCCAGTTGCGCCAAAGGCCGGGCTCTACCCCAGGGCGCTCCTGCTGGCCGGGCTGTTTGGCCTGCTGAACGCGCTGGTGTTCGCCATCCCGCCGCTGTCGTCTCGCACGCGGGTGTCGCCTCTTTCGCTCTTCCGGGGATACGCGGTCCCGGCCAAGGACCGCACCGGGCGCGTGGCCCTGGCCGTCTGCGGCGTCTTCGGGCTGTGCATGGCCTGGCTGGTGCTGGCCACCGCCCCGGACGCCCGCCTGGGCTGGGGCTTTTTGGGCTCGGCTGCGGCCTGCGCCGTGGCCTTCTGGCTTCTGGCCAAGCTGCTCAAGGGCGTGGCCCGGCTGATCCCCAAGCCCGCCGACCCGCGCCTCTCCCTGGCGCTGCGCGGCCTGTACCGGCCCGGCAACCCCACGGGCTCTGTGATGGCCTGCCTGGGCCTGGGGCTCACGGTGCTGGCTGCCGTTTCGTTGTCCGACGCCAATTTTCAGGACGCCATGCGCGAGCAACTGCCCGCCCATGCCCCGTCATTCTTCTTCCTGGACGTGCAGCCCTACCAGATGGACGAGTTCAAGGCCATCCTGGGCTCCATCGACGGCGTTACCCGCGTGGAGACGGCCCCGTCGCTGCGCGGTCGCGTGGTCACGGTGAAGGGCGTGCCCGTGGAGCAGCTGGTGGTGCCGGAGAACGTGTCCTGGGTGGTGCGCGGCGATCGCAGCCTGAGCTACGCCCGCGAGATGCCCGAGTCCACGCAGCTGACCGCCGGTAAATGGTGGAGCCCGGACTATTCCGGCCCGCCGCTGGTATCCCTGGACGCCGAGGCCGCCAAGGGCCTGGGGCTTGCCGTGGGCGACACCATCACCGTGAGCGTCCTTGGGCGCGAGGTGGAGCTGACCGTGGCCAGCCTGCGGCGCATCAACTGGCTGTCCTTGTCGCTGAACCACGCCCTGGTGCTCTCGCCGGGCGTCATCGACAACGAGCCCATGAGCTTCCTGGCCACCGCCTACGTGGACCCGGCCCGCCCCGACGCCTTCAACCAGGTGTACGACCGGGTGAGCGGGCGCTTCGGCAACGTGAGCATCCAGCGCGTGGACGAGGCCCTGGCCGACGTGGGCCGACTGGCCGCGCAGATCGCCCTGGCCGTGCGGGCCAGCGCCGTGGTCACGCTGGTGGCGGGCCTTCTTGTGCTGGCGCAGAGCCTGCGCGCGGCCATGGCCCGGCGGGTGTACGAGACGGTGATCTTCAAGGTCTGCGGAGCCAGCCGCCGCGACATCATGGCCATCATGCTCTGCGAGCACGGGCTGGCCGGGCTGTCCGCAGGCGTCGCGGCACTGGTGCTGGGAGCCGGGCTGTCCTGGTTCTTCGTGACTCGCTACATGCAGGTGGAGTGGAGCTTCTTCGCCGCGCCGGTGCTGTTCACCCTGGGGGCGGCCATCGCGCTGACCATGGTCATGGCCCTGGCGGGCATGTGGCGCATGCTGTCCAGCAAGGCTTGGCCGTATCTTCGAAACGAGTAGGCGCGCTGCCCAGCGCGCCGGAGAATAGGATTCATGATCAGACTTCTGGACAAGTACGCCCGCAAGCTCGAAGCGGCGAGGCTCACTGCGCCCGGAGCGCCGCTTTTGGCCGGACTGGACGACGCGCTGGTCTTCAACCGCGAGGCCCCGGAGAATCCGGTGCTGACCGGCGTGTTCGAGCGCATGAGCATAAACTCGCTGCTGTTTCTGCCCCTGGCCGAACCCTACGCCACCATCGTGGATTTTTTGGCTGCGCGCGCCGCCGAAAGCGGCGGGGCGGTCATGCCCAGCGACTGCGAGACGCGCACCTTCCTGCATGACCTGCCCGTGGTGGCCGGGTTCACCCCGGAGGCCATCGCCTCGGCCCTCAGGCGCCGCAAAAGCGTGATCGTGCCCGGAAAAGGCGTGGTGGCCCACGGCACGGTGAGTCCGGAGCAGGCCTTCGTCAGCGCCAGTTCCGTGTGCTTCGCCTGTTTCGTCAAGTTCTTCGCGGATTACCTGTCCATGCTGCGCCGGGGCGTGAGCGACCCCGCCTACAAGGCTGCCTTCGAAAAGGCCAGGCAGCATCTGGCCCCCATGCGCCGCGACCAGCCGGACCTCATGTCCGGGCCGTTCACCGAGCGCGCGGAGATCGAGCGGGCCATGGCCCAGGCGGGCAAGGCCACCGTGGATTACGGGCTGGTGGATTCGTTTTTCGGCAACATCTCGTATTGCCCCGGCGACATGCTGAGCATCAGCCAGACCGGCTCGTCCCTGGACGAACTGGCCGACTGCATCGACCCCTGCCCGCTGGACGGCTCGTCCTGCTCGGGGCTGACAGCCTCAAGCGAGCTGATGGCCCACCAGGGCGTGGTGCTGAAAGCCGGGGCGCGGGCCATCCTGCACGGGCACCCGCGCTTCGCCGTGATCATGTCCATGGACTGCGAGAAGCTCGACTGCGACAAGCTTGGCCGCTGCCACGTGGATTGCACGACCCCGCGCTTCATCGAGGACGTGCCCGTGGTGCCGGGCGAGGTGGGCACGGGGCCCAAGGGGCTGGTGAACACGCTGCCCCCGGCCATGGTCGGCAGGCGCGGGGTGATCGTGTACGGGCACGGCCTGTTCGCCGTGGGGCAGGACGACTTTCGCGAGCCCTTCGCCACGCTTCTGGATGTGGAGAACTTCTGCCGCGAGGAGTATTTCCGGCGGGTGGCGCAGTTCGGGGGCTAATCCGTCTCAGGTTTGTCGGGCGCGGCGATCTTCTTGCCGCCCTGGCCCACGGCCCACTTCACCTGCCTGCACACGCCCATGAGCAGGTTGAACTCGCTGCGGTTAAGCCGCACGCGCTCCACGAAGCCGCGCACCGGGAGCATCCAGTAGTCCGGGTTGTCGTCCTTCAGGAAATCGATGGCGGTCAGCGTCTGTCGCAGGTTGGCGAACAGGGCCTCGCGCTCGCTGTGGTTGGCCGCGCGCGATTCGGGCAGCGGGCCGGAATACTCGCGCCCCTCGGGCTTGGCCTGGGCGGCCTTCATGAACTCGTACAGAAGGATGAGCACGGCCTGGGACAGGTTGAGCGAGGTGGCCTCGTCCGAGGTGGGGATGTTGATGAGCCTGCCGCAGACCTTGGTCTCGTCGTTGGTCAGGCCCTTGTCTTCGGGGCCGAACAGCAGCGCGGCCCTGCCCCCGGCGCGGATGGCCTCCATGCCCCTGGCCGCCGCCGTCTCGGGCGAGAGGAGCCCCTTGCGCCAGCCGCCCACTCGGGCCGTGGTGCCATAGACCGTCTCGTAGGGGGCCAGCGCCTGGGCCAGATCGTCCACCACCAGCATGTTCGCCAGGATGTCCGAGCCCTTGGCCGTGGCCAGGGCTCGCGCGCGGCCCAGATCGAAGTCCTGCGGGCTCACCAGGATGAGCGTCGAACAGCCCATGTTGGCCATGGCCCGGGCCGTGGAACCGACGTTCTCGGAAAATTTGGGCCGAAACAGCACGACCGCAAGATTCGTAAGCATTGCTCCCCTCCGTGGGCCGGGCGTGTATCGCCTGACGGCTTGGCTTGCAAGGCCGGTGGTGGTAGGTGATGCGCCTCGGAGGAACCCATGGCCGTTTCAAAAGACAAGAATATCTACCTGATAGGCCCCCGCGCCAGCGGCAAGACCACCCTCGGACGCATGCTGGCCGCGGAACTCGAACGCCCCTTCCTGGACCTGGACGAGGAATTCCTCCAATCCACCGGGCGCACCATCGCCGAAGTGGTGGAGACCGAAGGATGGGAGAGCTTCCGCGACCTGGAGACCTCCGTGCTGGCCTCCATTGCCGGAACACCGGGCCATGTGGTGGCCACGGGCGGCGGCGTGGTGCTCAAGGCCCGCAACCGCGAGCTTCTGGTCGAAGGCGTGGTGATTTATCTCCAGACCGATCCGGAGAAGGTGGTGGCCCGCCTGATGGAAGAACTCCTGCCCGAGCAGCGCCCCGCGCTCACGGACCTCGCCCTGGAAGACGAGGTGCGCAAGACCGTGGAGGAGCGCGACCCCTATTATCTGGCCTGCGCCCACCTGGTTGCCCCGGACCTGCCCCTGGAAGAGCTGGCCGAGCGCATCACGGAAGAACTCCTGGAGTGGCCTGAGTAGTCCCCGGCCACTCCTGAAAAGTCGGAGCCCCCGGAGCATGTCCGCCTTGGCGGCAGGCGTGGCTCAGCAAACCTGACGCTCCCGAGGGCAATCGAGCGAATAAGCAGGGCCGCGCGCAGCGCGACCCCTGCCGCAAGCTATATGGTGCAGAAGGGCGAGCCTTTGCTCACCATGGGCGAAATGGCGTACTGCCCGGTGGATTCAAGCACGGCCCGCCAGTAGTCCGAGGTCATGTCCAGCTTCTTGCGCTTGCGTGTCACCAGCTCCAGCGGCAGGTGCACGTAGCGCCCGTAGACCTTGCTGACCACCATGCCCGTCTTGCCCGCCATGGCCGCGTGCACCGCGAACTGGCCCAGGAAGCCGCAGTAGACCCGGTCGTTGGAGTTGGCCGGAACCGAGCGGATGATGTAGCTTGGGTCGATGTACTTGATGGTGTGCTGCATGCCGCGCTCTTTCAGGTATCCGGTGATCTCGCTGGTCAACAGCGAGGAGATGTCGCCCAGCACCAGGTTGCCCGAGGCGTCCGTGTGGCCGGACTGCTCCAGCAGGTGCTGGCCCGCGCCCTCGGCCACCACGATCACCGCATGCTTGCGCGCCTTCAGGCGCTCCTCCAGCGAGGGCAGCAGGCCGTGCACGCCGTGCAGCTGGAAGTTGTCCTCCGGCACCAGCACATAGTTCACTTCCTTCAGGGCCAGGGTGGCCTGCGCCGCGATGAAGCCTGATTCCCGCCCCATGAGCTTCACGATGCCGATGCCGTTCATGGCGCCCAGGGCCTCGGTGTGGGCGCAGCGGATGGCCTCGGTGGCCTTTTCCACGGCGGTGTCGAAACCGAAGGACTGGGTGACCAGGTTGATGTCGTTGTCGATGGTCTTGGGCACGCCGATCACCGAGATGCGCGCGCCGCGCTTGGCCACCTCCTCATGGATCTTTCTGGCGGCTTTGAGCGTGCCGTCCCCGCCGATGACGAAAAGCACCCCGATGTTGGAACGCTCCAGGGCGTCCACGATATCCTCGGGCTGCTGCGGCCCGCGCGAGGAACCCAGCATGGTGCCGCCGAACTCGTGGATGTTGGAGACGCTCTGGGGGGTCAGTTCCATGATCTCATGGCCGTACTTGGGAATGAACCCCTGGAGCCCGAAGCGGATGCCCAGGGTGGCGGCCATGTTATAGTTATGGTGGGCCTCCATGACGATGGC
Organism: Fundidesulfovibrio putealis DSM 16056; assembly: GCF_000429325.1. NCBI lineage: Bacteria > Pseudomonadati > Thermodesulfobacteriota > Desulfovibrionia > Desulfovibrionales > Desulfovibrionaceae > Fundidesulfovibrio > Fundidesulfovibrio putealis. The sequence continues at coordinate 98,829 of NZ_AUBQ01000006.1, forward strand.
CCTGATCACGTCGTTGATGCCGGGGCACAGCCCGCCGCAGGTGACGATGGCGGCCTTCACCTTGGAGGAATCGAAATAGATGTTGGCGCGCGGCCCGGCGGGCTCGAAGAGGATGTCGTTCTCCGTCTCGCCTTCGTCCAGGTCCTCGGGCGAGACGCGGATGGGGATCATCATGTCGTCGGGCACGAAGTGGCAGTAGGTCAGGGGCGACTCGATCCTGGCCGGACCCAGGGTGGCGATGCGGGTGTCGGGGCCTTTGGCTTTTGCGCGGCTGGGCATGTTTCCTCCGATGCGTTTGGTCATGCTCGGAGCAAGCTATAGCCCAAGGAAATCAAAAATCAAAGGATGCCACGCTCGCTTTTCCACGCGTCCGGCCTGGATACGTATTTGTAAGTCAGTGACGCTTATTGTCGCATGCACTTACAAATTTGAAATATCCAGGCGCGGCGCGTCCGCCTCCGGGAGGCTCAGTCAGATGGCGCCGCACATGCGGCGGTAGTTGTCGCACTCGGCCCTGCTGACGAAGGGGCAGGGATCCTTGGAGAACCACTTCCTGCCAGGGCACCAGAAGGAGCCCTTGAACGGTTCGTTGCAGCCGCGCGGCCCCATCATCTTGCGGGACTTGGAACCGAAACTGATGTCGCCTTTGCCGGTGGATACGGTCCAGAGCGCCATGATGATACCCTCCGTTATCAGGAGGGATTCAGCATAAAGCGTACCACCGCCCAGGCTGGCGCGGCGCGAAAAAAGAGGGTAGATGCTAACCCGCACCGGGAGGCGACAGGGTCGCGACCGGCGCATCATCATTCACCGGAGGTTTCCGTGGGCATACTCGCAACAAGCGGCAGCTTCACCCGTTACGCTGTGATGGAGGACCTGACCGGCCAGCTGGCCTCGGAACTGCCCGAGCGCCTGGCCAAGTTCTCCTTCCGCGACATCGACCAGACTACCGACGAAAGAAGCTACGGCTGGGTCTGCCTGGAAGACTGGCTGGACAGCTTCTGGCGTACCGCGCCCCCTGAAAAGGCGCACTACATGACCTTCTCCCTGCGGCTCGACACCCGGCGCATCCCGCCCGCCGTCATCAAGAAACACTTCCTGCTGGCCATCAAGGCCGAGAAGGAAGCCATGAAGGAGACCGGCAAGAGCTTCATCAGCAAGGACCGCAAGGAAGAGCTCAAGGATCAGGTGATGCTCAAGCTGCGCGCCCGCTTCCTGCCCATCCCCGCCGTGTTCGACGCCGTGTGGAACCTGCGCTCCAATCAGGTGCTGCTGGCCACCACCAACTCCAAGATCAAGACCATGTTCGAGGAGTACTTCCTCCTGAGCTTCGGGCTGAACCTGGAGCAGCTTACCCCCTATTTCATGGCCCGGCGCATCGTGGACCAGTCCCGCCACGCCATGCTCGACGACCTCGAACCCAGCCCCTTCGCGGCCCCCTAAGGAGCAATCATGGACCTCATCAAGGCCGCAATGCAGGACGTGGTGCTGGGGCAGGACTTCCTGACCTGGCTGTGGTTCCGCTCGGAAAAGAACGGCTGGCTCTTCTCCATGCCCGGAAGCGGCGAATTCAACGTGTTCCTGGAGCAGCGCATCTCGGTGCGCGGCGGCTCCGGCGACAACGTGGAGAAGGCCGTGGTCACCGGGCCGCACGCCGAGTTCACCGAAGCCAAGCTGGGACTTCGCAACGGCAAGCTGGTGGACAAGGCTCTGGTGCGCATCGAGCGCGACGGCGCCACCTGGATGGTGCTGCTGGCTTCCGACGACTTTTCGTTGTCGGGCCTCAAGACCCCCAAGATCGAAACCAAGCTGGAAGAGGGCGATGACCCCGACGCGCCGTTCCTGGAGAAGATGATGCTTCTGGAGCAGTGCATGGAGTTCGTCGATGAGCTGTACCGCCAGTTTCTGGAAGTGCGCCTCAGCACCAACTGGCTGGACGAGCTGCGCGTGTTTCGCGCCTGGCTGGCGGAGCAGTAAGAGGTAAGATGCCTCCGGCGGCCAAAGGAACAAGTTCCTTTGGAATCCTTTATAGCTTCGCGTAATGATGCGATAATTTTGCGGGAGCGCGCCGAAAGGCGCGCTCTTTTTGTGGGCTCCAGCAGAAGAAATTACGTGGTGCCCACGAGGAAGACTCCCGGCATTGTTTTGACTATCTTCCGGCTGTGATTACGAGAAAGCGTGCTTCGAAGCCGCCTGCCCGCAGCGGGGCGGTGTGCTCGGCGCGAACGCTCGTCAGCTTATCAAGCCGTCACTGCCGGGAGGCAGGCCATGCACCACGCAGCGCAGACAAACACCCCCATGACAGACGACGCCAGGTGGCGCGCCGTCGTCGCCTGCGACTCTCGCGCGGACGGCGCGTTCTTTTACGCCGTGAAGACAACCGGCATTTTCTGTCGCCCCTCCTGCAATTCCAAAACCCCGCTTCGCCGCAATGTGCGTTTCTTCGGCACTGTGGACGAAGCCGTCCAGGACGGCTTCCGCCCCTGCAAGCGCTGTCGCCCGGAGTTGCACGATTACGATCCGGGTCGGGATCTGGTCGGGCAGGTGAAGCAGGTTTATGAGAATCATTATGCGGATATCAGGATGGTCAAAGACGTACTTGCCGGGCTCGGCGTCAGCCGCAACCATCTGATGCGCCTGTTTCGCCAGCACGAAGGCTGCACGCAGACGCAGTATCTCGTTCGGGTGCAGGTCGGGAACGCGAAAATGCTGCTGCGCGAAACGCAGGATGGGATACTTGAGATAGCCCTGGCCAGCGGCTTCGCGAGCCTGTCCAGTTTCTACAAACGCTTCAGGGAAATCACCGGAACGACTCCCACGGCTTGGCGCGAGTCGCTCCAGGGCGGGAAACCATGAACATATTCCATTACAACACGGACATAGGCGAGGTCGGCATAGCGGAGCAGGACGGGAAGCTCACGAACATCTTCTTTGAGGCGGACCCGGTGCCTGTCGGTGCAGTCGTGCAGGAAACGCAGGCGATCCGGGAGGCGCACCGGCAGCTTGCCCGGTATTTCGCCGGGGAGCTGCGGGAATTCTCGCTTCCCCTTGCGCCTCAAGGCACGCAGTTCCTGCGCGCCGTGTGGGATCAGCTCCGCGCGGTTGCCTACGGCCAGACAGCCACCTACAGTCAGATTGCCCAGCGCGCCGGAAATCCGCGCGCCATCCGGGCCGTGGGGCTGGCCTGCGCCCGCAACCCCCTGCCGCTAGTCATTCCCTGCCATCGGATACTCGGCAGCAGCGGGAAGCTGACGGGCTATCGCGGCGGGTTGGCGCTCAAGCAGCGGCTTCTGGAGATGGAAAAGCAGCATGCAGATATTTCCTTACGGACAGGCTGAGATCGACCACCTGAAGCGCCACGACAAGAAGCTGGGCGCGGCCATGGACGCGCTCGGCATGCTCGAGCGCAGGGTCACGCCCGATCTGTTCGCCGCGCTGCTGCGGAGCATCGTGGCCCAGCAGATCTCCACAAAGGCCGTGGACACCATCTGGGGCAGGCTGCGCGGGAAGGTGGGGGAGGTCACGCCGCAGGCCATCGCAGGCCTTGACGTCGCGGACATCCAGCAGTGCGGCATGTCCATGCGCAAGGCGGGGTACATCAAGGGCATCGCCGAGGCGGCGGCGCGGGGCTGGATCGACCTTTCGCGGCTCCCGGAACTTGCGGACGAAGAGATAATTACGACGCTCTCGTCGCTTCCGGGCGTTGGCGTGTGGACCGCCGAGATGCTGCTGATTCATTCCCTGTGCAGGCCGGACGTGGTCAGCTGGGGAGACTTGGCCATCCGGCGCGGCATGATGACCCTGTACGGCCTGAAGACTCTTACCCGAATCCAGTTCGACCGCTACCGCAAGCGTTATTCCCCCCATGGGTCTGTCGCGTCGATATACCTGTGGGCCTTGTCCGCGCGCTGAATCCTCACACGTCATATCGCCGAGCGTGTACGCGAAGCCCACCAAAGTTTTTTGGAAGGGGGGGCCGGGGGGAGAACCTTTTGTTCACAAAAGGTTCTCCCCCCGGCGTCACAGTGTCAAACCAAGCTCACGCGCCTTGGCTTCAGTCGGCATCCCCTCTTCTGTCAGCCCACGGATGGCGTAGTACTTGGCCCTGGCTTCCAGGAACTCCTGGCGCGGCACGGGGCGGATGTCCTCGGCCAGCCCGTCCTGGCCCGGCGGGGCGAAGAAGCGCGCCGGAATGTCGTCGTCGGCGCTGGTGAAGCCCAGGCGGGCGTTCATGATGCGCTCGCGGTAGTAGATGCGCTCGCCCAGGCGCAGGAGGTCCTGCGCCGACGCGGCCACGCCCGTGGCGGCCTGGTAGGCGTGGGCGTATTCTTCGAGTGAAGCCCCGAAAAAGATGAACTTGCAGGCCGTGAGTGAATCCACCACGGCGTTGGCGTCCTCGGCGATCTTGATGATGCGGGCCTTGCCCAGGAAGCTGAAGCGGTCCGTGGCCACGGGCTTGCGCAAAATCTCGTGGCTGACCGGATAGGCGCGCAGGTGGCAGCCGCCCCGCGTTGACAGCGCGTAGGCCAGACTCATGCCGTAGGCCCCGCGCGGGTCGTAGGCGGGCAACTCCAGGCCTTTCACGGCCATGGCCGCTTCGGGATGGCCCAGCGATGCCGCGTAGCCAGCCGCGCCCATGCCGAGCTCCGGCAGGCGTCCCCGGCCCAGGTCGTCCAGCAGTTGGAGCACCCGCGCGGGCGTCAGGCGCTCGCCGGTGAGCTCCGCGTGGCAGGCCAGGGTCACGGCGGCGGAGATGGTGTCCATGCCCAGGTCGTTGCACAGGGCGTTGGCCGCAACCACCAGTTCCATGTCCTCCAGGCCGATCAGCGCCGTAAAATGCGACATGGTCTCGAATTCGGGCATGGAGCGCCCGTCCGCCGCGATCTTCTTGCACTGGATGTGGCAGCCCCGGCAGCCGTGCCTGGTGGTCTGGTAGGCTTCCTTGTAGCGCACGGCGTTCAGGCGTCCGGCGGGCTCGAAGTGCGAGGCCCGGAAGTTGTCCGTGGGCATCATGCGCCGCGAGTCCATCAGATCGTACAGCGCGCCCGTGCCGAAGCAGGAGAAGCCGTGCCCGCCGGACAGCACCGGGGAGGCCGCCACCAGCCGGAAGATGTCCTCGCGGGCCTTTTTCAGGGCCTCCTGGTCGGCCACGCGCACCTTGCCCGTGCCTTTCACCTCAAGATACTTGAGGTTTTTCGCCGCCCAGCTAAGACCCATGCCGCCGCGCCCGAAGGCGTGGTGCTCGTCCACCATCACGCAGGCGAAGCGCACGCCGGTCTCGGCGGCAGGGCCGACCAGGGCCAGGGCGCCGGCCAGGGAGCCGGACAGGCCCAGGCGCTTGCGCACCTCATCGCGGGTGAGTCCGGTAAGCTCCGAGGCGTCGCGGATGTCCACGCGTCCGTCCTCGATGACGATTCCCACGGGACGCTCGGCCCGGCCGGTTATGACAAGGCCGTCCAGGCCCGCTTTCTTGATCTGCGTGCCCAGAGATCCGCCCACTGAGGCGTCGCAGAACGCGCCGGTCAGTGGCGAGCGCGTGGCCATGCAGGCGCGACCCGACGTTGGCGCGATGGTCCCCACCAGCGGCCCGGTGAACAGGCACAGGGGCATGCCCGGGTCGTCCCAGGGCAGGTGGACGTGCGGCTCCAGGAAATGTCCGGCCAGCCCTTTGCCGCCGATGTTTTGGCGCAAAACGTCTTCAGCTATCGGTTCGCGCGCGGTCTTTGCGCGGGAGAGGTCCACCTGCAGGACGGTTCCCATCCAGCCGGATATGGGGGCGTTCGGAGTGGCGTTCATGGGGGCGAGGTGTACCCGCGCCCGGGGCAGGCGGGCAACCCTAAAGTTTCCGGTTCCCGTACCGATCAGCATGGCAGAGAGAAAGCACATGAACATAAGCGGCGCAAATACGATCATGAACCGGGGCACGTTCGCCCGGACACCCTTTATGCCCCTGGAGCAGGGGGCCGTCGAGGGTTTTGCGCACGAGATAACCCGCCGCACCGCCCTTACCGAGGCCCCGGAGAGCCGCACCACCACCGACGAGGCGCTGGAGAAGTCCCTCACCGAGGCCGTCAGCTTCGTGGAGGACAACTTCGGCGACCGCGCCGCGCGCACCTTCATGGGCGTGGTGCTTAAGAACGCAGGGTCCAAGCCCCTGAACGAGGACGACCTGGGCAACGCCCTGGTGGACGGGCTGGAGTTCATCGACCGCGCTTTCGGCATAGCAGCCGGGGACAAGGCCATGTCCTTCTTCAACGGCGAGTTGAACCAGGCCATCAACGGCTACTTCCAGAACGGGAAGAACGAGTCCTTCCTGGCCATGGACGTGGATCAGGCCAGCGACAAGCTGGGCGAGGCCATGGGGCAGGCCGTGTCCGCCATGATGGACAAATTCCAGGCGAAAGTGGATCCCAACGCCATGCTCATGGACCAGGCCAAGAAGGACCAGGACGAGACCCTGGACTCCCAGGGCGAGCCCGGCGACGAGTATCTGACGGACGGGGCGGACGGGGAGGGCGGCGCACTGCTGGACGAGAACGGCATGCCCGTGACCGGAACCACCCTGACCGGGGAGCTGGCGACATCCGCCGACGAGGCCGCCGCTACGGATTCGACCGCCGCTGCCGGGACTGCCACGGGCGAAGCCCAGGCGCACGAGCAGGCCGCGCGAAAGGCCCAGGCGGGAACCAAGCGCCGCATGCGCGCCGGAAAAAAGTCCCGCCGAAGCCGCCAGGAAGCCTCCAATTCAGCCAGCGCCGCCAGCGCGTATGACCAGTCCGGCATCAAGCCCGGCGTGGTCCTCAACAAGGCCGTCTAGTTTTTTCCGCCTCTTGATTCCATTCAATTTTTCCAGTTCAGACCTCTAAAGCATTTCCGCAATCCACCGATACCTTCAGCAAGGGAGAGGAGATTGCGGTGCAGTCATCGGTTTGTCCGGGGTGCTGCGCCGCAATCGGGGGATAAGTGCATCCTCCGCATCCAGACTAAGCGAGGGCATCATGAACGCCGCCAAGAAGTCCGCTCCCAATCAGCCTCTGCGCACCGCCCTGGTGGTCAGCGCACACGAAGGCCACGCCAGGGTCGACCGCATCAGCCTGAAAAACGCCAGAATCGCCATGTCGCGCGCCGTGCCCAGCGGCAGGGACGCCATCAGCTATCTGCTCGACCAGGGCGCCGACGTGGTGCTCGTGGACGAAACCCTGGCCGACGGTTCCGGCTGGGACTTCATGCGCGCCCTCAAGTCCGACCCGCGCCTGCGCCACCTCCCGGTCATCATGCTGAGCTCCACAGTGGAGCGCGAGCGTGTGGTGGAGGCGGTCCGCCTGGGCTGCGTGGGCTATCTGGTACGCCCCTACACCCTGGACACCTTCTTCAAGCACCTGGCCCTGGCGCGCCAGTCCAAGTGCTTCCTGCGAGAGGAGCTCGACGGCCTGGCCGACTGCCTGGACATGGCTGAGGAAGGCCGGATCGAGACGGCGCTGCCCAAGCTCGAAAAGGTCCTGAACGAGGCCGACGAAGCGCATCATCATTACGAACTGGGCCTGCGCCAGCTGGCGCGCGAGGAGTACTCCCAGGCCGTGCAGTCCTTCGGCAAGGCCGCCCGACTGAGCGCGCTTCAGGCCGACGCGCATCTGGGGCTGGCGCGCTGCTGGCTGGCTCTGGGCGACGAGGTGCGCTACCGCAAGGCCCTGACCCAGGCGGCGGACGCCTGCGCCAAGGCCGAGCGCTTCGAGCACTACAAAGATGAGTTCCTGTCCATCATCGCGGACGACGCCCGCGCCTTCAATCCTTTCCTGAGCCTTGGCATGCGCCTTTCGCGCGAGATGGACCGCGACGGGGCGCTCATGGCGCTGAAGAACGCGGTCTGGCTGTGCCCGAACGACGCCAAGGCCCACCTGGAGCTGGGCAAGGCCTGGCACTTCAAGCGCGAGCCCGAGCTTGCCAAGCGCAGCGTGGCCCAGGCGCTGATGCTCTCCAGCCACGACCACGAGGCCAACGCCCTGTACGAGCGCTTCACCGGGCGCACCTGGGAAGACGAGGCGGAAACGGTGGAGGAGAAGCCTGTTTACGAGCGCAGGCAGATCATCCCGGACATGGTTCCGGCGATGCTCAACGGAGTTTTGTATCTGGCCGGTATGGTCACGGAAGGCATACACCGGTTCAGACGCGACTACGCCTAGGCCCGAACGTCCGGCCGGAGAGCCGGGGAAACCCGACGCCCGACCTGGGCTGGGAGACGGACCAAGACGCAGCCGCGCCGCCCGAAGGCAGGCAGGGACGCGACGCCAGAGGGTATTAAAGACAACCGGCGGTCAGGCCCCAAGGGGAGGCCTGACCGCCGGTTTGTGTTTGTTTTGGTCGATGTCTTTGGCGTGTGGATGATGATCTAAGACGGAGCTGCCTCGACCGTGGCGAAGGCCAGGGCCTCACGCAGAGCTTGAAGTATTCCAGCGAGCGGACGGAATCTCGTCTCGCTTCATCTACCGTCCGCCGCTACCCGGCCTGCCGCCACCGCCGCTACCCGGACCGCCGCCCGGAGGGCCGGAAGGCCGTGCCCCGGCCTGTTCCTGGGGGCTCGGCTTCTTGCCTCCAGACGGCAGCAGAATCTGCGTGGCCACCAGCTGCCCCGCCGTGAGTCCCTTGATCACTTCGGTCTCGTGCAGACCCGACAATCCAAGCTCCGGCTGCACCCTGATGGCCTTGCCGTCCTCCACCAGGAACACCGCCTGCTGGTTGTCCACCCATTTCAGCGCGGAGTTGGGGATGGTCAGCACGTTGGCCTTTTCCTGAACCACCACCTGGCACTGGGTGGTCATCTCCGGGCGCAGCATGGTTGCCTTCTCGGCCCCCAGGCGCACCAGGGCCTGATAGTAGACGATGTTGTCGCGGATTTCCGGCTGGGGGTAGATGGTGTCCACCACGCCCTTGAACACCGTGTCCGGGTAGGCGTCCACGCGAAATTCCACGGGCATGTCGGGCTTGACCTGCCCCACGTCGGTCTCGTCCACGTAAATCCACATTTCCAGACGGGTGGGGTCCAGCACGGTGATCAGGTTGGCCACCTGAAGTCCGGCCACCACGGTTTCGCCCTGCTGGGTGGACACCAGACTGACCACGCCGTCGATGGGCGAGACGATCTTGGTGTAGGAGATGCGGGTTTCGATGGTGGCGAGCCCGGCTTCGGCCTCTTCCACGGCCTTGTCGGCCTTGATCTTTTCCTTCAGGAATTCTGTCTTGGCCAGGTCCAGGGTGGCCTTTCGCGCCCTGACGGTGCTGAAGGTGACCAGCTCCTCGCGCATGGCGGCCTCCTGGGTGTCGCGGGCGACCAGATTCTGCTTGAGCAGCTGGGTCTGGCGGGCGGAGTTGGCCTTGGCGTAGTCGTACTGGGCTTCGGCAAGCTTCAGCTGCGCGTCGGACTCCGCGATGCGGCGCGGGTACACGTCCAGCACGCGCTGGCGTTCCGCCTGGGCCTTCTCCATGGTGGCCTCGGCCTGATCGCGCTGGGCCTGGAGCTCGCGGTCGTCGATGAGGGCGATGGTCTGCCCGGCGGTCACCGGGTCGCCCACGCGCACGCGCATCTCCTTGATGGTTCCCGTGGCGCGCGCGCCGATGCGCACGATGGCCCCGACCTGGGCCTTCACGATGCCCGTGGCCTGGAGCACCTTGCGCACCTCGCCCATCTTGACCTCGGCGGTGGCCAGGACCTTGGTGTCCTTCTGCCCGCTGCCGGGCCGCCAGACGGCCAGGGCGACCCCGGCCAGCACAAGGGCGGCGGCGATCCATTTCCAGTATTTGCGCATGGTTCAGCTCATTTCCTCTATCCAGCCCCGAAGCGGCGTCTCGATCACGGCCCGGATTTCCTCCAGGCGCTCGGGGCTCTCGGCCTCGAAGCGCAGCACCAGCACGGGCTGGGTGTTGGAGGCCCGCACCAGCCCCCAGCCGTCCGGGAACACGATGCGCACTCCGTCCACGTCTATCATGTCGTAGAGGGCGCGGAAATGTTTCTGTGCGCGCTCCACCACGGCGAACTTGATGTGCTCGGGGCAGTCGAAACGGATCTCGGGCGTGTTGAAGGTGACTGGCCAGTCGGCCAGGAGCGTCCCGGCCGTGGCCTCGGGGTGGCGGTCCAGCACTTCCAGGAAGCGCAGGGCCGCGTAGGTGGCGTCGTCGAAGCCGTAGTAGCGGTCCGCGAAGAACATGTGTCCGCTCATCTCGCCAGCCAGCTTGGCCCCGGTCTCCTGCATGCGCGCCTTGATGAGCGAATGGCCAGTGGCCCCCATGACCGGGTTGCCGCCGTGGGCCGCCACGTCCTTGTAGGCCAGGTGCGAGCACTTCACCTCGCCGATCACCGTGGCGCCGGGGTGGTCCTTCAGGACCTCTCGGGCGTAGATGGCCAGGAGCTGGTCGCCGAACATGAGCTTTCCCGTCTCGTCCACCACGCCCAGGCGGTCCCCGTCGCCGTCCAGGCCGATGCCGCAGGCCGCGCCCTCGGACTTCACCCGCTCGATGAGCGCGGTCATGTATTTCTCTACCACAGGGTCGGGGTGGTGGTTGGGAAAGTTACCATCCGGTTCGCAGAAAATCGGGATCACCTCGGCCCCGATGCCCTTGAGCACCGCCTCGGTCACCGGGCCGCCCGCTCCGTTGCCGCCGTCCAGCACCACCTTGATGGGGCGCGAGAGCTTGGTCTGGGAGGTCAGGGCCGAGACGTAGGCGGGCAGGATGTCGTGGGTGGAGACGACGCCCTTGCCGGAGGGGAAGTTCCCGGCGGCCATCATCTTGAAAAGCTCCTGGATTTCGTCGCCGTAGATGGTGGACGGCCCGGCGATCACCTTGAAGCCGTTGAACTCGGGCGGGTTGTGGCTGGCCGTGACCATCACCCCCGCGTCGGTTCCCAGGCGCTTGCAGGCGAAGTAGCAGACGGGCGTGGAGACCATGCCCACCAGGACGACGTCCACGCCGGTCTCGGCCATTCCCTTGGCGAGCCGCTCCTGATAGATGGGAGATGACAGGCGGGCGTCGTGCCCGACAACGGCGCGGGAAAAACCGTTTTTCAGGAAATATGCGCCGCAGGCGCGACCAAAAACCTCAACCCATTCGGGATCAAAGTCCTTGTCCACGATCCCTCGAATGTCGTATGCACGGAAAATGTCTGGCGAGAGTGGCTTCATGTTGGCAGCGTCCAGATTTTTTTAGGGAGTGTTTAGATGAACTGGGATTGGGAAAAACTGCAAGACAAACGACAGGGGCAGTTCGGTTCGGGGCCTGACTTCAAGAGCCTTGGAGACGAATTCAAGCGCATAACCGATTTCAATTTCCGCATCCCCGGCGGGCCGAAGTTGATAGTGCTCGCAGTGGCCGTCTTGTGGCTGGCCTCCGGCATATACATCGTGGAACCAGACGAGGTCGGCCTGGTCAAACGGTTTGGCGCATATGAACGCACCACCGGACCTGGACCGCATTACCATATACCCTTTCCGGTGGAAAGCGTGGTGATGCCCAAGGTGACCCGCGTGGAACGCGTGGAGATCGGTTTCAAAACGATCGGAACGAGAGACGGCACAGGCTCGCAGTACAAACCTGTTCCTGAAGAGGCCCTGATGCTCACCGGAGACGAGAACATCGTCGATCTCCAGGTGATCGTGCAGTACCAGATCGGCGACCCCGTCGAATGGGAGTTCCGCATCCAGCGCCCCATCGAGACGGTCAAGGCAGCCGCCGAGGCCGCCATCCGCGAGGTGATCGGCAACAAGACCATCGAGGCCGTGCTGACCACGGGCAAGCTGGAAATCCAGAACACCACGCGGGAGCTGCTCCAGTCCATCCTGGATCGCTACAACACCGGCGCGCGCGTTGTGGCCGTGCAGTTGCAGGACGTGCACCCGCCCAAGGACGTGGTCGAGGCGTTCAAGGACGTGGCCAGCGCCATGGAAGACAAGAACCGCCTGGTGAACGAGGCCGACGCCTACTACAACGACATCATCCCCAAGGCGCGCGGCCTGGCCGCGTCCATGCTGAACGACGCCCTGGGCCACAAGGAGGCCGTGGTGCGCAAGGCCAAGGGTGAAGCCTCGCGCTTCCAGGCCCTGCTGCTCGAATACAACAAGGCCAAGGAGATCACCCGCGACCGCCTGTTCATCGAGACCATGGAGGAGGTTTTCGCCAACCCCGAGCTTGAGAAGATCATCCTCTCGGACGACGCCCTCAAGCAGGCCGTGCCCTATCTGCCCCTGGACCGCCAGGGACGGGTCAAGTCCGGCGACAAGGGAGGCAAATAACCATGCGTACCATCGTCATATTCGCGTTGGCGGCCATTCTGTCCGCCATCATCGCCATGCAGTGCCTCTTCACCGTGGACGAAACCAAGCAGGCCATCGTCATCCAGCTGGGCAAGCCAGTCTCGGAGACGCTCGGCCCCGGCCTGCACTTCAAGCTGCCCTTCGTGCAGAACGTGGTCTACCTGGACTCGCGCGTGCTGCAATACGACGCCAGTTCCGCTGAGGTGCTCACCAAGGACAAGAAGACCCTGGTGGTGGACAACTACGCCAAATGGCGCATCGTCAACGCCCTGCGCTTCTACCAGACGTTGCAGAACGTCGCGCGCGCCAACTCGCGCCTGGACGACCTGATCTACGCGGAAGTGCGCGTGGCCATCGGCAACTATACCATGGAAGAAGTGGTTTCCTCTCGCCGGGCCGAGATCATGTCCATCGTCACCAGCAGCGTGAACGAGACGGTCAAGGACCTGGGCATCCAGATCATGGACGTGCGCGTGAAGCGCACCGACCTGCCGCTCCAGAACGAGAAGGCCATCTTCGGGCGCATGAAGGCCGAGCGCGAACGCCAGGCCAAGCTGTACCGTTCCGAAGGCCAGGAGGAGTCCGCCAAGATAAAATCCCGCGCGGACAAGGAACGCACCATCCTGCTGGCCGAGGCCGGTCGGGAGGCCGAGGTGCTGCGAGGCCAGGGCGACGCCGAGGCCGCCAGGACCTACGCCGAAGCCCTGGGGCAGTCGCCGGAGTTCTACGGCTTCATGCGCAGCCTCGAGGCCTACAAGAAGGCCCTCAAGGAGAACGGCCGGGTGGTGCTGACCCCTGGATCGGGCTTCCTGAAGTACCTCAAATAGATAACTGGAACAGCTGGTTTTGCTGAACCCCTGGCTTCTTCGAGTGATCGCGCCTGATAACGTGCAATGCCCTCTCTGGAGTGAACAGCTGCGGTTGCGGCAGGGCTCGCGCCGCACAGGCTGAAGCCACGGAAAAACGGCAGACATGCCGCGCATTCAGAACCCGGACGGGGGCCGAAAGGCCCCCGTTTTTATGGGCGTCACAAGGGCGTAACCACGCCATGGCAAAGTCCTCCGGCTTGCCAAAGGCGAAGGGCGGGTGTATCGAGTGCCGACCTTCCCGGCGCGGACCATCCGTGCCCCCTGTGAGGATCTCAATGCGGGCTTTCAACGTGAAACTCATTCTCCTCGTGGCGCTCTTCGTGGCCCTTGTGGTCAAGGGCGGCCAGCTTTTTTCAGCCGAGGGCGTGCAAGCCATGACCCGCCTGGTGGAGAAGGACAGGCCCGCTGTCCAGGAATCGACCCCCCCGCGTCCGATCGAGGAGGAATTCCGGGGCATAAGCCCACGCCCGGAGCTCTCCGAACTTGCCGCCCCTGCCCGGAAGACGGTCAAACCCGCCTCGAAGCAGGTTGCCCGTAAGCCGGGCAAACCGCAGCCAGCCGCTCCTGAAGCGGCGAAAAAATCAGCCAAAAAGGGTTGATCCCGCAGACGGTCTTGGCGCGCCGGGCGGCCGTCCCCGCAGCATGGCAACGCATCGGAGGCGACAATGATTACGTGCTACACTCATGCATTCGGCATTCCTACGCCCGGATGCGACATCAAGGACGCCTGCTGGGTCAACCTGACCGCGCCCAGCGAGAGCGAAATCCGCGACGTGTCGCAATCCCTGGACATCCCTTTGGATTTCCTGACCGATCCGCTCGACCTGGACGAACGCGCCCGTATCGAGATCGACGACAACTGCCTGCTGATCGTGCTGCACACCCCGGTGCGCCGCACGGCAGGGGACTCCGTGCCCTTTGCCACCGTGCCCCTGGGGATAGTGTTCAAGAACGGCTGCCTGGTTACTATCTCCGTGCAACCCATCGACATCATGGAATTCTTCTTGAACCGCAGGGTGAAGAACTTCGCCCCGGACCAGCACGCGCGGTTCGTCATCCAGATCTTCAACCAGACGGCCATCCTGTTCCTCAAGTACCTCACTGAGATCAACAAGAAGACCAACGCTTCCGAGATGGAACTGCACCGGGCCATGAAGAACGAGGAACTCATCAAGCTGCTCAATCTGGAGAAGAGCCTCGTGTACTTCACCACGTCCATCAAGGCCAACGAGATCATCATGGCCAGAATACAGCGTGCGGACATCATCAAGATGAACGAGCAGGAGCACGAGCTGCTGGAAGACGCCATCACGGAGAATCTCCAGGCCATCCACATGACCAGGATCTATTCCAACATCTTGTCCGGCATGATGGACGCCTTCGCCTCGATCATCTCCAACAACCTGAACGTGGTGATGAAGTTTCTCACCACCGTGACAATCATGCTCATGATTCCCAACCTGGTGTTCAGCTTCTTCGGCCAGAACGTGAAGCTGCCTTTCCAGGAGCATGAGGCCGGGGTGATCGTCACGCTGGTGGTGGCGGTCCTGGCCACGGTCGGGGGCGTCTGGATGGTGGTGAAGCGTCGCCTGTTCTAGATGCAGGCAGCCCTGAGGCGAGGGGGGCGCCGCTGCGACGCCGCACCTCCCGCAGGAATGTCGCGTGACGCGCGGTTTCGCCCAAGAGGCCGTTGCGCCGCGCCGGGGCATTTTCCTCCGGCTCCGGGATGCCGCAAGGCTTGACAAGCCCAGCGAAAAGACCGATTTCACTCCACTTGCGCCGCTTAGGGCGCCATAATCCGCATTGGGGGACCTCCATGGGACTTGAGTTCATCAAGCCGAACATAAACTTCAATTTTCTCGGCTACCGGCGCTACGCCTACATCCTTTCCCTCGTCCTGGTGCTGGCCGGCATCACCTCGCTGGTGGTGAAGGGCGGCCCGCGCTACGGCGTCGACTTCGCCGGCGGCATGACCATCCAGCTCAAGTTCGCCAAGGCCATCGGTCCCGACGACATCAAGAAGCCGCTTGACGCGGCGGGCCTCCCGGGGCTTGCCGTGCAGCGCCTGGGCCAGGAGAAGGACAACTCCTTCCTGATCAGCACCTCCGACCACGGAGAGCCCCTGGAGCAGGTGCGCATGAAGGTGGCCAACTCCCTCAAGGCCAGCCTGGGCGAGGGCGCTTTCGAGGTGCAGCGAATCGAGGTCGTCGGTCCCAAGGCGGGCGCAGACCTGCGGGTCGGCGCGCTGAACGCCATCTTCTACGCGGTACTGCTCATTGCAATCTATATTTCCGGCAGGTTCGAGCAGCGCTGGTTTGCTGCCGCAGCCATGGCGGGCGGCCTGGCCGTGGGCATGTGGGGGCTTCGGTCCCTGGGCTTGTCCATGGGATATCTTATCGTGGCCGCAATCCTCATCACCCTTGTGCTGTGCTGGGTGCTGAAGCTCAAGTACGCCCTGGGCGCGCTGGTGGCGGACATCCACGACATCATCATCACCATCGGCGTGTTCTCCATCTTCGACCTGGAGTTCGACCTGACCATCGTGGCGGCCCTCCTGACCATCCTGGGCTACTCGCTGAACGACACCATCATCGTCTATGACCGCATCCGCGAACGCCTGCACCAGAGCAAGGGCGAGAGCTTCGAGAAGACCATCAACGACGCGGTCAACCAGACCCTGTCGCGCACCATGCTCACCTCGCTGCTCACCCTGTTCACGGTGGCCGCGCTGTACTTCTTCGGCGGCAGCGTGCTGAAGGACTTCGCCCTGGCCATGATCATCGGCATCATTGCCGGAACCTACTCCTCGGTGTTCATGGCCAGCCCCATCCTGGTTGACCTGGGCTCCGGGCTCGGTTCCCTGCAGGGCGACGCCGACCAGCCCGCTCAGGATCAGAAAGCGTGAGCCAGCCTCAGGAAGCGGCTGCCGATCCCGGCAGGGAGATGAGCCTCCTGGACCACCTGGAGGAGCTTCGCGTACGTCTGGTGCGTGTGCTCATCGCCGCAGGCGTGGGCTTCGCCATCTGCTTCGCCTTTGCCGAGAAGATCCTCGAGATCATGCTCCGGCCCCTGAAGGAGGTGCTGCCCGCCAGCAGCACCATCCAGACCACGGCCCTGACCGAAGGCTTCTTCGTCTCCATGAAGGCGGCCTTCGTGGCGGGGCTTTTCCTCGCAAGCCCCGTCATCTTCTATCAGATATGGAGCTTCGTGGCTCCCGGCCTCTACGAGGAGGAGCGCAGGCTGGCCATCCCGGTGGCCATCTTCACCGCCCTGTGCTTCATCAGCGGCGCAGGCTTCGGATACTATGTGGTGTTCCCTTTCGGGTTCACCTTCCTGGCCAACTACGCCTCGGACATCGTCACCCTGAACCCCAAGCTCTCCGAGTACTACTCGCTGGCCCTGGGGCTCCTGTTCGCTTTCGGCATCATCTTCGAGATGCCGGTGTTCATCTTCTTCCTGGCCCGCTTCGGCGTGGTGGACCACATCTGGCTGCGCCAGAAGCGCCGCTGGGCCATCGTGATCTTCTTCGTGGTGGCGGCAGTGTTGACTCCCACCCCGGACGCCGTGAACCAGATCCTCATGGCCGCGCCCATGGTGGTGCTCTACGAGATAAGCATCTGGGTGGCGTATTTCTTCGGCAAGAAGAAGCCCAAGCCCGAGGAGGGCGGGGACCTGCCTGTTCCCACGGATGGCGGCGACGACGGCGGAAACGGGCCTGACGGCGCTGCCCCGGCAGGGTCCGACGCAGCCCTTGACGATGCCCGCATCTCCGAGATCCCGCCCGCCGAAGGCGCAGCCTCCCTCGCCGGGAGCGATGCACTCCAGGCCGACGCGCACGCCTCGAGCCCCGAGGGTGTTTCCCCGGCTGACGCCACGACCGGAGACTCCGGAGATTCCGGAACGCCAGGCGAGCCAGAAGCTCCCCGCGATGCCCACGAGGCCGAGCGCGAAGCCCACGACACCGCCGCACTCGGTCATGACGACGCGCAACCCGTTGCGGCCAAGCCCGAAGCTTCGTCAGCGTCCGAATCCGAGGCCGTTAAGCCTGGGGCTCCCGTAGACGAAACTCCCGCCACGGCTGCCAAGCCTGAGGCGAAAAAAGACTGATCCGACCCAAACTGGCTCGATCCGGCCCGGCGCACCTGCCGAGCCGCGCATAAGCACTTCAGGGCGTCCCGGCCATGCCGGGACGCTCTTTTTTTGCGCCCTGACAGGCGCGCCCCGGTCCTGCCATCCCCTCCTCCATTGTTCGGGAAGCGTCATGCCACTCGACCAAACCACCGCAATCTGGCAGACTGCGCGCGTTATGGAGAACACGCCGCTTATACGTCTTGAGGCCGTCACCAAGTCCTATTTCCTGGGGGACGTGCAGACGCAGGTGTTGCGCGGAGTGACGCTGGGCATCGATGCGGGCGAATTCGTGGCCCTGCAGGGGCCGTCCGGCTCGGGAAAGTCGACGCTGCTGCACATCCTGGGGCTTCTGGACCGTCCTACGCAGGGGCACTATTTCCTGCGCGGCCAGGACGTGGCCCAGCTTTCGGACGACGCCCTCTCGGGCCTTCGCAACCAGGCCATCGGCTTCGTGTTCCAGAGCTTCTACCTGATTCCGTACGCCACGGCCCTGGACAACGTGCTGCTGCCAGGGCTCTACAGCGCCAAGCCCCAGGCGGAGCTGCGCGAGCGCGCCGAGCATCTGCTGTCCCAGGTGGGTCTGGCCGACCGCATGCGCCACAAACCCTCGCAGCTCTCCGGCGGCCAGCAGCAGCGCGTGGCCCTGGCGCGCTCCATGCTGAACGACCCGGACCTCATCCTGGCTGACGAGCCCACCGGCCAGCTCGATTCCAACACCTCGTCAGAGATCATGAGCCTGTTCGCCCAGGTGAACGCACTGGGCAAGACCATCATCGTGGTCACGCACGACGAGGAAACCGCCAGCTATGCCAAACGCAGAATCCTCGTCCTGGACGGCCAGATCGCTTGAGCTGGCCCACGTGGCCGCACGCTCGCTGCGCGTCCTGGGCATGGCCTGGGGGGCGCTGTGGGCGTTCAAGCTGCGCTCGTTCTTCGTGGTGCTGGCAGTGGCCCTGGGCATAGCGGCCCTGACCATCATCATCGCCTCGGTGGACGGCGCGCGGCGCAAGGTGCTGGAGATCGTGGACTGGTTCGGCCCGGACGCAGTTCTGGTCTTTGGCGGCAACATCGAAACCCGCGCGGTGGGCCAGCGCACCCTGACCCTCACCGCAGCCGACGTCCGTTCCATAGAACTTTCCCTGCCTGGCGCGTATCTGGTGGTTCCCATGCGGTCCCGGGGCGGCGTGACCCTGCGCTTCGAGAATCGCAACATGGTCACCCCCCTGGTTGTCGGCTCCACCGCCAACTACGCCGAGGCCTGGAACTGGCCCCTGATCGAGGGCCGCGACCTGACGGAGGACGACGTGAAGCACTCGGCCAAGGTGTGCCTGATCGGCGACGCCCCGGCCAAGGAGCTTTTCGGGGACGAGTCCCCCCTGGGGCAGGTCATCCTGGTGCAGGACCTGCCGGTGCAGGTGGTGGGTCGGCTCGCCTATCGCGGATTCACGCCCGGCGGCGGCGGAGTGTCGGTGGACGACCGCATCATCATGCCCATCACCACCCTGACCCAGCGGTTCCATCTGGAGCGCAACTACTACCGGGGACTCCGGGTGAAATTCCTGGAACCGGAAATGATGGAAGACCACATCGCCAACCTCAAATCCCTCCTGCGCCACAACCACAAGCTGAAGCCGGAGGACCCGGACGACTTCTCCGTCATCTCGGCCACGGAGGTGCTCAAGTTCCTCAGCATGATCACCGGGGGCATCATGGTGTTCCTGGGCATCACGGCCGGAGCGGCCATCGTGGTGGGGGGCTTTGTGCTGGCGAACCTGCTGTTTCTGTCGGTCAGCGAGCGCCAGGAGGAGATCGGCCTCAAGAAGGCGCTGGGGGCGTCGTCCCTGGACATCACCATCCAGTTCCTGGCCGAGGCCGTGATCATGACGCTTATCGGCGCGGTCATCGGCATCGGCATCGGCATCGCCATGGGGCAGCTGCTCACCCGGCTCGGCGTGCTGGAGATCCAGCTCTCGGGCAAGCTGTTCGTGCTGGCCCTGCTGTCTTCACTGGTTATCGCGCTGGTTTTCGGGCTCAAACCCGCCCGCAAGGCCGCGTCTCTGAACCCAATCGAGGCCCTGCGCGGCGGCGACTAGTGGAGCGTCTGCGAAAACATGGACATGTTTTTCGCAAACAAAATCAATGGTTCTCTTGGTTTAGACTTGTATATTGTTTGAACGCCTTGTGAGAACGCCACACTGGCTTCTTCTTCGACGCCGCGCCGCGCGGCACTTACGCAAGCTTCTCCACCCAGGCCAGATAGGCGTACCCGCCGCGCACGGAGTGAATCTCCAGCCGGGCGCGGCCTTCTTTTTCCATCTCCCGCAGATGCGTCAGCAATTCGGGGCGCAGGCTCACGCCGTACAGCCTGAGCCAGCGCTCATGCAGCCACTCCAGCCACACCGGCAGGCCCCCCTGGCCCCAGAAGTCCACCACGGCCAGCGTCCCGCCGGGTTTGAGCGCGGACCAGCCAGCCTCCAGGGCGTCCTTCCAGGTCGGGATCATGGAGAGCACGTAGGAGAAGAACACCACGTCGAAGCGCCCGTCCAACTCGAAGTGGACGCAGGGATTCAACTCCTCGGCCCGGCACAAGGCCAGGCGCACGTTCTGCCCGCAGAGCTTGCTCCCGGCGGTTTCCAGCATCCGGGCTGACACGTCCAGCCCGCACAGGTTCAGGTCGGGCCGAAGCCTGCGCAGCACCGCCAGATTTCGCCCCGTGCCGCACCCCATCTCCAGTACCGCCCCGCCGTGAGGGGCGGGCATCTCCTCCAGCAGGCGGTCGCGTCCCAGCAGGTAGAAGCGCCGGGTTGCGTCGTAGATGTGGCGTTGCAGGGCGTACATCCGGTCCATGCGAAGGGCCTGTTCCATTGCGTCACTCCGTCAGTTCATAGAGGTGGAAGGCCCCGTAGAGGCAGGAACGGTCGCCGGGGGAGAGCCTGCGCGAGGTCTCCTCGTGATACTGGAAGCGGCGGCGAAGCGGGGCCGGAAGTGTTTCCTCGATGGGGGATATCTCCCCGGCGGTGCGGAAGATGACCCGCGCGCCGGGCCTGCCGGTGCGCGCGATGGCGGCCCACAGGTCGCGCAGGGCCTTGGGGGTCATCCAGTCCTGGGAGTCCAGGAGGACGTAGCGGTCCAGGCTGCGGTCCGGCTGCTTGTCCAGATACCCGCCCAGGCTGTCGTGGACCACCTCGGCGCGCGGCGCGGCAGCCTGGAGCGCCGCGTGGTTCTCGGGGCGCAGGTATTCAGGCAGGGCGGAGGGCGTGCGCGCGTCGTAGCGCCGTCCGAAGGCCTGCCATGCAAAGGGGTTGTCCTTGAGAGGGAAGCCGCAGGCCAGCTTCTCGATGCGCTTGCGGTATTCTTCCAGCACGCCGCCGGGACATTCGCGTTTGAGCGCCCGGTACTGCTGCGGCGGGATGCCCAGACTGAACACGGCCACGGCGTAGTCGGAGAGGAAGCGCACCAGACGGCTGGCGAGCAGCGGTTCCAGCTCGCGTTGGTAGGCCTCGCGCTGCTCCTCCAGGGTGGTTGCCTTCAGGATACGTTC
Source organism: Fundidesulfovibrio putealis DSM 16056 (assembly GCF_000429325.1). Lineage (NCBI taxonomy): Bacteria > Pseudomonadati > Thermodesulfobacteriota > Desulfovibrionia > Desulfovibrionales > Desulfovibrionaceae > Fundidesulfovibrio > Fundidesulfovibrio putealis. The sequence continues at coordinate 119,669 of NZ_AUBQ01000006.1, forward strand.
GGGGTCGCGCCCACTCAGGCGGCAGATGTTGCGCAGGAGCCTCAGGAACTGGCCCATGCGGGCGTGCTCGTAGAGGTTGTCCGTGAACATGGAGATGCGCGGGTTGCCGAATAACGAGCCGGAAGCCTGCCAGTAGGCGGCGGTGTCCGGGTGGGAGAGTTCCAGATAAGGCAGGATGTGGTGGGTGAAGGCTGTGACGTTGCCCTGGTCGTCGGCCTTGCCGAAGAAGCGGAAGAAGGCGTCGTGTCCGGGCAGGCGGCGGGCGGCCTCGAGCTTCAGGCGGCTCAAGTGGACGTGGTGGATGTTCAGGTCCACGGCAGTCACGGAGTGCGCCCCGCCGAGCAGGTAATGGCATATGTTGCAGCCGCCCGAGGCGATGGTCAGCACCCGGTGGTGGGGCGCAAGGACCAGGGCCTCCAGGTCGGTCCTGGGGTCCTCCCAGATCTGATTGTAGACGAAGCCTGAGAACCAGGAGACGAACAGGCGCTCCAGGACGCCTTGCCTGGAAAAGGCCGGACTTTGGCGCACGGCGGCCTTGAGAAGGTCCGCGCAGGATTGTGACATGGGTCCCCCGCGTGACGGTTTTCTCCTGTGACTAGGCGCGCTGGGTTACGGTTTCGCGGCGGATGGCCGTCTTTCGCGCCTGCTGCGCGTTGCGCGTTTTGGGCAACTGCCGGACGTATTTGAAACGAATTGAATTTTCATCCGGCCCGAAGTAAGAGTCTGGTCATGTTGGCAAAGCCGTTGTTCGCCGCCCTTGCGGCCTGGGTCCTGTTCCTGGGCCTCGTCCAGAGCGCCTGGAGCCAGACCCTGCCCCCGGAGGCCCTGGCCGTGCATGCGGTCAACCGCCTGTCCTTCGGGGCCGTGCCCGGCGAGATCGACCGGGTCCGGGCCATGGGAGTGCCCGCCTACGTCCAGGAGCAGCTCAATCCGGAGAAGCTGCCCGAGCCCCAGGCCCTCACCGACCGGCTGGCCGCACTCAAGACCTATTCCCAGGATACGGTCCAGCTGTTTCGCACGTTTGGCCCCAAGGCCCCTGGAGGGCCGCGCGTCAACCCAACCATGGACGAGATCAACGCCGCCAAGGCCAAGGCTGCGATAATCGCCCGCGAGGCCGCCGAGGCCAAGCTCTGGCGGGCCGTGCTGTCGCCGCGCCAGCTGGAAGAGGTGCTGTGCGACTTCTGGTACAACCACTTCAACGTGCCCTCGGACAAGGGCCTGACCCATCTCTGGGTGGGCAGCTACGAGCGTGAGGCCATCCGCCCGCACGTGCTGGGCCGTTTCGAGGACATGCTCCTGGCCGTCACCCGCCATCCGGCCATGCTCATCTATCTGGAGAACTGGCAGAGCGCCGACCCGGACAGCCCGCAAGGCAAGGGCAAGCAGCGTCCGCTGGTGGAAATCCACGCGCGCGAGCTGTTGACCGCGCACACCATGGGCGTGGACCCCGGCAGGCTCAAACCCCAGGAAGTGACCACCCTGGCCAGGATACTGGCCGGATGGACCATCGGCGCGCCGCGCACGCCCCAGGATTCCAACGGTTTCGTCTTTGACGAGCGCCGCCACGACCCCAAAGAAAAGCAGTTCCTGGGCAAGCCCCTCAAGGCGTCGGGCTACGCCGAGGGCGTGGCCGCGCTGAAGCTCCTGGCCGCCCAGCCCGAGACGGCCCGCAACATTTGCGGCAAGCTCGCGCGGCTGTTTCTGGCCGAAGAGCCTCCCAAGCCGCTGGAGGAGATGCTGTCCAAGGTCTTCCTGGACAGCGGCGGGGACATCCGGGCCGTGTTGACGGTCCTGTTCGCAAGCCCGGAGTTCGCCGACCAGAAGTACGCCTGGAACCGCTTCAAGAACCCCTTGCGCTACGTGGTGTCCGTGGTGCGCGCCAGCGCGCGTCCCGTGTACGAGGTGCGCTCCCTGGCGGAACATCTCGACTGGCTGGGCATGCCCCCGTACGGCGCGCCGGGCGTCTCCGGTTTCAAGACCACCCGCGACGCCTGGGTGGACGCGGACCAGTTCCTCAAACGCCTGAATCTGGCCGCCCAGGCCGGGGAGGGGGGCCTGCCCTGCTGGTCGCCCGGCAGCTACGCGCCCCTGCGTCCGCTGGATTCGACCGAGTTGGCCAAAGTGATGGGGCTGTCCTTGTCGCCGGTGACGGCCAAAGCCGTGGAGGCAAGCCCTGCCGAGCGAAAGGCCGGGGTGCTGCTGGGCAGCCCCGAAGGGCAGCAGTTCTGATGAACGGACATGCATGGACGCGGACTTGGGCGGGCAGCGCGCCCCATGAGGCGAGGGCTGGGGGGATGTCATGAAGCGCCGCGAATTTCTGAACGTCGCCGCGTGCGCCGCCTTGGGCGCGTCGCTTGGGATGCTGCCGGGCTCCGCTTCAGGCGCAACTTCTTCAGGCGCTGCTTCTTCAGGCGCAGCTTCTGGCGCAGCTTCTGGCGGCACCTCTGGCAAACGCCTCATCGTGCTGTTCCTGCGCGGCGGCCTGGACGGCCTCTCCGCCGTGGTCCCGGTGGACGACCGCTGGTATTACCAGGCCCGGCCCTCCATCGCCCTGGCCCCTCCCGGCCAGGAAGGAGGCACGCTGCCGCTGGCTCCCGGCTTCGGCCTGCACCCGGCCCTGGAGCCGCTGCTGGAGTTCTGGCGCGCGGGGTCGCTGTCCATCATTCCCGCCTGCGGCCTGCCCACGCCCGTCCGCACCCACCCCGAGGCCCAGCGGGCCATGGAGAGCGGCCAGCCCACGGAGCGCCACAACCGCGACGGCTGGCTGGCCCGGATGCTTCCGCTCCTGGGGCCGCAGGCCAAGACCCTGGCCCTGGCCCCCACGCCGCCGCTCATAAGCCAGGGCAGGCCGGGCGTTCAGAACGTGCGCCCCACGGGGTTTCCCCCCTCGGTGTGGCGCATCGAGCGTCCCGCGATCTTTTCGTCCTTCGACGCCATCTATCAGGGCAACGACCCCCTGAGCCGCTCCTATCGCCAGTCCCAGACCGTGCTGCGCAACAAGCTGACCGAACTGGACCGGGAGATCAGCGTGTCCTCGGCGGGCGCGCCCTCCATCCATGCGTTGCCCACCCTGGGCGGGCAGATCACGTCCTATATCGAGAAGAATCCCGACGTGCGGCTGGTGTACGCGGCCCTTGGCGGGCTGGACGCACACTTCAAGCAGGGGGCGGAGAAGGGCAGGCTGGCCGAGGCGTTGTTGTCCTTGGGAAAAGGGCTCGCTTCACTGGGCAAGACATTGGGGCCGGTGCTTGACGACACCTGTGTGTTGGTAATGAGCGAGTTCGGCAGGAGCCTGCGCGAGAACGAGTATGGCGGCACGGACAACGGCCACGCCACCGTGTTCATGGTGCTGGGCGGGCGCACGGCGGGCGGGGCGCTGCACGGCCCGTGGCCGGGGCTTGCCCCCGAGAAGCTCTCCGACGGGCTGGATCTGGCCGCCGGGGTCGATTCCCGTGAGGTGGTCGCCCAGATCGCGGCCTCGCATTTCGGCCTGGGGCGCGAGGCAGTGGCCCAGGTGCTGCCCGCCTACACGCCAAGCGGCGCGCTCAATTCCCTTTTCCGGTCCATAGGGCCTTAAGTATCTCCGAACCCTTCCGAAAAGAAACCTTGGGAAAGGACCGCGCCATGCGGCCCGGTCGACACGGATGTCCTCTTGCCCAAGGAGCTTATGATGGCCACAGTCATATCCATGCGCGAATACGTTCGCGACAGGGTGTCTCTCATGGCGGAGCCGCCCGACGCGGCGCCCGCGGAACCCTACATCAACGACAGCCAGGTCTGGTCCAAGGATTACTCCAAACTCGAGAACGTGGTGTTCGGGGCGCTCAAGATCCGCGAGGTCCTGAACTATTACCTCTATTACGAGGACGTATGGGCCTACCTCATCCTGAACCTGCTGGACGCAGCGGCCAACGCCACGCCCGAGGACCACGGCGAACTGTCCGAAGCGGCGGCGCATCTGCGCAACTACATGCTTCAGGCAGTGGACCGCGCCAACCGCAAGAACATGTACGCGGCAATGCTCATCCTGGACCTGATCGAAAAGGCCCCTGGCTTCAAGGCCCAGGTTATGGGCCTGCCCCAGGAACAGAATTTGAGTTCGGTGTAGTCCAAAAAGCGTTTTAAGTTCCTGGAATTACAGGATAGCCCGGCTAGAGATAGTCCGGGCTGTCCTGTTTTGGCATTTCGCCCCGTCTTCATTTTGAGAGGTTTCCCCGGCGATTCAGGCCGTGTTGCGGGACAATTCAAAAAACAATCGCTTCTTTGTGCGCGCAATAACCCGCAATACTTGATCTATATATTCCTGATCGCCGATCAACGGCCGATAGTGACTTTTTGAGATATGCAGGGTGCATTAATAAATACTTGGTATAGCGTCTAATTTTTACTCAGACAAAAGGGCATGTTCCTTGCTTCAAGATGGCAGAGCGCATCATTTTGACAAGAAGATGGCTCATTTTTCCCGCGGTAATTCAGTAGTAACAATCAACCCTTGAGGACGTACCCATGTTGATGAACGACACTATTGCTCGTGCTCTTTTTGGACGCAGTTGTGCCATTCGCGACCTTGATGACCCGCCAGGCCACCAGCTCAACCCGCCTGTGCACGATACGGAAGCTGCCGACTCCAATATGACAACCGAGGATCTGTACCGGATGCAACGCATGCAGAAGTCATCTCTGCTTGAAAGCAGGCTTGGGGGGATAGAGAATCCAAACATCAAGGCCGCCGAACATATCGAGGAATACAAACAGGCTTTCAGGCTCGTCCACGACGAGTACGCCGACAGCGGGTATGTCGAGCCTACTCCCGAGCATCCGTTCCACTACTCGGTCCACAGCTTCCTCCCGGAAACGCGCGTCTTCATTTTCCAGTCGCGCCGCCAAGTCCTGGCCACGCTGACCCAGATCTTCGACACAAACGGATTCGGGCTGCCCATGGACGCCCTCTACGGGAAGGAGCTCGACAACCTGCGGCGAAAAAATCGGCGGATAACGGAGCTGTCCGCCCTGGTAACATCCAGGCCGTTCCGCATGAGGAACCTCATACTGCACCTGTGCAAGGCCATGTTCGACCATTCGCGCGCCAGCCGCGTGGATGACATCTGCATCATGGTAAACCCCAAGCACCTGCGATTCTACACAAAGATCCTTCTGTTCGAGCAGTTCGGCCCCGAATTGTTTTACGAGAAGGTTCAGGCCCCGGCGATCCCCCTTCGCATAGACATGAACCACATCGAGGAATGCTTGCAGGAAAAGTACGGGCGGTTCGGTCGGGCCGCGAACCTCCACGCCTTCTTCTGCGGCTCGGCCGACGCATCGGGGGGAGTGGGTCCCGTAGCTCGTGCGTTCGATATCCGCACTCCATCCCGGGACGTTCTGAGCTTCTTCCGCTGCCCCCAGGAGCACTCCCTGGCCGCGTAAAATAACAGCGCAAGCAGTTCCATTCTGGCAGGCAGAACGGGGCAAAAGGCCTGAACGTTTCAACGTCCAGGCCTTTTGCCATGATGGCCCGACAGAAGCGGGGGAAGAAGGAGGGCGCGACTCTGTTCTTACGGATTCTTCGCCAGGAAGGGGCAGAACGACAGGGCCGCCGCGCCAAGGCGCGTGGCGGCCCCGCGTCCTTCGTAGAGCACCAGCGGAGGGAGGGCGCGAAGCCCTGTTCCGGCGTTCTTGACGGCCTCCAGCAGCACCAGCCGCGCGGGTTCCTCCAGGCGTGAATGCACCATCCGCAGCCGTTTGGGCGCAAGCCTTGCCGCCTCGCATCCCGTCATCAATTCAGACAGCCGCTCAGCCGGGAACACCATGGCCAGGGCTCCCTTGTTGGCCAATAGCCAGGACGCCGCAGCCAGGAAGTCCTGAAGGCTCCCCTGCGCCTCGAACCGGGCCTGGGTGCGCGATTCGTCCTGGCAGGAGAGGCCCGTGCCCAGCCTGCGGTAGGGGGGATTGGCCAGCGCCAGTCCGAAGGACTCCGGAGGTAGCACCTCGCGGATGCGCGTCACGTCTGCGGTCATGGCCGTGAAGCGGCCTGCGAGTCCGAGATGCGCGGCGTTGGCCGTGGCGGCCTGGGTCATGGCCGGGTCGATGTCCAGGCCCAGGGCCTCGCGCGGCGAGTCGTGGGCCAGCAGGGCGGCCAGGGCGGCCACGCCGCAGCCCGCGCCCAAATCGGCAATGCGGACGTTCTTCTTGGGGAGCACGAACGAGGCCAGCAGCAGCGGGTCCAGGGAGAACCGGTAGCCGTCCTCAGGCTGGAACAGGCCATTGGGGAAGGCCTCGCGCGCTTCCTGAACGCCGGGTGCGTCGCAGGTCATGCGGGCTGCTCAGGCCGGGGTGCGCCGTCTGGCGATGCGTTTTTTGATGAAGTCCATGAGCATGTCCGCCTCGTGCACCCGAAGCGCCACGGCCATCCCTATGTACGCCACGGCCCACACCACGATCAGCGCCAGGGCGGCGTAGTTGTTCACCGGCGTGAGATACGCGCCGACGCCGATAAGGAGACTCAAGCCCGCGCTGATCCACGTGGTGCGCGAAAGCTCCGCCCAGGGGCCGACCTTGGCGCGCAGGGCGCGTCCCAGCAGCCAGACGTTCAGCCAGGATGACAGCGAGGTGGCCAGGGCCAGCCCCACAAGATCAAGCGGGAACATGAGCGCCGCGCCCAGGGCGATGTTGGCGATCACGCTTATGAATCCGGCCCGCACCGGGGTTTTGGTGTCGTGCAGGGCGTAGAAGGCCGAGACCAGCGGGCGCACGCAGGCAAAGGCGGGCAGGCCCACGGCGTAGGCCATGAGCGCCGCCGAGGTTGCCTGGGCCGCCTCCGGAGTGAAGGCCCCGCGCCCGAACAACACCACCACCATGGGGTGGGCCAGGGCCATGAGCCCCGCCGTGGCAGGCAGGCAGATGAACAGGGTCAGGCTCATGGAGGCCGAGAGCGTGTGCTTGAATTCGGGCATCTGACCGCTCGCGCTGAGGCGCGCCAGGCTCGGCAGGGCTACCGTGCCGATGGCCGCCCCGAACACCCCCAGCGGGAACTGCACCAGCCGGTCTGCGTAGTAGAGCGCCGAGATGGACCCCGCCGCCAGAAACGAGGCCAGAAGCGTCCCCACCACGATGTTCAGCTGGTAGACCGCCGCCCCGAACACCGTGGGCAGCATGAGCTTGCCCATGCGCACCACGCCCTCGTCGAGGAACTTCCAGGGGCCGATCCAGCGGAACCCGAAGCGTTTGAGCGCCGGGTGCTGCATGTACATCTGCCCCATGCCGCCCACCAGCACCGACCACGCCAGGGCGTGGGGCACGTCCAGTCCGAACAGCCAAGCCACGCCGCAGCCGATGATGATGACGGTGTTCAGCTCGCTGGTGGCCAGGGCCGGGGCCAGGAAATGCCCCATGGAATTGAGCGCGCCCATGCACAGGGCCACGATGGATATCTGGATGATGTAGGGGAAGACGATGCGCACCAGCTGGACGGTGAGTTCCATCTGCTCCGGGTTGTCCGCGAAGCCGGGCGCAATGAGCATGGTCAGCGGCCTGGCGAAGAGGATTGCCAGCACGGTCACCGCTCCAAGGATGCACAAGAGCCAGACCAGGGCCGAGCGGGTCATGGCGAAGGCGGCCTCGTCGCCCTTTTCCTGGCGAAGGCTCGAGAACACGGGCACGAAGGCCATGGTCATGGAGCCTTCGGCGAACAGGCGGCGCAGGGTGTTGGGCAGGCGGTAGGCCACGTAGAAGGCGTCGGCGGCAGGCCCGGCCCCAAGTACGGACGCGACGATGACGTCGCGGAAAAAGCCCAGAACGCGCGACAGGAGCGTTGCCGCTCCCACCACAGAGGCGTTTTTCGCGATGGATTTGACGTGGTCTGTCATGGCGGCGCGACCTTAGAGCAAAGGGTCAGGCGCGTCCAGGCGCACAGAGGCCTCAAGGCGCTGCGCCGTTCGGCCAGGGCGGCCTTGAAAAAGCCGCACGCCGCCTACCAGAAGATGCTCCGGAAGCGGTCCAGGAGGCTCTGGGTCGATTCGGCCGTATCGGCCTGGGTGCTGGCGCGCATTTTGTTCACGCGCTCCTGGAAGATCCGGGTCACGTTGCTCACCAGGATGGGGTTCTTCTCAAGCACTCCCCGGAACGCCTCGCGGTCGATCTCCAGGCAGGACACCGGCTCAAGCGCGGTCACGTCTGCAAGCCTGGGCTCTCCGGTCAGCATGGCCATCTCGCCGAACACGTCGCCGGGGCCGAGCTTTGACAGTTCGTTCCCGTCGATGCTCACGGACACATGCCCGGCCACCAGGATGAACATGGTGGTCCCGGTCTGGCCGCGCTCCATGATGGAGGCTTCGGGCAGGAACGTGCGGATGGCCGCGCACTGGGCCAGCAGGTCCAGTTCGTCCGGCTGCATTCCCGCGAACAGGCCGACGCCTCCCACCAGCTTGAGCACGTCGCCGGGGGCCGCGCAGGTGGCTTTGCGCGCGCCGGAGAGCTGGCGGCGGCGCATGGGAATCTCGATGCACTGCTTCTTGAATTCGTACCAGACCAGGGAGAGCACCTCGCTGCGCGCGGCCACGGTGTCGTTGAAGTCCTCCACGAAGAAGACCATGCGGTAGGTGATCTGGTCCGGGTCGATCTCGGCGACGCGCACCCTGGGCGGCGGCTGCTTGGCCACCAGCTGCGCCTTGCGCAACACCTCTTCCAGGGCGCTCTTCACCTTGACCGGGGGCACGTTCACCGGGGCGGGCACGCTCACGGCCATGTTGCTCAGCGGTATCGGCTCGCTCAGGTTGACCACGCGGTCCTTGGCGATGGCGTTGTTGGGGATGAGCACCTGATTCTGGCTGAAGGTGACCAGCTTGGTGTAGCGCCAGGTGATCTCCACCACCTGGCCTTCCAGGTCGCCCACCTTGATCCAATCGCCGGTCTTGAAGGGCTTTTCCGTCTGGATCAGGAGCCCCGACAGCAGGCTCCCGATGGTGTCCTGCATGGAGAAGCCGATCACGGCGGTGATGATGGCAGAAGACGTCAGGATGGAGCCCACGTCCACGTTCAGGACGTTTCGAAGGCCCAGGCCGAGGAGCACCAGGGCCGCCACGAAGGAGAGCAGGTTCAAAAAAATCTTGTTGACCGGCCGGCGCTTGATGCGCGTGAGGTACACACCCGCGTAGAGGTCGTGCAGGACGGCCCGGAAGGCCATCCACAGGAACACGCCCAGGAGGATGTCCATGGGCACTGCCCAGACGCCCTTGAGCACGCGCACGTCCAGAACCCGCAGGGCGGCCATGGCGGTCAGCCATTTGCACAGCGACAGGATGGCCACGCCTTTGTCGCGCAGGCGCCACTGCGCCGCCTGGAGGGCGATGGTGGCCAGGGTCAGGGCGGCGGTCAGGGTCAGGTCGGCCGGGGCGGCTTCGTACAGGGTCAGCGCGAGGTCTTTCAGGGGGGTTGCCATGGGTGGGGAGTGTATCGTCACTGTTCGGCAAGGCAACGGTTTTTTCTTGCCGGGAGGCCGCGCGGCGAGGTACCCGCCCTGCGTGTCCAAAAAGAACAAAGAACGCCCCCTGCCCGAGTCCCTGGAGCTGCCCTGCGTCGGCGTGGAGACCCACGCCCACCTGGACTACAAACGCCTGGACCCCGAAAACCTGCCCCTGGTGCTTGAGCGCGCCGCACGCGCAGGCATAGCGCGCATCGGCAACGTCTTCCTGGGCCTTGAGGCCTACCAGGCCAACGCCCCGGTCTTCGCCGCCCATCCCCAGGTGTTTTTCCTTTTGGGCGTCCATCCCAACGACGCCGCCCAGTCCGACCTGCGCCACGTGGCGGACATGGCCGCCCTGTTCGCGGCAGACCCCAACCTGAAAGCCGTCGGCGAGATCGGGCTGGACTTCTACTGGGACGAGACCCCCCGCGACGTGCAGGACCGGTTCTTCCGGGAGCAACTGGCCCTGGCGCGCGAACTTGACAGGCCCGTGGCCGTGCACAGCCGCGACGCCCACGCCGAAACGCTTGCGGTGCTTGACGAGTCGGGCTTTCCGGGCGAGCGGGTGCTGTGGCACTGTTTCGGGGGCGGGCCGGACCTGGCGGGCGAGTTGTCCCGGCGGGGCTACACGGTGTCCATCCCAGGCCCCGTGACCTACTCGAAGAACGAAGCCCTGCGCGAGGCGGTCGCGCTGCTGGACATGTCGCGGCTGGTGCTGGAGTCCGACGCGCCCTTCCTGACCCCGGAACCGTACCGGGGACGCCCCAACGAACCGGCCTACAACGTGTTCACTGCCCAGACCGTGGCCCGCGTGAAGGGCCTGGAGACGCGCGACGTCTGGGAGCGGACCGCAGACAACGCACGGCGCTTCTTCGGGCTGGAGTAGGCGGGATTTTGGCCGAAACTAGTCCCTGTTCCTCACGTCTGCGCGCCAGCTGTTGAGCGGCGCGCAGCATCCCTCGCCCATGGCCAGCAACTCCCGATAGGTCTTCTCGCTGGAGAGCCTGCACCGGTAGAGCGACAAATCGACATCCCAGAAGACTTCCGGACAGCGCTCCCTGTACCCGTGCAGTTGGAGCGATTCACGGCATTGGTCCGTCAGGCAGCACCAGCCGCAGCCCACGCAGGGGCGCGGCTCCAGGGCGGGCATGCCGGACATGTCGGGGCCGTCGCCCCAGGTGGTCAGGGTGTAAGCAGATGGTCTGCCTGGCCAGCGGGTGTGCCTGCCATATGCGATCGGCGGACGGCCCCGGCGCTGAGGCGGGGCGGATGATGTGCGGTTCTCATGGACATGATGGCCGAGCCTAGCACCGCGCCGTGCACGCGGCAATCCCGCAGGCACACTTCTTTCCAGACCCGGTCTGTTTTCTTTATAGGCCCTCGCAAGAGTAGGGATTCCCCTACTGGACGCCTGTCATGATAGGGCACTATATAGAGATTAATGTTCTAAGATTGTCTGACGGAACTGAGGAGCGGCAGCGTGCACATCATGATAGTGGAGAACGATCTCATCTCCGCCTTCCATGTCGCGGAAATCGTCAAGCGCGGCGGCCATGACGTGACCATGGCCGAAGAGCTCTATTGTCTGGACGAGATAAAGGGGCACGGGGCCATCGACGTGGTGATCACGGACATCTTCCTGCAGAACACTTCCGGGCTTCAGATCGTGCTGGACGTGAAGAAATTCAACCCGGACATCAAGGTGGTGGCCATGTCCTCCGGCGGCGTGTCCCGCAACTTCGACTACCTCGATTACGCCGTGGAATTCGGAGCCGACGCCGTGGTGCGAAAGCCCGTGGACGCGGCCTGCCTCATCAGCCTGCTGGAGCGGCTCGGTCCCCGCGCCTGCGACCGGCAGCCTTCGCCTCCCATCATCTGCTAGCGCGGCGTCCTCGAAATACCTTCAAACAGTTTACAAGCCTAACCAGAAAATCTTGTATTATGTTAGCGAAAAACGAGTTCATGTTTTTCGCAAACTCGAAACGAGCCAGCCGGTTTCAAGCCGCGCGTCCCTGGCCGCTGAAACCCGAGTAGGCGGCGAAAGATTCAGAACGATCCGGACCCAGGCGGAATCCTCCCTCCGCCAAGCGCCGAGATCATGGCCTCGCCTTCCCTGTCCGATTCCACGTCCACCTCGCCCAGGTCCACCTCCGTAAGCCCCGACAGCGTCCAGGCCGGACAGCCAGCAAGGATGCGGCACACGCCGTCCAGAAGGGCCAGCTGCTCCCTGATGGCGTCCGGATTCATGAGCGGCGCGCGCACCCCCTGGGACATCATCACCTCGAAGCTGGACTGCGAAAACACCCGGTTGAACTCCACGGCCCGGCGAAGCTGCGTGGTCAGTTCCAGGTGCCTTGCGCCCAGGAGTTCCGGCAGGGTCCATGTGTGGCCCCGTTTCGCTTCCCCGGCGTCTGTCGCGAGAGAATCCGGCCCCAAAGAGTCCAGCCAGGCTAGCGTCCAGGCCAGAAGCTCCGGGGCAGGGAGGTCGAACTGCCCCACGCCGGAATCCCGCGCAGCTCTCTTGCCAAGGCCCGCAAGCAGCCGGGAGACCACTCCCACCCGTGCCGGGTTCCAGCGCAGCCTGGAGGTGCGCAGCATCACCGCGAGCAACGCCGCCTCCTGCGGGCCGAACAGCTCCCGCAACAGCCGCGAGAGTTCCTCGGGCGGGGAGTCGGCCAGTTGCAGGCGCTTAACGAACGCCGCCGCGTCTCCGGATTCCAGGAGCAGCGTGAGGCGCTGGCCGCCGGGCAGCAGGATGACGGCGGAGCGGGCGGCGTCCTCCACGGCTTCGCCCACGGCCCTGGCCTCCTGGGTGGTGCAGCGGGCCGCCAGGGCCAGCGGTTCGATCCGGGCGCGCAGGTCCGCGTCGGGAAACAGCAGCATGGCGGCAAGCGTGGCCGCATCGGATGAATCGCGCTGCGCGAGCACTGCGGCGATGGCCTGGGGCGAAGCATCGCCGTGCGTGGACTCGACGGCGTGCAGGACGTCCTCGTCCTGGCGCAGGCCGTCCTGCAGCTGGGCGATGATGGCCCGGATCAGGGCATCGTGGGCAGAGGTGTTCATGGGGGACCTGCATCTGGAGACGCGTTGGAGCGCCGGAAGTTCATTGTTCGCGCCGACTTGCACGGACGCCTTGGCGCCCTCGTCAGCTGTCGAGCCTCACCAGCTTCCCGATGGCTTCGTCGATGCACCCGATGACATCGGGCGGGGTGGATTTGCTGAACATCAGATACCGGAGGTTGCCTTTGGGCAGGTCGGTCAGCGTCAGCACGTGGAGCGTGTCCACGGGAATGTTCGCCAGTGCGGCCAGGGTGTCTATTTCCTCCGGGTTGGCCAGCATGAAGTCGAACCGACGTGCGACCAGCATGCGCATGAGCTGCGCCTGGGTGCCTGACGTCCTCACGGGAGGAACGCGCATCCCGGCGAGCAGGGTGTCCACGGCGTGGCCGTACGCGTAGGACTGGTTGACTCCGACGGACAGGTCAGCCTGCTCTACCAACCGGGCCAGAGTGGAGATTCCGGGGGGCGGCATCGTGCCGGACTTCAGGAATACCGCACGAAGCGGTTCGTCCTGATAGATGGGCAGGCTGAAGGTCGCGTAGCTTTCCCGGTCCGGGGTCTTGAACCAGCCGACGGTGCAGATAGGCCCCTGATTGGCTTTGACGGTTTCGAGGATGCGCCCTGGTGGCATCTCCTGAAACGCATGAGGAACACCCGCCAGCGTGAAGAGGTCCCGCACAAGATTGAGCAGAAGCCCGTCCGGCTGCGCATTGACGGTGGTGTAATACGGGGGCCTCTCGAAATAGAGTATATCCAGAGGCTGGGCCGAGACGGTCCCGACCAGGGACATCAGTGCAAGTGTGCCGAAAAGGAGGAAACGAAGCATGGGGCCACCTCCGGCTGAAGAGGGCGCGGCCGGTTGGAGAGGCGCTTCGCGCTTGATACGGCAATGCCGATGCCGGGGCAAGGTGCGGAAGGGTATTACGGGGTGGGCAGCGTCTTCACGAAGAGGTTCAGGTTGCCGAACTTGTCCTTGAAGACGTCGCCGGTCAGCGTGACTTCCTTGTTCTTGTAGTTCTGCTGGAAGGCCGAGAGGGCTTCCAGGGGGAGGTCTTCCGGGGTCCAGACAGAGTAGCTGGTGCCGTCGGCGGTGACGATCCACAGGCCCTCGCCGTCTTCCTCCCCCACCACTGCGACGATCTCCGCGTCCTTGGACACGAGCTGCATGTCCGGTTCGTTCTGGGCCGCAAGAGAGCCTGCCAGCAGGCAGAGCAGCATGGCGGCCAGGGCCGCGCTTCGCACGAGGGCGATTCCGAACACGCGCATAACCATCTCCCTATGAAACGGGGCGTTTCTATCCCCTGCCACCTGAGCCGTCAAGCGTCAGCGGGTCTTGATGCGGGCTATTACACCCGTGGTGGAGTAGCCCGGCAGCAGCGCCAGGCTCACCACGCGCCCGCCCGCAGCTTCCACGGCCTCGCGGCCCACGATGGCCTCCACGGCCCAGTCCCCGCCCTTCACCAGCACGTCGGGCAGCACGGCCTCGATGAGCGCAAGCGGCGTGGGATCGTCGAAGCCCACGACGAAGTCCACGCAGGAGAGTCCAGCCAGCACCAGGGCGCGATCCTGCCAGGGGGTCACCGGGCGCGAGGGGCCTTTGAGGCCGAGGACCGACGCGTCGGAGTTGAGGCCGAGCACCAGAAGGTCGCCGAGCTCGCGCGCGCGGGTCAGCAGGTCCACGTGGCCGGGATGCAGAAGATCAAAGCAGCCGTTGGTGAAGACCACGCGCGGTGAGAAGGGGGCCGCGACAGCGCCGCCGTGCGCGTCCGGAGCATCCGGCACGCCGGGCAGAGGGCGCGACACGGGAGTTCCAGGCGTTCCCGCTTCCTGCCCGCCGCACATGGTCTGGCGACGCCACTCCAGCCGCCCGGAACGCATATCCTTAAGGCGCGCCAGAAGGTCCGGCAGCGCCAGGATTTTCCGGCTAAGCGACGGGTGCGGGTGCATCAGGCCTTCTTCTTCAGATTGCGTTCCACGCCGAAAAGGGCCAGCTCCAGCCAGTCCATGGCGAACTCCAGGCGGCCGGATTCGTCGGCCAGGGCTGCGGCCTTGGCCTCTTCGGGCATGTCCAGGCGGTCCATCAGGCGCGTGTTGACCAGAAAATCGCGGAAGGCGTCCAGGTTGAAGGCCGCCAGGAACACCATGTTGGCCTGCTTCTGGTCCAGCCGGGCCTGGCGTTGCCTGGCCTGGGCCAGGAGCAGCATGTAGCGGTCGTTGTGGCGGTTGTATTCCTTCAGGTCCTGGTCCTTCAGCCAGTCGGCGCTGGTCCAGTCGGCGTCCTGCTCGAATCCCTTGCAGTGGGGCTCTCGCACCACGAAGAACTGCTCCAGCACTTCGCCCGCCTCGCCGGTCTTGGTGGCGCGCCCCAGGGGATAGGTGCGGCACGCGCCGGGGCGGCCCGGATAGACCGAACAGCCCTCGCGGGTGACGAAGGGGCAGGGTGCGCCGGGGATTTCGTCGCGCATGCGCAGGCGCAGCATGGGGAACCCGGTGTCGGGGGCCTGGGCGGCCAGGGCGTGGCGCGCGATGAAGTCGCGGCTGGAGAGGCCGAGCTGGGCGCGCAGGCGCAGTACGTCGTAAGGCGTGAGCATGAGCGTCAGGTCGGAGCAACAGGCGTTGAAGCAGGGCACCTTGGGGTGGCAGGCGAAACGGAAACGCTCGCCGGGAGGCAGTTCGGGCAGGGTGTCCAGAAAGGCCTGGGTGGCGTCGTGGTCGCTTGGGGTCTGGTTCGAAATAGTCATGATGGCGCAGTTTAGCACCGGCCACGCCTCTTGAAAACCCGAAAAGACCCGGCTGGCCCGTGCGCCCCTGCGCCCGTGCGCGTTGACAGTCGCCGGGCTTCGTGGAAAACAGTGAAGCTATGAGTGAGCAGCTGTGCCTGCGCATCGAGAACCGTCTTCCGGAACTGGAACGGGTCCACGCCGAGGTGGAGGATTTTCTGGAACGGTGCGACGTGGCCGGGCGGGATTCATATCACATTCGGCTCGCCCTGGACGAACTGGTGACCAACGTCATCTGCTACGCCTACGACGGCGAGGGCGGGCACTGCATCGAGGTGGAGATCGTCCGCCTCTCCGGGGCCGTGGCCATAACCCTCAAGGACGGGGGCAAGCCCTTCAACCCTCTGCTGGCCCCGGAACCCGACATGAACGCGCCGCCCGAGAAACGCAGGATCGGCGGCCTGGGCATCCATTTCGTTCGCAAGACCATGGATGAACTGCACTACGAACGCAAAGACGGAAAGAACATACTTCGTATCCGCAAAAACACCGCGACCTGAAACGAGGTGGCATTGCAGCGCGTTTCTGGGAAACAGAAACATGTCTCCCAAAGCAAAATAAATGGTTCTCCCGGTTACTATTCATACGCCGCAGGAACCTGTTTTGAGAACGCCGCACAAGTGGCCGCAAAACGCCTTGAAGCACGAGAAATACGAGGAGCATCCGATGGAACTTGCCGTGACCACTGCCGGTCCTGTGACCATTCTCACCATTAATGGCCGTCTGGACTCGAATTCGTCCAAGGAGCTCGAAGACCAGGTCATGGGGCTGGTCACGGGTGGGGTTTCCAAGCTGCTCATGGACTTCGGGGGCGTGGACTACATCAACTCCAGCGGCCTGCGGGTGCTGCTCATGGCCTTTCAGCACCTCAAGAAGAACGGCGGCAAACTGCACCTGTGCAACATCAAGGATTACATGAACGAGGTCTTCGAAATATCCGGCTACACCGAGATATTTTCGATCTTTCCCGGTCAGGCCGAGGCTCTGGCCGCCTTCCCGGAGTGAGCATGAGAAAGGCTGCGCCGGTTATTGTGTCCTGCCTGCTGGCTGTGGCGGCATGGCTGTCGCCCCTGGCCTGCCTGGCCCAGTCCGCACCCCTGGAGATCGCGGGCTTCAGGCTGGGAAGCGACGTGAAGACCGTCGCCCAGGCCATCGAAGAGGGCAAGACCGAGGTGGACATCAACCGCCAGTATCTGACCACCGTGCTGACAAAGCCCGTGCCCGGATACCGTTCCGGGTACGTCACCTTCGGCAATTGCGCCGCGCCGGGACGCATCGTCCGCGTCAAGATGAACTACGAAAACGAATCCAGGGACTTCTACGAGAAGCTCCTGGCCGCCCTCAAGAAGCGTTTCGGCGAGCCGAAGCAGTGGCGCGGAAACCCGTTCGGAACCCTGCGCATCTGGAAATGGAGCCTGCGCGACAAAGCCCTGGGCGACATATCCATCATCTTGCAGCATTATTCCGGTGAGGACGACACTTTCACCAAGGGCAACTCCATTCGTGTCGCCGCTGTGGAAATCCTGGACGAGGAGCGTGACTGCTGGCGCGCCAGGCACCCGGAAGAGAAGATCCAGGCCCCGGCTGCGTCCGTTCCGCCGCCGGGCATTGAGTATTATCTGCCCAGGTGATCCGCCCGGAATGGCCCAGGGCCGAGCGGGTGGACGCCCCGGTGTGCGCCTTGCGCCTGAACGCCGATTGTTCCGGCCTGCCTGATTCCGGGGACGCTCCGGCGGGGCGGTTCCCCGCCGCAGACAGGGCCGCCCGGCAAACCGCCACGGCGCACAAGGAAATTCGTCTGTGATTACAGTAACTCTTCGTCTTTCAGGCCAATCCCCCGCATGACGCCGTCACTCGTGGACGAACAGCTGGCCGCCAGCCGCCTGCGGCTCGGCCGGTCTCTTTCAGCCCTGGAGGCCCTGGCCGTGCGCGCTGGCGCGCAGGACGCGGCGCAAGGCGCGCGCGCCCTGGTGCAGGCCGCCGGGGAGCCGTTCCTGTTCGTGGCGGCGGGCGAGGTGAAGACCGGCAAGTCCAGCTTCATAAACGCGCTTCTGGGCGAGGAAGTCAGCGCCGTGGCCCCCGACCCCTGCACGGACCGCATTCTGATGATCTCCTGGGGGCCGGAGCGTAAGCGCCAGGACGAAGGCCCGCTTTTCGCCCGCATCGAGCTGCCCCATCCCATCCTCAAGGATATAGCCGTGGTGGACACGCCGGGCGTGGACAGCGTCATCGACCAGCACCAGGAGATAACCGAACGCTTCATCCCCAGGAGCGACCTGGTGCTGTTCGTGTTTTCGGCGCTGAACCCCTACACGCGCTCCGCGTGGGATTTCCTGGGTCTCATTGCCGGACAGTGGCGCAGGAAGGTGGTGCTGGTGCTCAACCAGGCGGACCTGGCCACGCCCGCGCAACTCAAGATCAACCGCGAGAAGGCGGTGGAGCTGGCCCGCGAGCGCGGCCTGGACGATCCCACGGTGTTCGTGGTGTCCTCGGCGCTGGAGGCCGTGCAGCCCGAGCTCTCCGGGGTGGAGGCCGTGCGCCGCCACATCCGGGAGATGGTCACGGGCGGGGAGCACGTGCGGGCCAAGCTCAGATCGCTGGCAGACGGGGCGGGCGCCGTCCTGGCTGGGATACGCGAAGCCGGGGAAGCGTTGCGCCTGGAACTGGAGACCGACGAGGCCCAGTCGCGGCGCATAGCCGAACGGCTCGATGCGGCGCGAGCCGCCGCCGGGCGCGAAGCCAAGGCCCTGGTGGTGCAGGTGCTGGCGCGCTACGACCGGGCCTGCGACGAGTATCTCGCATCCATAGAGATGGAGCTTTCCTTCGCCAGCATGTTCCGGCGCAGCTTCCTGCGTTTCTTCAAACGCAAGTCCGCCGTGCCCGCCATGCTGGAGGAGCTCAACCGCGCGTTCCGGGAGTCGCTTGAGCAGCAGGTGGACGCCTTGGCGCGCGAGGGCGCGTCCGGCCTGACGCAGCGCCTCGCCCTGGACATCTCCGACATCTCCCGCGATTTGCGCGAGCTGGCCGGTGGTGCTGCCAGACCTGCCGACAGTGGCGGCGACGCCGCCGGGACCCTTGAGCGCCGCCGCGAGGCGGTGCTGAGCGGGGTGTCGGCCGGGCTGGACGACTTCCTGGCCGCCTCCGCCGACCCCGCCCGCGTCGATCCCCTCCGGGTTGCCCGCATGGACCCCAAGGCGGCCATGGGCGGGCTCATGGTGCTGGCCGGAGGCCTGTTCGTGCTGTCGGTCAAGGGCGTGGTGGTGGACGTCACCGGCGGCGTGATTGCGGGGTCGGGCATGCTGCTGGCCGGGGGCGTGCTGGCCGTCGGGCGTCCGCGCCTTCTGCGTACGCTCCGGGCCACGCTGCGCGAGGGCGGAGAGCGCCTTCAGGCCGAGCTGGACAGCCTGCTGGCGGCCCGTCTGGAAGACGTCTTCGCGGATGTGGCCCGGCTGCTGGAGCCCTTCGACGCCGACACGGCCAGGCGGCGCGGCGAGCTCGAAATCATCGTCTCCGAGGCGTCGATGCTGGAGCTGGAAATTTCAAAAAATCTTGACACACCGGCCTAAAGGCTCTAACGACAACCCCTCGCCTTGCTCTTCCCCCAAGAGGGAAGGGCCATAGTCCACAAGGAGGATCACATGAGGAAGTACGAGACGCTTCTGCTCCTGAGCCCCGAGCTCAACGCGGAAAGCAAGAAAGCCGTCATCGACACCCTGGTCGCCATCATTGAGCGCGAACTGGGCCAGATGCTGGCCGTTGATGACTGGGGAACCAAAGAGCTGGCCTATCCGGTCCGCAAGCAGGTGCGCGGCCAGTACGTGCGCCTGGAGTACGCCGCCCCGGGCAAGACCGTCGCAGAACTGGAGCGCATCGTGCGCATCACCGACGGCATCTACAAGTTCGTTACCGTCAAGCTGGCCGACACCTACGTGCCTGCCGCCGCTCCCGTGGAGGCCTAACCTATGTCCTTCAAGAAAAAGTTCACCCCCAAGAAGAAGTTCTGTCGCTTCTGCGCCAACAAGAACCTTCCTCTGGACTACAAGCGTTCCGACATCCTGCGCGACTTCATCACCGAGCGCGGCAAGATCATCGCCCGTCGCATCACCGGCACCTGCGCCAAGCACCAGCGCAGGCTCACCACCGAGATCAAGCGCTCGCGCCAGATGGCCCTCATCTACTACACGGCCACCCACAGCGCCGAACTTCTCAAGAAGATGTCGTAGGAGTTACGCCATGGCAGCCATGAAACTTATCCTGCGCGCCGATATGGAAAACCTGGGCAAGCTGGGAGACCTGGTCTCCGTCAAGCCCGGTTACGGCCGCAACTTCCTGATCCCCCAGGGCCTGGCTATGCTGGCCTCTGCCTCCAACCTCAAAGTCTTCGAGCAGGAGCGCAACAAGCTCCAGGCCAAGATGGACACCCTGCGCGCCGACGCCTCCGGCCTTGCCGGCAAGCTGGCCGCCGCCACCGTGGCCATCGAGGTGCGCGTGGGCGACGGCGACAAGCTGTACGGCTCCGTCACCTCGGGTATGATCGCCGATAACCTGGAAGCCCAGGGCATCGTGGTCGACCGCCGCAAGATCGTTCTGGAAGACCCCATCCGCACCCTCGGCGTCCACGAAGTGGAGATCAAGCTCCACGCCGACGTCCGTGGCGTCATCCGCGTGATGGTCTGCCGCCAGGGCGAGAAGCTCATCGACGCCGAACCCGCCGCAGGCGACAGTGGACAGCAGTCCGCAGAAACCGAAGCGTAAGACCCGTCGCGGGGCGGGCGAGCCGGACGGCCAGCTCGCCCCGCAAACGTTGGAACGGGTTTCAGGCGATCTTCTTCGCCGTGTTCCCCCGCACAGTCCGGAAGCCGAGCAGTCCGTCCTGGGCGGGATTCTCATCAAGAACTCCACGCTTCACCACCTCATCGACATCCTCGGTGAGGACGATTTCTATTCCCCCGTACACAGGGCCATTTATCAGGCCTGCCTTGAGCTGAACCGCCGCTCCGTGGCCGTGGATCTCGTCACCCTGGCCGAGGAACTCTCGCGCATGGGCAAGCTCGACGAGGTGGGGGGCCCGGTCTATCTGGCGGAGCTGGCCTCGGCCACGGTCAGCGCGGCCAACGCCCTGCACCACGCCGACATCGTGCGCGACAAGGCCGTCAAGCGCCGCCTCATCTCCGCCGCTTCGGACATCATCGAGAAGGTCTTCGACGGCGGAGAGGACACCGAGGCCCTGCTGGACTCCTCCGAGCAGGCCGTGTTCGCCATCTCCGACTCCAAGAAGACCGGCGTTCTCAGCTCCAGCAAATCGCTGGTGGACGCGGTCTTCGAGCAGCTCACCAAGCGCGTGGAGAACCAGGAGACCGTCACCGGCGTCCCCACCGGCTACTACACCTTCGACGAGTACACCGCCGGGCTTCAGCCCTCGGACCTCATCATCGTGGCCGGACGCCCCTCCATGGGCAAGACCGCCTTCGCCATGAACATCGCCATGCGCGCCGCCTGCATGTACTCCACGCCCACAGCCATCTTCTCCCTGGAAATGAGCAAAGAGCAGATCATGATGCGTATGCTCTGCTGCTGGGGCAAGGTGGACCTCTCCAAGCTGCGCAAGGGCCGCCTCGACGACACGGACTGGGCCAGGCTCTACGAGTCGGCCAACGCCCTGTCCCCCGCGCCGCTGTTCGTGGACGACACCCCGGCACTCTCCACCATGGAAATGCGCGCCCGCTGCCGCCGCCTGAAGGCCGAGCACGGCCTGGGCCTCGTGGTGGTGGACTACCTGCAGCTCATGCGTTCGGCGCGCCGCGTGGACTCGCGCGAGCAGGAAATTTCCGACATCTCCCGGAACCTGAAGGCCCTGGCCAAGGAAATGCACGTCCCGGTGATCGCCCTGTCGCAGCTCAACCGCAAGGTGGAAGAGCGCAGCGACAAGCGCCCCATGATGAGCGACCTGCGCGAATCCGGCGCCATCGAGCAGGACGCCGACGTGATCATCTTCCTGTACCGCGAGGCCGCCTACAAGAAGAAGGACGAGCTGACCCCCGAGGACAACGTGGCCGAGATCATCATCGGCAAGCAGCGTAACGGCCCCACCGGCATGGTCAAGCTACGCTTCTTCAAGGAATCCACGTCCTTCGAGAACCCCACGGACATCCCGCCCCCATCCGAGTACGAGGGCTAAAGCTGCGCGCATGAAAAACAGGAGCATGTTTTTCATGCCCCACCAGACGACAGACCAAACCGGCGGAGCAGAACGCATGTACTACGATCCGGCAGAAACGCTTTCCCGCGAAGACATCTCCCGCCTGCAACTTTCCCGACTGCGCACCACCTGCGAGCGCGCCGCGCGCTCCCGGCTCTATGCCCGCAAATTTGCCGAACACGGACTGCGCCCTGAAGACGTCAGGACCCTGGACGACCTGCGCCGCATCCCCTTCACCACCAAGCAGGACCTGCGCGAATCCTACCCGGACGGCCTGAACGCCGTGCCGCAGGAAAAGATGGTGCGCCTGCACGTGTCCTCCGGCACCACCGGCACCCCAACCGTGGTCTATCACACGGCTGGCGACATCTGCTGGTGGTCCTCCCTGGTGGCGCGCTGCATGCACATGACCGGCATGCGCCCCGGCGACGTGTTCCAGAACACCACCAGCTACGGCCTGTTCACCGGGGGCCTGGGAATGCATTACGGCGCGGAGCGCCTGGGCTGTCTGGCCATCCCCATGGGCGCGGGCAACACCCAGCGCCAGCTGAAGCTCATCCAGGACTTCAAGGTCACTGCGCTGCACATCATCCCGTCCTACGCGCTCTACATCGCCAACTTCTGCGCGTTGAACGGCATCGACCCCAAGAGCCTTGGCGTGCGCATCGCCCTGGTGGGGGCCGAGCCCTACTCCGAGCAGACCCGCAGCCGCCTGGAGGGTATCTTCGGCTTCAAGGCCTTCAACTCCTACGGCCTCTCCGAGATGAACGGCCCCGGCGTGGCCTTCGAGTGCCAGGAGCAGTCCGGCATGCACCTTTGGGAGGATGCCTATCTGGCCGAGGTGATCGACCCCCAGACCCTGGAGCCAGTGAAGCCCGGCGAAGTGGGCGAGTTGGTGCTGACCACCCTGTGCCGCGAGGGCATGCCAATCCTGCGCTACCGCACCCGCGACCTGACGCGCTTTTTGCCCGGCCCCTGCGCCTGCGGGCGCGAGCACGTGCGCCTGGACCGCATCACCGGCCGCTCGGACGACCTCATCATCATCAAGGGCGTGAACATCTACCCCATGCAGATCGAGCAGGTGCTCATGGCCCTGCCCGAGGTCGGCCAGAACTACCTGATCGAGTTGTACCGCGAAGGCCCCATCGACCAGATCCGCGTGAAGGTGGAGATCAAGGAAGAGTTCTTCGTGGAGGACATGCGCGCCCTGAACGCCCTGCGCCAGAAGATCGCCAATAAACTTCGCGACGAGATTCTGGTCACCCCCAAGGTCGATCTGGTGGAGCACAACGCCCTGCCCAAGAGCGAAGGCAAGGCCCAGCGCGTGGTGGACATGCGCGAGGCCGAGTAAGGCTGACGCCGGGGGAATGCAGGGCGCTGCCCTGCACCCGCAAGGGCTCCGCCCTTGACCCGGCGGGCTCCGCCCTGCACCCGCCAGGGGGATGATCCCCCTGGACCCTGCAAGTAGCTTCGCGTCTTAACCCGTCACACGTGACGAGTTTCGACGCGAAGCTACTTGAAAGTTTTTGAGAGGAGGTCCCGGAGGAGAACTTTTTTCAAAAAGTTCTCCTCTGGGCCGCCGGAGGCATCCGACATCCACGCCGACAGCACTTGACTCTCCCGCCAACTCCCGTAAGTGATGATTCCCTTGAGCCCTCGGTTGGGTTCGGCACTGAGCTACACCACGCGGCAATCCCCACATCGGAAGGACAATCATGGAATACGTCTGGGCCATTCTTTATATCCTCGTCATGCTGGCCGTTCTCGGCCTGAACGTGCTGGGCCTGCCCGCCAACTGGGTTCTCCTGGGCCTTGGCTGGGTGTGGGACCTCATGCATCCGGGCCTGAGCCTTGGCTGGGGTTTTTACGCACCGCTTCTGGCCCTGGCCATCGCGGGCGAGGCCATCGAGTTCGGCGCGCAGTTCTACGGCGCGAAAAAGTACGGCGGCACCAACAAGGGCAACATCGGGGCCTTTATCGGGGCCATCGCCGGGGCCATCTTCTGCGCCCCGTTCCTGATGGGCTTTGGCGCGCTCCTGGGCGCGGTGGGCGGGGCGTACCTCGGCTGCTACGTGTTCGAGCGCCTGCACGGCCGCCCCTCGTCCGAGGCCTGGCACGCCGCCAAGGGAGCCATGTGGGGCCGGGTTTTCGGCTTCGTGATCAAGGCTGGCGCGGGCGGCGCGATGCTGGCGATCATCGCGCGCGAGGTGTGGCCCGCCGCCAGACAGGCCGTGGTCGTGCTTGGCATTTAAGGGCTCAGCGGGTATGAACCTGCGTCAGAATAGGGCGAGCCAACATCACAAGGATTGATCATGACCAACAACGACTTCCCCACATACCGCGGCAACATGGAATACTACTGCCTCGGCTGCGAGGACCGCTTCGCGGTCGGTGAACTCCACTACACCTGCCCCAAGTGCGGCGGCGTGTTCCTGTTGGAAGACACCTGGTTCGACTCGCTGGCCGAGAACCCCCCCGTGTACTGGAAATCGCTCTTCGACAAGCGCGCCTCCTCCAAGGCCACGGCTTTGCGTGGCATCTTCCGCTTCTACGAGCTGATGGCCCCCATCCTGGAGCCGCAGGACATCGTCTACCTAGGCGAGGGCAACACCCCGCTCATCGAGGCCAACGCCGCGCTCTCCAAGCACTTGGGCGTGCCCATGGCCTTCAAGAACGACGGCCAGAATCCCTCGGCCTCCTTCAAGGACCGTGGCATGGCCTGCGCCTTCAGCTACCTGAAGAACCTGGTGCGCGAGAACGGCTGGGACAGCGTGCTGACCGTGTGCGCCTCCACTGGCGATACTTCCGCCGCCGCCGCGCTCTACGCAGCCTACGTGGGCGACCCCATCACCTCGGTGGTCATCCTGCCCCAGGGCAAGGTGACGCCCCAGCAGCTGGCCCAGCCCCTGGGCAGCGGCGCGGTGGTGCTGGAAGTGCCCGGCGTGTTCGACGACTGCATGAAGGTGGTGGAGCATCTGGCGGACAACTACCGCGTGGCGCTCCTGAACTCCAAGAACGCCTGGCGCATCCTGGGCCAGGAGTCCTACGCCTTCGAGGTGGCCCAGTGGTACGACTGGGATACTTATCGGAAGGCCGTGTTCGTGCCCATCGGCAACGCGGGCAACGTCACCGCCATCATGAGCGGCTTTTTGAAGCTCCAGCGCCTGGGCGTCATCCCGTCGCTTCCGCGCATCTTCGGGGTGCAGTCCGCCCACGCCGACCCGGTCTACCGCTACTACGCGGCGGACGATCCGGCCAAGCGCGTGTTCGAGCCCGTGTCCGTCACTCCGAGCGTGGCCCAGGCGGCCATGATCGGAAACCCCGTCAGCTTCCCGCGCGTGAAGCACTTCGCGGACCAGTACGAGAAGATCGGCGGCCCCGGCTCCTTCCAGGTGATCCAGGTGGAAGAGCAGGCCATCGTGGAAGGCATGCTCCTGGCCAACCGCCACGGGCACATCAGCTGCACCCAGGGCGGCGAATGCGTGGCCGGGCTCATCCGCGCCAGGGAACTTGGCCTGATCGAGCCCTCCGAGACCGCCATCCTGGACGCCACGGCCCACAGCCTGAAGTTCATCGGTTTCCAGGACATGTACTTCTCGAACACCTTCCCGCCCGAGTACGGCATCACCCCCAAGAAGGAACTGGCCAACCTCCCCGAGTTGATGATCACCCCGGAGGAGAAGGCCCGCCTCACCCCCGAGGAGTACACCGTCAAGGCTGCGCAGAATGTGGTTGCGAGATTGGGACTGACCGGCAAATAGTCACCACGTCCGCGCTCCTGAAAATCAGGAAAGTCGCAGGGCTTGATATTGAAAAGCCTCTCCCGGCCATGCCGGGAGGGGCTTTTTCGCGTTCTCGCAGGTGAGATGGGAGAGGCTCAAGAGTTGCTCCTGAGGGATGAATACGGCGCGGTAGGTACGATGCGTGGGAAGACCTGCCCGAGGCCCGGTTCCCGTACCGATCAGGCATTCAGGCCGCGCAGACGGAGCCTAGTCAGCCCAGGTGGCCTTGGTCCGAGTGATCGATATTGTCGTGCTCGCTAGGTGAGATTCTACCGCCAAGCGGTCAAGGGGCTAATAACGGCACCAGCAGCAAATCAGTGCGAGCGCAAGAAAGAAACTACTTCTTCTTGTCGTCCAGCACTGCCGCAGGCGGCGGCTTACCTTTGCCGCCGTTGGTGTAGTAGCTGTCGCCCACCTTGTTGGTCACGGAGCCGTCGCTGCCGTAATAGGTGTTGCCGTTCTTTGTGTAGGTGGTTCCATCGGAGTTGTAGTAGGTGTTGCCGACGCGGTTGGTGGTCGAACCGTTGCTGTTGTAGGTGGTGTTGCCCGACTTTTGAGACGTGGAGCCGTCGGAGTTGTAATAGGTATTGCCGTTTTTCGTGCTGGTTTTCCCGTCGGAGCCGTACATGGTGTTTCCGACACGGGTGCTGGTGTTCTGGGCCAGACAGGGCAGGGCCAGAATCAGCAGGAGCAGGGCGGCCACGGGGATGACGCGGGTGCTAAGCATGATCGTACTCCTTGACAAAATGTCAGTGCAACTGGTCTTAAAATGTCCATTTGGCAAAACAATGTCAAGTTTGCGTGAACTGGCCAAGCGAGCCTGAGCCGTGTTCTATTTCGTGCGCTCACGATGTCACACGCAGTGGCTGGTCTGCTTGCCTTTGCGGCGGATGACGTATTCCACGAAGGAAAAGGCCCGTATGAAGGGTTTTCCCATCTGGATGGCCTTGACCACATCGAAGAGGATGTGGAACAGGCAGGCGGCCAGCACGACCCAGAACTCGTAGCGCCAGAAGCCCAGCGCGAAGAGCAGGAGCATGCATTCCAGTGTGTGGAACCAGGCCAGGGCCAGATAGTCCGGGATGTCCGGCACGGCCCGGTGGTAGGCGAAGAAGCGGCTGATTGAGAGGCTTTTGCAGTCGCGCAGGTAGGGGATCAGATGGTCCAGGTCGATCAGGAACACGGCCAGCCCGAACAGCAGGGCGTCCCCGCCGATGAACGGATACAGCACGGCGGCGCTGACGACTCCCTGGACGGCGTGGAATTTGGGGCTCATGGCGGGGTTCCCTTCTCGTGGTTCGGGAAATGTGCTGCAAATTCAGGTGAATGCTGACGGTCATCGCTCCAGGACAGGCTTTGGCGTGACCATACGACGCAACTATAATCCAGACCAACAGTGTAGGCAATAATCATGGCGAATCCCAAGCTGCGGGCCGACCTTCTCCTGGTGGAGCAGGGACTTGCCGAGAGCCGCGAACGCGCGGAGCGTCTGGTCATGGCCGGGCAGGTGTTCCTGGAGAAGGACGGCAGGCGCGAAAAGCTGGACAAGCCTGGGCGCATGCTCCCGGTGTCCGCCGTGCTCTCGCTCAACCAGCCCGAGCGCTTCGTGAGCCGGGGGGCCTACAAGCTGCTCTCGGCCATCGAGCATTTCGCCCTGGACGTGTCCGGGCGCGTGGCCCTGGACGTGGGCGCGTCCACCGGCGGATTCACCGACTGCCTGCTCCAGCACGGGGCGGCCAAGGTCTACGCCGTGGACGTGGGCAAGTGCCAGCTGCACGAGAAAATGCGGGCCGATGCGCGCGTGGTAAGCATGGAGGGCGTCAACTTCCGACTGGCCACGCAGGAGTTGCTGCCGGAACTGGTGGACATTGTGGTGATCGACGTGTCGTTCATCTCGCTCACCAAGATATTGCCCGCCGTGAAGCAGTTCCTGAAGCCCGGCGGGGTGGTGGTGGCCATGGTGAAGCCGCAGTTCGAAGTGGCCTCGCACCAGACGGACAAAGGCGTGGTGCGTGACGAGGCGCTGCGTCAGTGGGCTGTGGAGACTGTTCAGGAGGCCGCGATTGCGCATGGATTCGCTCCCGGCGGCGTGGTGCCCGCCGGGGTGAAAGGCCCCAAGGGGAACCAGGAATACATGCTGCTGTTGCGCTGAGCCTCGCGTCCGGGTGGTGATATCGTGTGGTCAGCGCCGCTCCCGGATAGTCCAGGAGCGGCGCTGACTTTTCTTATTGTGCGGGGGTTACTGGCAGATGCGACAGTCCGGCTTGTCCACCACGGTCTTGCCCACCGGAGCAAGCGATATAAGCGCCAGTTTCATGTGCTGAACGCCGAACGGGATGCCGATGATGGTGACGAAGTTGGCCACGGCGGACATCAGGTGTCCCACGGCCAGCCACCAGCCAGCGAACAAGAACCAGATCACGTTGCCGAGAAGCCCCAGGGGGCCGGTGCCCGCGTCGTGGTAGCCCTGGACGTACTGGCGGTCCACGATCATCTTGCCGAAGGGCCAGAAGGCCAGCTTGGCGATCACGAAGCAGGAGCGCGCCCAGGGCAGGCCGATGATGGTGATGGCCATGATGACCCCGGCGATGCACCAGCCGATGCCCATGAAAATACCGCCCAGCACCAGCCACAGGACATTCAGAATAAAATTGACAGGTTCCACGCTCTTTCCTTTTCTTTGTTGCTTGTTGCGGCAGGTGCCTCCGGCGGCCAGAGAGGAAACTTTTTGGAAAAAAGTTTCCTCTCTGGACTCTCCTTCAAAAACTTTCAAGTAGCTGCGCGTCGGAACGCGTCATCGCGGACAGGTTTAAGATGCGAAGCCCATTGAGGGTCCAGGGGGATCATCCCCCTGCCGGGTCCGGGCGGAGCCCGGCTTACGCCTTCGCTTCAGCTCCCAGGCGATCCATCATCGTGGCCAGTGCGCGCAGATGCCCGCGTTCTTCTCCGGCCAGCTCACGCAGCGTGGCGGCCGATTCGGGGCTTGCGGCCACGGCGGCCAGCCGTGTGTACAGGTCCAGGGCCTGGGCTTCAATGCCCATGGCCATGTCCAGGGCCTTGCGCGTTGACTCGAAGGGCTTGGCGTCGGCCATGATCTCCTCGGCGCTGCGTCCGCCTTCCAGCACGGAGGCGGTGGCTTTTGCCGCCAACTCCTCGATGTCCGCGCCGTGCGGATGGAGCGCCTTGTAGAGGTGGTAGACCACCAGCTTGTGCTTGTCCTCGAACCCGGCCAGCTTGGCGAAGGTTGTGGCCAGCTCGGGGTCGGGGCTGGACGAAGCGAGGCTCTGATAGAAGTCGCCAAGCTCGCGCTCCATGGCGAAGGCGATAGCCAGGACTTCATCGGGGGTTTCGTCGCCCCGGTAGTGCTGCATGCCGGTGCCGGGGTCGCCCACGGCGGTGGCTCCGGTCCAGGCCATGACGCCGCCCAGCATGTTGCTGATGTCGGGGTGTCCCATGGAGGCGAGCAGCGACGCGGCTGCCGCGCTGCGGCGTCCCGAGTGGCAGTAGACCAGAAGCGGCTTGTCGCGCGGGATCTCACCGGCGCGCTCATCCAGTTCGGACAGCGGCAGGAAGGTGGCGCCGGGCAGATGGAATTCATCGTATTCCCACTGCTGGCGGACATCCAGCACGGTGATGTCGCTTGGGCGGGTCTTGGACAACAGGGCTCGCGCAGCGTCGGCGTCGATGTCCTTGGGGGGGGGGCTTGGCTGGGACATGGTTCCTCCGGTGAAGCGGCGCAGGATGAACTGGAAGTAGTCCAGCAGGGCGTTGAGTTTCCGCACGTTTTCCTCTAGGCAGTGGCCTGACGATCGAGTCGAGTGAGGCACAATTATGCTGCAATCGTTTCGCCGCCGCTGGTGGCCTGAAAGTGTTTTCCTTCTGATCATATCCATCATGGCCGCCTGGGTTGTCAATGTGGGCAGGCCGGAGCCCATGCCCTGGTGGGGCGATTATGCCGCCAAAAAGGTGGAGGACACGGTGCGCAAGGGCCTGGCCGTGATCGGCCCGGACGAGGCCCGCGCCGTATTGATGAACGGCAAGGCGTTGTTCATCGACGCGCGCGACCCGGACGAGTTCGCGGCGGGGCACATCCCCGGCGCGACGAACATCCCGGCTGACGCCCTGATGACCGGGCTTGAGCCCGTGGTGGCCGGGCTGGACAAGACCAAGGGCATGATCCTCTACTGCGGCAACCTGGCCTGCTCCAAGAGCAAGGATCTGGCCCAGGGCATGAAGGATCTGGGGTTCACCAATCTGGCGGTGATGCCGGAGGGAATGGACGGATGGCGGGCCGTGGGCGGCCCGGTGGAGGCCAAGTGATGCGCGCCGTATGGTTCTTGAGCCGCGTTTTGTACGGGGCGCTGTTCGTGTATGCCGGGGCCAGCAAAATGGCCGATCCCGTCACGTTTGCCGGGGTGATCTTCAACTACCAGATTCTGCCCGCCAAGCTGGTGTACGGCGCGGCGCTTATGCTGCCCGCGCTGGAGATAGTCTGCGGGCTGGCGCTTAGCGTGAACTTCTTCGCACGCGGGGCCACGGTGATCATGAACGGCCTGATGCTGGTGTTCCTGGCGGGCATGGGCTGGGCCTGGAGCCGGGGGCTGGACGTCACCTGCGGCTGCTTCGGCGGCGCGGGGCAGGCGGTGAGCCAGCAGACTCTGACGCGCGACGCGATCATCCTGGGCCTGGGGCTTGTGGCCATGTGGGGCGCGTTCGCCCAGGCCGGGAAGGACGAGGTGTAACTGCGCTCCCGAAAGTCTGTCCTGTCCGTCCGGCTGGCAAAAGCTGAACCGATACTTCAACGCCTCGAAAACATCCGTATGTTTTCGAGGCGTTGGTGTTTAGGCGATCTCTTCCAGAGCGCGCTCAAGCGTGTCGTAGGCCCGGTGCAGCTCGTGGGGCGTCAGGCAGAAGGGCGGCAGGATGTAGAACACCTCGCCCAGCGGGCGGGCGAAGAATCCCTGTTCCAGAAAATACCGCTTGAGCTTCTTTCCGATCTCGGCCCCGTAGCCCACGTCCCCGCCAGCCAGCTCCACCGCGCCGATGCTCCCCCGCCAGCGGGGCCTGCGAAGGCCCGCATGATTAGAAAGAGCCGTCAGGCGCTGTGCGTGAACGGCCTCCAGGGCTGCGATGCGCGCGAGCGTCCCCTCCTGCTCGAAGAGTGCGAGCCCGGCCAGGGCGGCGGCGCAGCCGATGGGATTGGCCGTGAACGAGTGGCCGTGGGCCAGGGCGCGGTCGAAGGTGTCGCCCAGAAATCCCTGATAGAGGGCCTCGGTGGCCACGGTGGCGGCCATGGGCACGAATCCGGCGGTGAGGCCCTTGGCCAGACAGATGATGTCCGGAACGACCCCGGCCTGCTCGCAGGCGAACATGGTCCCGGTGCGCCCGAACCCGGTCATGACCTCGTCGAAAATTACCATTCCCCCGGCGGCGCGCGCCAGGTCCGCAACGGCCTTCACGAAGCCGGGCCGCACCATGCGCATGCCCGAGGCTCCCTGCACCAGGGGCTCCAGAATGACCCCGGCCACGGTCCCGGCGTGCACGGAGAAATAGTTGGCCAGCACGGCCAGGGCCTGGGTTTCTTTTTCCTCGATGTCCGCGTCGTCGAGCCAGGTGGCCGGGTAGGGCAGGAAATCGACCTTGAAGGTCAGCGGCTCGAAGTCCTGATAGTAGCCGCTGGACATGCCCACGGACATGGCCCCCACGGTGTCGCCGTGGTAACCGCCCTGGAAGGCGGCGAAGCGCGTGCGCTCGGCGCGGCCCTGGTTGCGCCAGTACTGGTAGGCCATCTTCAGGGCGATCTCCACCGCCGTGGAGCCGTTGTCCGAGAAGAACACCCGGTTCAGGCCGCCGGGCAGGATGGCGGCAAGTTCGCTGGCCAGCCGGGCGGCGGGCTCGTGGGTGAAGTCCGCGAAGAGCACCTGCTCCAGGGTGGCGGCCTGTCGCGCGATGGCCTGGGCGATGGCCGGATGGGCGTGCCCGTGCGGGTTCACCCACCAGGAGGAGACCAGATCGATCAGTTCGCGCCCGTCCGCCGTGAAGAGCTTCGCGCCCTGGCCGCGCACGGCCTGCACCGGGGCGGGCGCGGTGGCGGCCTGTGTGAAGGGATGCCAGACGTGGGCGCGGTCCATGGCCAGGACGTCCCCGCCCGGAACAGGCGCGGGGATGTTCACTTCGGAGGCCAGGCCGCGCAGGGCCTCGCGCGTCACGGCCTTGAGATGCGGGATGTCCACGATGACCGGGACGCCGCCCAGATGTTCGATGTCGCGGCGGTTGTCCGGGTTGGGGTCGCCGATGAGCGCCACGCCGCACACGTCGATGCCGCGCAGGCGCAGGGCTTCCAGGGTAAGCAGCGTATGGTTCAGCGTGCCGAGCCCGGTACGGGTGGCCACGATCACCGGCAGGCCAAGTCGCGCCATGAGGTCGGCCATGCACTGGCCCGGAGCGATGGGCACCAGCGCGCCGCCTGCGCCCTCAACGATGATGGGCCTGTTCCCGGATGAGAAGGGCAGCTGGATGGTCGCGATGTCCAGGACGCGCCCCTCCTTGGACGCAGCCTGATTGGGCGAGAGCGGGGCCAGCAGGTGCACGGCGGGCGGATGCAGGCGGGAGGCGTCCAATCCGGCAAGGGCGGCCACCGTGTCGGTGTCGCTGTCCTGTCCGGTCTGGATGGGTTTGAAATAGCGCGCGTCCAGGGCCATGCACAGAAGGGCCGAGAGCACGGTCTTGCCGACGCCGGTGTCCGTACCGGTCACGAAATAGCCGTTCATCATGGAGGTAGTTTAGCCCAGGCGGGGCTTCAAGGCCAGCGCGTACAGCACGTGGTAGCCGATGGGCTGCGGCCCTTGCGCGTCCAGGCGTGCGTCAAGGGCGGCCAGTACGGCGCGGAACTGTCCGGGAGTGAGCGGCCTGTGCCCGCTGCGCGGGACCGTGCCGCCCACGGCCTTCAGGTGCCGGGGCAGGTCCAGGGCGCGGGCCAGGGGCAGGGCGTGCATCTCTTCGGTCAGGCGCGGCGGGGCTGGAAACATGGCGGCTAGTTGCGCCGCCGAGGGGAAGTCCTGCAAGGCGCAGGGCAGGCCGAGGGTAACGTGAGCCTCGCGCCAGGCCAGGAAGGTGCGCTCTCCGGGAACGGCCACGGCCAGGATGCCGCCTGGGTTCACCAACTCCCAGAGCCCGGCCAGTGAGGCCGCCATGTCCTGGGTCCAGTGCAGGGCCATGTTGGAGGCCACCAGGTCGAAGCCGGGCTTGAGGGCCGGTGCTGTGGCGTCCATGGCTGCCAGGAGTGCCGGAGGCGACGCCTGGGCGAGTTTGGCGGACGCCCGGCGCAGCATGGCCGGGGAGATGTCCGCGCAGAGGTAGCGGCCAACGTCCAGGCGGGAACGCAGGGCCAGGGCCAGCGCCCCGGTGCCGCAGCCCATGTCCAGCACGGAGGGGGCGGGCGGCAAGCCCCCGTGCGCGGTGACGAGCGCGGCCAACTGGCGGGCCACGGAGGCCTGGGGCGTGGCGTGAGAGTCGTAGCCGTGGGCCTTGCCAAAGGCTTCGCGGATCAGGGCGGAACGGTTTACAGGCACGCGCGCTCCAGAAACGGGGCGATGTGCAGGGCGCACTGGGCGGGCCTGGACGCCGGGAAGGCGTGCCCGCCGGATTCCAGCATGGTGAGATTATCCGGAAAGCTCGCCCGGCTCAAATCAGGAGGCACGATGGCGTCGTCGGCTGCGGCCAGGGCCAGAAGAGGCCGATCGAAGGCCTCAAGCGTCGCCCGCTCGTCCCATTGCAGCAGCCAGTCCAGGCCTTGCGCCAGTTGATCTGGCCGGGCCTTGGCCAGGGTGGGCTCGTCCAGGGCCATCTCGTCTGGGAGCGCGCAGGCCTGATGAAACGCCGTTATCACCTGGGCAGGACCTCGCGAGAGGCCCCGGCGCATGGCCCGCGTCGGCCCGGCAGGCACGCCGAAGCGTCCGAAACCGCCCAGGCTGACCAGGGCGGCCAGCCTGTCCGGCGCATGGCGCAAGAGCCAGAGCAGGCCCAGGGAGTGTCCCACTGCCACGAACGGCTCACCTGGCAGGCTCAGATTTTCGGGACCGAAAAAACCCAGATCGAGCGTGAAGGCCTCGCGCACGCCAAGCTCGCGCTGAAGCGGCATCCAGAATTGAGGCCCGAAGGCCCAGCCGTGCACGAAGACCAGGGGGCAGCTCATTGCGACGCCTTCCTGACGGCACGGGGCACGGCCTCGATCAACCGGTCCACGTCGGAGCGCGTATGCAGGGCGGTGAGCGACAGGCGCAGCCTGCTTGAGCCGGGCGGCACCGTGGGCGGGCGCACGGCCACGGCCAGGATGCCCTCGGCCTCCAGGGCCTGCATGGCGGCCAGGGCGTGGGCTTCCTCGCCCACCATCACCGGCACGATCTGCGTGCTGGACCCGCCAGTCTCAAGCCCGGCCTCGTTCAAGCCCTGGCGAAGGCGCTGGGAATTGGCCAGGAGCGTCTCGCGCTCGCGGTCCATGCCGGGGATGAGCTCCAGGGCGGCCTGGGCCGCGCCCAGCACCGCAGGGGGCAGGGCCGTGGAAAAGATGAAGCCCGGCGCTCGGTTCACCAGATACTCGCGCAGCGTTTCCGAGCAGCACACGTAGGCCCCGTAGCTGCCCAGGGCCTTGCTGCACGTGCCCATCACCAGGGCGCGGCCATCGCGTAGGCCGATGTCCGCCCCGGCGGCCAAGCCCATGCCCGCATGGCCCAGCACGCCCACGGCGTGGGCCTCGTCCAGGTACAGGAACGCGCCGAAGCGCTCGGCGAGTCCGGCCAGCGCGGCCACGTCCGCCCGGTCGCCGTCCATGGAGAACACCGTCTCGGACAGGATGAAGCGCGCTCCAGGCGCACCGGCGTGCTTGGCCAGCAGCGACTCCAGGTGGTCCATGTCCAGGTGGCGGTAGCGGTGCTGGCGCACCCCGGCCAGACGGCAACCCTCATGCATGCTGGCGTGGTTCAGCTTGTCCGCGAAGACCAGGGGCTCGCCCCCAAGGGCCTGCGCGTCCAGCAGGGCGGCAAGCACGGAGGAGTTGGTCTGGAAGCCCGAGCCCATCACCAGGGACGCCGGGCTGCCTTTCAGGCGGGCCAGCGCCTCCTCCAGCAGCTCGTGCGGCGGGAGCGTCCCGCAGATCAGGCGCGAGGAGGCCGAGCCCGCACCGAAAGCCTGGGCGTATTCGCAGGCCCTGCGGATGCATTCGGGGTGGCGGGTCAGGCCCAGATAGTCGTTGGAGGACGCGTTCAGCACGCCTTCGCGTGCGGGGTCGAACACCCTGGTGCGCCGCAGACGGTGGACGCCTGCGAGTCCGTCCAGGACGGCTCTGAAGCGCGCCTGGATGTCCGTGTCAGGCCTTTGCGGCCGTTCAGTCATCGGAAATCTCCCACCCGGCTTCCAGGATGCCCTGCCGGTCGGCCTGGGCGTCCAGGCCCCTGGTGGTCAGGTAGTCGCCGATCATGAGCCCGTTGGCCCCGGCTTCCAGGGGTTCCAGGCCGCGAGTCTGCCCGAATACGGTCTGGCGTCCGCCGCAGATGCGGATGTTGGCGTCCGGCAGCACGAAGCGAAGCAGGGCGACGATCTTGAGCGCCTCTTCCGGCGTGAGCACCGGGCGCGAGGCCATGGGCGTGCCGGGGATGGGATGCAGGAAGTTCACCGGCACCGACTGCACGCCGAGCTCCCCCAGCGTAACGGCCAGCTCTGCGCGCTGCTCCCAGGATTCGCCCAGCCCGAAGATGCCCCCGGAGCACACGTGCAGCCCGGCGGCTACGGCGTGGCCCACTGCCCGGACATCGTCCTCGTAGTCGTGGGTGGTGCAGATGGCAGGGAAGAAGCTGCGGGCCGTCTCCAGATTGTGGTGATAGGCCTTGAGCCCGGCCTTCTTGAGCTGCTCCAGCTCATCCGGGGTCAGGATGCCGCAGGAGGCGTCGGCCTCCATCCCCAGGGCGTCCACGGCGCGAACGGCGTCCAGCAGGCGCGCAAAGTCCTCTCCGCCGGGTTTAAGCCCGCTGGTGACGATGCCGAAGCGTTTCGCGCCCAGGTCGCGCATGGTCCTGGCCGCGCGGGCGATCTCCTCGGTTTCCAGGAAGGGGTGGACAGGAGCGCTCGTGCCGAAGTGCGAGGACTGGGCGCAGAAGGCGCAGTTCTCGGAGCAGCGTCCGCTCTTGGCGTTGACGATGGCGCACAGGCTGACCGTGCGGCCCAGGCGGGCAAGGCGGATGGTCCGCGCCTGGTGCAGCAGATCTGCAGCGTCATGGCCGCGCGCGTCGGCCACGCCGGCCACGAAACGGCTCAGGGCCTCGCCGCGCAGGGGAGTGCCGGACAGCACGGCCTGCTTGGTTCGCTCGAAGGACAGGTTGCCAATGTTCATGGGATCACGTAAGAAAATCAATGGTACTCCGCCGTTCCATCAGGTTCGGCGGGCAGGGGAGACATCCTTACCCGGCGGCGCGACGCTTGGCAACCGGCCCTTCCTGGCCTCTCGCCAGATGCCGCCCCAAACCCTTCCCGGAAACACCCGGAGAGGCACAAATGCTCTACGCGCACCCGATACTGATGCTCTGCCTCGTGGCGCTCACGTTCTACGTCCTGCGGCTGGGAGCCGTGCGGTTTGCGGCGGTTCACCTCGGCAGGAAAGGCGTGTTCGCCTGGAAGCGCCACGTCTTCCTGGGCAGGCTGGCCATGGCCGGGCTTGCGGCCGGCATGTGCGGCGGCCTGTTCATGACCTGGTATTTCTGGTCCACTCCCGGCTCCACCGGGACGCATTTTCATGTCGCCCTGGCCATGATGGCGCTTGTCGCAAGCGGCGCGGCCACGGGCTGGAGCCTGGACCGTGTCCGAAAGCCCAAGAATCCCCTGGCCCTGCTGCACGCAGCGGGCAACGTGCTGCTGGCGCTGCTGGCGCTGGTCCAGATGTACACGGGCTACGGGGTGCTGAAGGACTTCCTATGGTGATGACCGCGCGCGGCTATCACGAAGCCGTGGCCCACCGCCGGGGGAGGCTTTCCGGCCTGGGCATTGACTGGACCAACCAGCCCGTCCCGTTCAAGACCTACGGTGGCTTGTCTTGCGTATCCCTGTCCAGGCAGGCGGCCCTGCCGGATGTGTCCCTGTGGGACGTCCTCGGTGCTGTCGGCGTCGGGGCCATGCCCGGCATCGACGCCTTGTCCGCCGTGCTGTTCCACGCTGCGGGGCTGACCAGGACCGGCGTCCACAAGGGGGGAGAATTCTTCTACAGGGCCTGCCCCTCCGCAGGCGCCCTCTATCCCTGCGAGGTTTACATGGCCTGGCCCGGAGGCCTCGGCCTGGAGACCGGCGTCTACCACTTCGACGTGGCCCGCCACGGCCTGACGCTTTTGCGCACGGGCTTTCCGTCCCCCGCCGGACTGGGGCTGCCGGGGCGCTCGGCGCTTGTCGGGGAGGCGGTGCTGTTCGTCAGCGCCATATTCTACCGCAGCGCCTGGAAGTACCGGGCCAGGGCCTACCGGTACCTGAACCTGGACGCAGGGCACCTCTGCGAAGGGTTGGCCCTGGGGCTTGGAGCGTTCGGCGTGGCGTACCGGGTCGAGTTGGATTTTGACGACGCGGCGGTGTCGGACCTTTTGGGGCTGGACCCCGAGCGCGAGGGGTGCCTGTGCGCGGTGCGCTTCAGGGCGTCGCAGGATTCCCCCCTGCCGCTTGCTGCTCCGGGGCCGCTGCCCAAAGACGCCTGGCAGGCCAGCCGGTGCGCCGCCTCGGACCCCACGCCCCTGGAGGTCAGGGCAGTCCACGGGGCATGCTCCCATGTTCCGGAGCACGAGACGGCCATGCCCGCCCTCGCCCAGTCCCGGCTGGGGAGCGGCCTTGTCTGGCAGGACCTGTCGCACCTGCACGGGCCATCCCCGCGCATGAGCCTCTTCGAGGCCATGTCCGCCAGGCGTTCCAGGCGGGCCTTCGTGCCTGTCACGCTGCCCAGGGGGACCATGTCCAGGGTGCTCTCCTGTCTGGCCAGGCCGCTGTATCCAGGCGGAGCGCACCCGGCGGAATACGCCTGCGCGGTGGGAGTGGTGGCCGCCCAGGAGGCTCAGGCCCAGCCCGGATTCTCTCTGCTGGACCGTGTGAGCGTGCGCACCGGGCTTCGCCGGGATGGCGACATGCGCTCGGTGATGGCGAGCGTCTGCCTGGACCAGCTCTGGATGCGCGAAGCAGCCATGCAGGTGGTGTTCTGCGCGGATCTCCCGGAAGTGGAGGCCCATCTGGGCGCAAGAGGCTACCGGGCCGCGCTGCAAGGGGCCGGGCGCCTGGGGCACAGGCTGTACTTGGCGGCGGAGAGCCTGGGGCTGGGCGCATGCGGCGTGGGCGCGTTTTTCGACGGTGAAGCCGTCGAAACCCTGGGGCTGCCGGAAGGCACGGGCATGCTCTACGCCGTGGCTGCGGGCGCGTCTCGCGGCTCCGGGAGCCACGTGCACGGCTGATACGCCGGGCCTTTCGGTCCCCGGCTACTGCGTGCGTTCCTTGAGGGTTCGCATCATCTCCCGGATTCTATCCATGTGATAGGAAATGAACACGTTGTATTCGTGTTGCGTGAGCTGGACGGGCATGTTGTGCTGCCTGGCCAGAGTGTAGAGCTGCACGCGCGACATGCGCTCGCCGTGCTCCAGCATCTGTCTGGCCGTGAAGGTGATGAGCACTTCCTTGGCCTCCCTGGCGCTTCCCTCCAGGGATGATTCCCTCTCCTGTTCGTGTTTTGCGGCGAGCATGGCTTCCAGCTGCTCCAGGCGCTGCTCCATGTCCTCCATGCGCCGGGATGTGCAGTCGCTGGGCTGTGCTCCAACCTCCTGGCCGATGTCGCTCGACAGATGCACGAGTTCGGGGTGCCCGGCGGCCAATTCAAGTGCCAGACTGATGGCTGCTCTTTGCGAGCAATGGAAGGACGTCTGAAGGGATTCGAGCGCCAGGGCCGCACCTGGCGTGAGAGTTACGCCAATGGGTTTGCCGCCTTCCGCCACCTGTTTCGCACGCCATCTGGTAGCTCTTGCCTTCTCGTTCATACTGCCCCCGCTACGACAGGACGATTTATACGGATTGCATGCAGCAAGCCTTACGAAATGGCAAGTGACGATCAGGTTGTTCCAGGAAGAAAAACGAAAAAACAAGGGAGACAACTCGGGTGTTGCATGTCCCGCAACAAAAAATGCAGTTGTGGGATGAGCGTCGTCGGATATGTCCTGCGGCACGAGGGTGCTGCGGTCGCGCTTCCGGCGTCCGGAGCAGGCGGGCGTCGCGTTCAGTCCGGCTCGTGTGGCGTTCCCGAAGCACGGATGCATGTTATTCAGGAGCGCGGCGCCCTTGGCCGGGCGGAGCGCCTACGGGGTTTGCCGGGTGAAGGCCCTTCCGGAGCGGTAGCCTTCCGGGTCCAGCGTCACCCCGCCCACCGCCGGAAACTGTGCCTTGAGCTGGCGGTCAAGCTCGGCCAGGGTCTGGGCGTCGGCCAGGGCGCGTTGTTTCTCCTGCATTTCCACAAGCATGTCCCGGTTCTGGATGCGGCAGCGCACCACCTGGACGTTCAGGCGGTCCCGCAGGAACGTCTCGGCGAAACTCACTGCGGCCAGGATTTCCGGAGTCACACGCGTTCCGGTGTAGACCCTGCTGGCCAGGCACGGCGAGGCCGGAATCTGCGCGAACCACAGGCCCAGCTCTCCCGCCATGGCCCGGATGTCTCCCTTGGATATGCCGGTCTCCACGAAGGGATGACGCACCCCGTGCTCTCTGGCTGCGTCCAGGCCGGGCCGGTGCTCGCCCATATCGTCGGAGTTGGTCCCGCTGACGATTACGGGCGTGGTCCTGAACCAGTCCGAGAGCTCCCGCGAGAGAACCCCGAGGCAACTGTAGAGGTGCTGCTTGCAGAAGTAGCAGCGATCGTAGGGGTTTTGCAGGTAGCGCTCGTCGGAGAATTCCCCGGAATCCACCAGGGTAAGCCGCCAGCCCTGGGCCTGGGCTTCGGTGCGCACCCGCGCGGTGCATTCAGGCGGCACGGCAGGGCTCACGGCGTGGGCCATGAGCGTCCTTCCGGGCAGGCTGCGGTGGGCCAGGGTGGCCAGGAGGAGGCTGTCCACGCCGCCGGACACGGCGACGGTCACGGCGCCCATGCCGCGCAGCGCGTCCAGAAGGGCGGGCCATTTGGAGTGCTTCAGGGTGGCTGGCATAATCGATAGTCCCTGTTTCCCGAGCGTTTGCTCACATGTGGATTCACTCCACTGCCGCAGGTCATTCGCCGGGCGCGAATCGTCCGGGCGCATCGGGAGGGAGACGCCCGGGGAGCCACAGCTCTTTGCATGCGTTCCTGATCTATGGGATATTCCGGGAGCGTGGGCAAGTAAATAGTCAGGGGGACGTATGAACACTCGCGGGAATGAGCTTCCATGACGGCCTGGGACGTGGCCGCGAAGGCCTCGGAGCTCCTGGCGCGCTGGCGCGGCGATCTTCTTCGCGCGGCCCGGCTGGGGCCTGTGCTGGACGTGGCCTGCGGCGACGGGCGAAACGGGCTGGCTCTTGCCCTGGCCGACCGGCCTGGGGAAGAGCGCTCCAGGCCCGCAGCGTTATCCGGGCCGGGCGAAGCTGCGGATGCGCCAGTCAGCACCTCCCCGGAGAGCGATGCCCGGCCGTGGTTCCCCGAGGTGCTCCTGGTGGATCGCTCCGCAGAGGCAATCAAGGAGCTTGTGCAGTCCGGCCTGCCGCAAAACGCCGCCTTCCGGCAGATGGACCTGGAGACGCCAGAACCGCCGTCGTTCGGCGTGGACGCGTTCGGCGTGGTGCTGGTGTTCCGCTACCTGCACCGCCCGTTGATTCCCGTGCTGCGCGCCTGCCTGGCACCCGGCGGCATGCTGGTCTACGAAACATATCTGGAGGGCCAGGAAGCCTACGGCAAGCCGCGCAACCCCGACCATCTGCTCCGCAGGGGCGAGCTGGCTGCCTGGTTCGGCGACTGGGAGGTGCTGGAGCTTTACGAGGGGGAGCTTGCGTCCCCGCCCAGGGTCATGGGCCGGGTGGTCTGCCGCAAGCCGGGCGCAACGCACTCCGTGAGATGAAAAGTTGCCCCGCAGTCGTCTGGGCTGTTGCAACGGGTCCGCACGCCTGATACCACCGCGCCCACGGGTCCGGCCTCTGACGCCGCCCACATCCCTGCGAGGTCTCCACATGCGCATCATACTGCTCGTCGTCTGTTTCCTGCTGCTGATCACCGCCGCCGTGTCCCACGCCCAGGAGCGCGACGGAAAGGACTGGATGGGCCGCAACGACACCTGGAAGTACGCCTACATGACCGGCGTGCTGGACGGCGTGACCACCGGGTCGGAGTTCACCCTGCCCACCCTGAGCAAGGGCAGCATCGTGCTCTACAAGGACGACAAAGCCTGCCTGGAAAAGGCCCAGACCACCTTCGACTACAACTCCAGCCGCTTCTTCTTCGGGCTCTCGCTCAAGGATTTCGTGGAGGGGATGGACGCCTTCTACCAGGACCCGGCCAACCGGGGCATTCCGGTCAACCGGGCGCTTCGCGTGTGGGCCATGCAGCGCAAGAACATTCCTGAAGCCGCCGAGATCCTGAAGAACCTCCGCCAGGAGTGGAGCGCGGCCAACTAGAGCGGCATCCTCGGGAAAAATGTCCGTCTGTTTGATGCATTTCGTTTCAATGAATCAGTAAAGAGCATGGTGATGGGTTTCCAGGGCGCGACACCCGCCGCGCCCGTGAGTCCGGCGGAGCCGGGTCGTCTCCGCCGAACCCGAACGCCAGTCCGATAACCGCGATGCGAGCGCCCTGCGACCGGACAGCCCTGAGCCGTCCGGTCGCGGGGCGTTATTACTTCTTCTTGGGGTGCTTCTCGTGGTGTTCCGGCTCGCAGGGCGGCAGGTTCTTTGCTGCCAGCAGGTCGCTGTATTCGTCGGCGTAGATAGTGAGCATCACCATGGCCAGGGCCAGGATCATGGGGCCGTAGAGGATGCCCAGCGGGCCGAAATACTTGATGCCGCCGATGATGGACAAGAACA
The DNA here is from genome assembly GCF_000429325.1 of Fundidesulfovibrio putealis DSM 16056. Classification (NCBI taxonomy): domain Bacteria; kingdom Pseudomonadati; phylum Thermodesulfobacteriota; class Desulfovibrionia; order Desulfovibrionales; family Desulfovibrionaceae; genus Fundidesulfovibrio; species Fundidesulfovibrio putealis. The sequence goes on from NZ_AUBQ01000006.1 coordinate 160,985, forward strand.
CCCAGAACGTGGACATCTGCGCCTGACCCTGCATGAGCATGGGCCGAAGCACCGAGTCGATGCTGGAGACCAGGATTCCGCCCCAGGCGGCCAGGATCGCAGCGCCTTTCCAGTCGCCGATGATGAGCAGGTAGATGGCGGCGGGACCCCAGATGACCAGGGTGCCAACTACCGGAACCAGCGAGGCGAACCCCATCATGGCCCCCCAGAACAGGGCCGGGATTCCCACGATGGCAAGGCCTATGCCGCCCACGATGCCCTGGCAGATGGCCACCAGGAAGCTGCCCACCACCACGGAGCGGGCCACGTCGCGCAGCTTGCGCAGGATGCGGTCCTCCTGGGCGTCGTGCAGCGGGGAGAGGTGCTTCAGCTGCACCAGCATGGCCTCGCCGTCGCGCAGCAGGAAGAACAGCACGAAGAGCATGATCATGAAGTTCAGCAACACCCCGATGAAGTTCCCCAGGAGCTTGGTTCCGGTGTCGATCATGATCTGGCCGGTCTGCTTGGAGAGGTCGAGGAGGCTGCCTTGCAGGTCGATCTTGTTGAGGTCGAATTCAAGCCAGGGCATGGTCTCGTTGATCCACTGGACCCAAGGGGTGAAGGTCTCGCTTTTCAGCCAGGTTTCAAGATGCGCGCCCTTGAGCCATGCCTGCAATGAGGTGATGGACTTCACGGCCTGCCCGGTGATCGCCGCCGTGAACAGGAACATGGGCAGGATGATCACCAGGGTGATGAGCAGCGTGGAGCACAGCGCCGCCAGAGTCCTGCGGCCCTTGAAGCGGTTCTTGAGCCAGGTCTGCACCGGGTGGAAAAGCGACGCCAGGATGATGGCGATGAACATGTTATGCACGAACGGATTGAGCACGTTGAAGGCGAAATAGAGCGAAATCGCCAGTATCCCCAGAAGAAAAAAGGAATAGATCTGTTCCTGCTTGGCCATGGTGTTCCTTCGGTCGGTATGCTGTGTCATCACGGCGCGCTGAGCCCGGACGCCGAAGCGCTCGCGGGAGTGCGCTGCGCCGGTTCACGCGTCGGGTCCGCGTCGGCCTGATGCGTTTTCGCGGTTGCCACTCTAGCAGGCCTGGGTCTAAGCGAAAAGAGACATTTCGGAGTTGACCAGACTATGCCCGATCCCGACGACATCAGCCCCCCCCTGCCGCAGAACCCGCAGTCCCCTGGAAGCGGGCCGGGCCAGCCGCTGGGAATCCCCCGCCAGAACTGGCTGGACGTTGCCCCCGAACTGCTGGCCGAGGCGGGCGTTCCCGAACTGGACACGGAGATGGCCCGGCACTGGTCGCTGGTGCTTCTCTCGCAGCGCGTGCCGCACCGGGTCCGCCAGGGCTGGCCCGGGCTTCGCCTGCTGGTGCCGCAGTCGCGCCGGGAGGAGGCTCTGGACCAGCTGCGCGCCTATCTGCGCGAAAATCCCCCCCAGGCCGTCAGCCTGCCGGACTGGCGCGGCCAGCCCCAGGCCTGGAGCGCCCTGCCGGGGGTGCTCTGGAGCCTCGCCCTGGTCACGGTGTTTCTGACCATGACCGGCGCGGAACATGCGCTGGGAGCCTTCCTGGTGGACTGGCAGGAACTGGGGGGCGGCAACGTCGGCCTCATGGCCCGGGGGCAGTGGTGGCGGGCGGTCACCGCCCTGACTCTGCACGCGGACATCGCCCATCTGGTGGGCAACGTGTGCCTGGGCGGAACGTTTCTGCTGCTCCTTGCGGTGGAGGTGGGGCTGGGGGCTGCCTGGTTCCTGGCGCTGGCCGGAGGCATAGGGGCCAATCTGGCCAAGCTGCCTTTCTCGGGGGACGGCTACCGGTTTATCGGGTCATCCACAGCGGTGTTCGCGGCGCTGGGCGCGCTGGCCGGGGTGCGGCTCATGCGCCTTGGGCGGTCCTGGGGAAGCGCCAGCTGGAAGCGTGCCCTGCCTTTCGCTGCCGGGCTCATGATCCTGGCGTTTCTGGGGGTCGGTTCCGAAGAGGAGGCCCGCAAGATCGATCTCGCGGGGCATTTCATGGGCTTCGGGGCGGGGTTCGCGCTGGGGATGGCTTATGCGGGCGCGGAAATGATGCTGCAAAGAAGCGGCCGCCCCCTGTCGCCGTGGCTGGGAGGGACGGCCGCCGTCATGGTCATGTTCGCCTGGGCTGCGGCCCTACTTGCATGAATTGTCGTCTTTGGAGGACTTCTTACAGAAGTCCGGGCCTACGCGGGGTATTCAGCCGCCGCCGCCTTCGATTTTCGGGAACAGCTTGTTCACGATGAGCACACCGCCGACGATGATGCCCAGAAACAAAAGCGCGTCCAACATAGAGTTCTCCTATCGGGCCATGGTCTCCCTATCATAGGTATCGATTCCCGGGATGGAAAGGGGGGGCGGACGCATTTCCCTCGCACTTCGTTTCAATTCCTTCATTTCTTTACAGAACCCGACAAAATGGAGTAGCGTCCGCCATCTGGGCCGAAATCCGATTTTATGGGGTACAGCATGGAGCCGCGCCGCGTCCTGGCCGAAAACGAAGAGATCCTCTACCAGAGCAAGAAGCACTGGGCAGTGTTCATCAAGGCAGCCGTCTACTTCGGACTGGCCGCCGCAGTCCTGGCCTACAAGGACCCCATCCTGGCGGCTGTCCAGTTCACGCCTCCTGAAGACCTCAAGCGCATCCTGCCGCCGGTAATCACCTGGACGGTGAAGAGCGTCTGCTTCACCCTGGCCGTGGTGTTCGGGATCATGGGGCTGGCCAGGCTCCTGAGCTTTTTCAGCAACAAGGTGCTCATCACCCACAAGCGCCTCATCCAGCACGACGTGCTCTCCGGGTCGCTCTCTTCGCTCGACCTCGCGCGCATCGAGTCCGTGCGCGCCTGCACCGGCCTTCTTGGGTCGCTCCTGGGCTACGGGAAGCTCATCCTGGTGATGGGCTCCGGCCAGAAGATCACCATCGCCAACCTGCGCCGCCCCCACGAATTCGAGCGTGAACTCTTCTCTGCCAAGTGATTGCCCAGCGAAGGCTTTGAGCGTATGGTCCGCCCCGTCATAAAGGGCGGACCAAGTAAACGACCATGCGCTTCCCAACCAGACCCCGTATTTTGCGGATCGGCATACTCTTCAAGCTGATCCTCGTGTTCGCATCCATCCTGGTGATCATCTACTTCACCACGGCCAACATCTTCGACTATCAGCAAGGCATCGTGAACATCTCCCGCGAGGTGGTGAAGGTGCGTTTCGAGGTTCTCTCCATCTCGCAGGGCATGGTGGACAGCCTGCTCTCTATGGAGGAAAACCAGAAGAAGTACGATGTGTTGCGCCAGGACAACTACAAGGAATACTTCGTCTCCGCCCTCAAGGAATACCGGCGAAACCTGGGCTCCATCCAGTGGTTCAGCTATCCCGGCTCCGAGGTGTGGGGCAAGCTCCAGGAAGAGTTCCAGAGTGAATTCCCCGGCCTGAGCGACGCCAGTGACCTCACCCGCCAGCCCCTGCCCTGGGTCCCCCAGGAGAAGCTGAACGCCTGGCTGGGGGCCATCCTCAAGGCCAAGCAGGACAACGAACGCTTCATCGAGTCCAGCATGCGCGAGCTCTACGTCTGGAGCGAACGCTCCGTGCGCGCGGGCATGATCGGCCTGGGCGTGTCCATGGCCGTGGCGCTTCTGGGCAGCGCCTACCTGACCTATTCGCTTTTCCGCCCCCTGCGCGAGCTGCGCCGGGGCATCCGGGCCTTCACCCTGGACGGCAAGCTCGAATCCGTGCGGGTGATCTCGCGCGATGAACTGGGCGAGCTGGCCCAGGCCTTCAACGAGATGACGGCGCGCCTCAAGGAAGAGGAGATGATGCGCACGGACTTCATCGACATGCTGAGCCACGAGATACGAACGCCGCTCACCTCCATCCGCGAGTCGGTGAACCTCATGCGCGAGCAGGTGCTGGGCGAGGTGAGCGACCGCCAGAAGCGCTTCCTGGACATCGCCTCCTCGGAGCTGGAGCGCATCTCCAAGCTGTTGTCGCGCCTGATGCAGGTCTCCAGCATGTCCTCGCGGTTCATTACGCTGAGCTTCAAGCCCGTGGACCCCGTGCACCTGCTCTACGAGACCGTGGACAAGGCCACGCCCGCAGCCGAGGCCAAGAAAATTTCCATCAACGCCCACACCCTTCCCGACGTGCCCTCCGTGATGGCCGACACCGAACACCTTCGCCAGGCGCTCTTGAACCTGATCGGCAACGCCGTGAAGTTCTCGCCTCCCGGCACCTCTGTGGAGGCGTCGCTCCAACTGGCGGACGGCGGCAACCAGCTGCTGTTTTCCGTGGTGGACTCCGGCCCCGGCATCCCCGAGGGCGAGCAGGCCCTGGTCTTCAACAAGTACTACCGGGGCGAGCAGCTCAAGAAGAGCGCAGACGGAATCGGTCTTGGCCTGTCCATCGCCAAGAACATCGTGGAGGCCCACGGCGGCAAGATCTGGCTCTCCAGCCGGGCCGGACGGGGCAGCACTTTCTTCTTTACAATACCCATCGCCAGGGAGACTGAGTGATATGGCCGCGAACGCACGTTTCTTGATCCATCGTCCGAATTCATCGCACCTGGCATTGGCCCTGGCTTTGTCGCTCGGCCTTCTTCTCACGGGGGCGTGCACGCCCAAGAAATCGGCGGATATCGTGCCGGAGCCCGTCACCCAGGTGATTGCCGACCCCGAGTCCCTGGATGTGGACACCGCCTATGCCGAAGGACTCCAGGCGTTCTGGGCGGGAGACTACAAGAGCGCCGCCGTGCTGTTCGACAGCCTGGTGCGCAGGCAGGACGACCAGACGCTTCGTTCCAAGGCGCTTTTCAGCCTGGCCTGCGCCCGTCTGGCCGGGGCCGATAATCCGGAGGACCTCAAGGCCGCCCGCGAAATCTGGCTGGAGTGGGAGAAGGGCGCTTCCGGCACGCCTCCCCAGGCCGACCCGCGCATGCTGACCCCCTTCGTGCGCAGGGCCAAATTCTTCGCCCTCCCCAAGGAGCAGGCTGCGGGCGTCAAGCCCCAGGCCCCCAAGCCGGCCTCAGGCGAGCAGGAGCTCCAGCGGCGCCTCCAGGAGAAGGACAAGGAAGTGCAGCATCTGCAGAAGCAGATCAAAGCCCTGGAGGCCATCCATCGGGAAATCCAGGAGAAAAAGAAGATGTCGGCCCAGTAGACATGGCAGCACACCCCAAAAAGACCATCCTCGTAGCCGACGACGACCCGCACATCCAGGAAGTCCTGGAGGTGCGCCTCGCTTCTGCCGGGTACGAGGTCATCCTGGCCTCCGACGGCAGGGAGGCCCTGGACGTCCTGGCGCGCACCCCGGTGGACCTGGTCATCTCGGACATCCGCATGCCGGGCATGGACGGACTCCAGCTCCAGGCGCATCTGGAAAAGACCGCGCCCAAGCTGCCAATCATCTTCCTGACGGCCTTCGGGTCCATCCAGGACGCCGTGAAGGCCATCAAGAGCGGGGCCGTGGATTACCTCACCAAGCCCTTCGAGGGCCGCGAGCTGCTGGATAAGGTCAGCTCCGTGCTCAGCAAGGCCGTGGTGGCCCAGGCCAAGGCGAGCGCCCACGGAGCTCACGTCGTTCCGCCCTGCGGCACGCAAGACTGCGGCATGTGGGAGACGCGCTCCCAGCGCATGCGCGAGCTGGCCCAGATGGTGGAAAAGGTCGCCCCGCGCGACGTGAACGTCCTGCTGCTGGGCGAATCCGGCACCGGCAAGGAGCGCATCGCCCAACTGCTGCACTCCATGAGCCCCCGGCGCGATCATCCGCTGGTCATCGTGGACTGCGGCTCCACCCCGGCAAGCCTCCTGGAGTCGGAACTTTTCGGCCACGTGAAGGGCTCCTTCACCCATGCCGTGCGCGACAAGAAGGGCCTCATCGAGGAGGCTCACAAGGGGACGCTCTTCCTGGACGAGATCGGCAACATCTCCATGGAGATGCAGGTGCGCCTGCTGCGCTTCCTGGAGAACCGCAAGATCCGCCGCATCGGCGACACCCGCGAGATCGCCGTGGATTGCCGCGTGATCGCTGCCACCAACGCCGACCTGATCCAGGACGTGGCCGAGGGAACCTTCCGCGAGGACCTGTACTACCGGCTGCGGGTGGTCACCCTGAACGTGCCGCCGCTTCGCGAACGCAAGGAAGACATCCCGCTTTTGGCCGAGCATTTCGTGGCCAGCTTCTGCAAGGCCCAGGGCATGCCCCTGGTGGTGCTGCCCCCGGCCACAATGGAGTTCATCGTGAACTACCCCTGGCCCGGCAACATCCGCGAGCTGAAAAACGCCATCGAGGCGGGAATCGTGCTCAGCCAGGGCGGGGAGCTGACGCCCACCGACCTCCAGGTGGCCCCCACCGCCGTACACAAGGGGCAGCAGTCCGAGAGCGCCATGTCCCTGGACGAGAGCGAGAAGGTCGCCATCATCCGGGCTCTGGAGAAGGCCAACTGGGTGCAGAAGGACGCGGCGCCGCTCTTGGGGGTCAGCCGCCGGGCGCTCAACTACAAAATCCAGAAGTACGAGATCGACATCCCCACGCGCCGCAAGAAGTAGGCTGTACGGCTAATGCGGCGTTCTCATAATGCGTTCATACGATGTATGAACCTAATCCAAGAGAACCATGTATTTTGTTTTTGAAAAACATGTTCCTGTTTTTCAAAAACGCGACACGAGCAGTCGCATGATGATTCATGAAAGCCGGGCCGTCCCTCGCAAGGGGCGGCCCGGCTTTTTATCTCCCACGCGCGCAGGGATTGAAGCGCGTCCGTCTCGCCTGCGCCGTAACGCAACGGTCACCGCGATTTCACGCCACTGCAAACAGCCCTGTGTCTTCAGTGCGTTAGAAAGCCCTTCGAAACATTCCCCTGTCACAAATCCTTGAGGAGAAAATCGAATGCGTGCTCTGAAGATGATCGTCATCCTTGCGGCCCTGACCGTGTTTTCCGCCGGAATCGCCTGCGCCAAAACCGCCAATCACAGCGGAACCTACGGCCTCAAATCCGACACCGCCAAGGGCTGGCTGAAGCTCGACCAGGTGAAGGGCGCCATGCACCAGTTCTCGGTGATGGTAGTCACCAAGGACGGCGCGACCTGCAACCTCGATGGCATGATTGAGCTCGAGGACGGCGTCGGCGTGTTCCGGGGCACCTTCCAGAAGTGCAACTTCTCCCTGTATTTCAAGAACGGCGCGGCCATGATCGACAGCGCCAAGACCTGCGACCAGTGCGGCGTGAAGGCCACCATCGACGGCACCTACATCAAGGGATTCATGAAGAAGTAAGCGGTTCCCGCAAGCAGCCGCTTCCTGGCAGACGGGCCGTCCTCGACGAAAGGGCGGCCCGTTTTTTTGTTGCCAGGACGTCGGGTCCGTTGATGAGCGTTGCAGCACCGGGCCGTGGCAGGGCTCGTGAACGGAGGATGGGAGGGGTATTCCTCCAGCAGGACGGTTCATCCGTCTGCCTGGAAAACCCGGACAATCCCGAACGGCGTGCGCCGCTACGCCGCCTGGGCGCTGCCGTACTTGCTGGTGACGGAGGCCAGAGAGGCCAGTGCTGCGTCGAGCGATTCGCCTTCCAGGCCTGCGAGCAGGGCGTCCAGTTCGGCCTGGAGGGCGTCCAGTTCGTCAACGGGATCGGTAGCGTCGGGCTGATTCTGGGCCGTGGTCGCGCCGCCAGCGCCTGCGTTGCTGGCCAGGGCGGCTGAACCGGACCCGGCTGTGCTGGCGTTGCTGGCGAGTTCCGCTGCAGAGGAGCCTGCCGTGCTGGCGTTGCTGAGCACCGTGTCGGTCAGTTGCGAGCTGGCCGAGCTCCCGGTGCTGGCGTTGCTGGCTGCCACCTGGCTTGCGCTGGCGGCGGCTGCCGTGACTGCGGCGGCGGTCTTGGCGCTTGTCTTGGTTGACGTTTTCGTGGCTACGGTCTTGGTCGGCGTCGCTTGCGTCGCAGTCGTCGTTGCCGCCTTGGCCTGTTCGGTGATGAGCCCCATGGAGGTCATCTGCTTGGTGATGAGCGCCTGAAACGTCATGAACGCGGGGATGTTGCCCTGGTTCATGGCCAGCGAGGCCTGATAGTTGAGGTTTTGCAGCACCAGGCTGTCCTGGAAGCCTTTGGCCTGCTCAGGCGTCTGCGTGGCGGTTGTTGCCGCAGCCTGGGCCGTCAGGTTGGACTGGATCTGCGCCGCGATCACGGCGTTGGGGTCGGCTGCTGCCTGGGACACTTGAGATACTTGGGTTGCCAGCGTGTTGGCCGAAAACGTCAGGGACGCGGGCGTGGCCTGCTGCCCGACGTTCTGGCCTTGGCCCTGGATCTGGTTTGCAGCCAGCATCTGGGCGAACTGGGCGGCGAACTGGGCCGGATCGCCGGTCGGGCCGGAATTCTGCTGGGCCGTGAGGGCCTGGTCGTATGAGAGTTGGTCAAGTGCCGAGATCATGGAGCATCCTCCGTCGCGCCCGTCCGGCATGGGGAAAAGAGTGCCGGACGAAGGATCGCAGCCTTATGCGAGCAAGCCCCGTGCCCCAAACCGGATGCTTTTGTGCGGCGGGCGCTTAGCTGCGGACCGGAAAACCAGGCGGGCGCGGACCGGAAGAAATGACCACACGAAAAAGGGGGCCGCAAAGCCCCCTTTATTCGTCAATGCGCCTGCAAGTCGCTAAATGATGCCGTGGAGCGGGCCGCCCGGCGCACCCAGGCTGTCCGCGAACTTCTCCGCATCCGGGTCGGGATCGAGGGGGGGGGCGTGGTAGGTCTTCAGCCGCCCGTCGATGATGATCGGCCCCTGGCATCCCCAGTGCTTGCAGTGGATGAATTCGCCCACGCCGTAGGTGTCCGTGGCCGGGTCGGAGCGGGTGAAGGTCACCCACAGGAAGTTCGCCCAGGATGCGGCCGTGAACGGCGCGTCGTCCGCCACCACCACCAGGGGGAAGCCTTCCAGCCCCGCCTCGGCGGTCATGGACCGGGCCAGCTCCTGCAGGAGCGGGTCGTGCTCGTCGCGACCCCTGGCGTGGGCTGGACCCTGCATCACCAGAATGCCCGGCGCGAAGAGGCAGGGATGGCTGAATCCCTGGGCGAGCTTGAGCCCCGTGGGCATCTCCCGCCCGAGCTCCCTGCGCTTCTCGCCGGTGATCGCGATGACCACCTTGGACCCCTGGTTGAGGCTGATGCCCGAGTAGTCCAGTGTGTCCATGGTGGTGCGGGTGATGAAATGGAGGTCCCTGGCCGGGTCGATGCGCTCCAGCAGGTGCCGGAAGAAGGCCCTGACGTCGTGGCAGTGCAGCGAGGGGGCATCCTCCCTGGCTGCGATGAGCACGTACTTGGAGAGCGAGGTCTGCGTGTTGCCCAGCAGCGAGAGGGCGTTGGTGATGAGCTCCTGGGGCGTCCTCTCGGCGGCGTAGGGCACGTAGCGCTCGCTGCCGATGGCCAGCAGCAGCGGATGGACTCCGGCCTCGTCCACGGCGTGGACTTCGTGGACGCCGCTGAACACGGTGGACACCAGCGGCGCGGTCAGCTCGTGGATGAACGCGCCGAAGACCGTGTCCTCCTGGGGCGGCCTGCCCACAGTGGTGAAGGGCCAGACCGCGTCCGGCCTGTGGTAGACCTTGTCCACCGTCAGCACCGGGAAATCGTGGGCCAGGCTGTAATAGCCGAGGTGGTCGCCGAAGGGGCCTTCCGGGAGCTCGCGGCCCATGGCGATCCGGCCTGTGATGCAGAAGTCCGCCTCGGCCAGGATGGGCAGTCCGCCCGGCTGGGTGATCATGTCCATCCTGCGGCCGCCCAGCGCCCCGGCGAAGAAGAGCTCCGGCATGCCTTCCGGCAGCGGCATGACCGCAGCCACGGTCATGGAGGGGGGGCCGCCCACGAAGATGTTCACCTTGAGCGATTCGCCACGGGCCAGGGCCTCGCCGTGATGATGCCCGATGCCCCGGTGGATCTGGTAGTGCAGGCCGATTTCCCGGTCTGGCTCGAAGTGCTGGCCGGTGAGCTGCACCCGGTACATGCCGATGTTGGAGCGGGCGAACCCCGGCTGGGCCAGGCTCTCGGTGTAGACCTGGGGCAGCGTCACGTAGCCGCCGCCGTCGCCGGGCCAGGACTTGAGCTGCGGAAGCTGCGATATGCGCGTCTGGTTCGCCAGCACCGGCCCGTCCTTGACACGCCTGGGCAAGGCATGGATCAGGGCCGCCGGGACGCCGAGATGGCGCCACGGGCGCTTGAAGGCCTCCATGGGGTCGAGCTTCAGCCTGAAGAGGCTCTCGATGGCGCCCAGGGTCTTGCGGAAGATGAATTTGGTCCGCTTCATGGTCCCGAAGATGTTCCCGACCATGGGGAAGGGGGTGCCCTTGACGCGGGTGAACAGGATGGCCGGGCCTTTCGCCTGGAAAACCCGCCGCTGGATCGCCGCGACCTGCTGGTCGGCGTCGACCTCCACGTCGATGCGCCTGAGCTGCCCTGTAGCTTCCAGGTCCCGCAGACACTCGGAGAGATTTCTATAGCTCATCGGTCCTCAAAAGAAACGGGCGGCCATGGACCGCCGGGTTGTCTGACAGGGGGCACATTCCGGGCAACCGGAAGGAGGCCTGCCGGGGTTCAGCACTCTCGCCGTTTGGCGTTCCAGGACGGCTACAGATATTCCACCAGCTTAACGCTGGTGTTTCGCAGCCGAAAGCTCATGAGCCGGGCGATGTTGGTGGTGACCTTGAGGGCCAGGCGCATGTTTTTCTCGCACAGCGCCTCGTAGTCCTTCCTGCCGAGCATGAGCAGGGTCACGTCGTCCAGGGCTCTGGCCGTGGCGGAGCGCGGCGGGCCTTCGATCAGGGCCATCTCGCCGAAGGCGCGTCCGGCCCCGATGCGCACCAGGCATTTGGGCTTATGGTCCGGGGAGGAGTCCCGCTTGGTGATCTCGATGGAGCCTTCCAGGATGATGGCCATGGAGTCGTCGGGGTCGCCCTCGGAGAAGATGACCGAGTCCTTGGCGAAGTGGCACAGGCGCATGAAGGTGCACAGGCACATCACGTCGTCCTCGGAGAAGTCCTTGGCCCAGGTGGAGCCGTCGATCATCTCCATGAGCTTCGGCCCCACTTCGGGGTTGTGGAAAAGGTGGTCGCAGCCGTCGTAGTCCATGGTGTCCCTCCGAGCGGAAACTATGCCACAGGGCTTGAGAAACCGCTAGGGCGCGGGTGCGGCCTTGTGCTCTTCGCGCAGCACTCTTTTGAGCACCTTGCCCACCATGGTCTTGGGCAGCTGGTCGCGCAGCTCCACGAATTTCGGGGTCTTGAACCCGGCCAGTTTCTCGCGGCAGAAGGCGATGACGTCCTCTTTCGTCAGGCTCTCGCCCGCTTTTGCGACCACGTACACCTTGACCACCTCCCCGCGCGTGCGGTGCGGCACGCCCACGGCCGCCACGTCCGCGATCTTGGGGTGCGTGTGCAGCACCTCCTCGATCTCGCGCGGGTAGATGTTGAAGCCGCCGGAGATGATCATGTCCTTCATGCGGTCCACGATGAAGAAATAGCCTTCCTCGTCCATGACGGCCACGTCGCCGGTGCGCAGCCAGCCGCCCTTGAGGGTCGTCGCGGTGTCTTCCGGGCGGTTCCAGTAGCCCTGCATCACCTGGGGGCCTCTGATGATGAGCTCGCCGGGCTCCCCTGGCGCCAGGTCCCTCTCGCCGTCCTCCAGGCTGACCACGCGCGCGATGGTGTCCGGGCAGGGCAGGCCGATGGAGCCCTGCTTGCGCTTGCCGCGCAGCGGGTTCACGTGGGTGAAGGGCGAGGCCTCGGTCAGGCCGTAGCCCTCCACGATGTCCGACTCTGTCACCTCGGCGAAGCGTCGCATGAGCTCCACCGGCAGCGGGGCCGAGCCGGATACGCAGTATTGCACGCTTTTCAGGTCGTATCGCGGCAGGGCCTTCTGCTGCAAAAGCGCCATGTACACCGAGGGCGTGCCCGGAAACACCGTGGGCCTGAAGCGCTGGATGCACTTGAGCGTCTCCAGCGGCTCGAAGCGGGGCAGGGGGACGATGGCCGCGCCGCAGTCCGTGGCGAAGTTCACGTTCACCATCAGGCCATAGATGTGGAAGAAGGGCAGAAGCCCCAGGAACACCTCCGGGTGGGAGCCGATGTCGTGCAGGATTGCCCGAGCCTGCTGCACGTTGGTGGAGACGTTCCTGTGGGTGAGCATCACCCCCTTGGACAGCCCCGTGGTGCCGCCGGTGTATTGCAGCAGCGCCAGGTGCGTGGCGGGGTCGAAATCGGTGTGGAAAAGCGCCTGGGAGGCGAAGGCCCCGTTCCAGGACAGGGTGCGCTCGCCGTCCAGCGCGAGCGCCGGGTACTTGCCTTCCTTCCAGGCCCGCAGCCGGTACAGCCAGTTCAGCGGGAAGGCCAGCCCGTCGCTCACGCGGGTGAGGATCATGCGCTCCAGGCCCGAGGCCTCCAGCAGGGCGCGGTGCTTGTTCCAGAGCAGATCCAGCGTGAGGAGCACCCGAGCGCCGGAGTCCTCCAGGATGTGCTTGAGCTCCGTCTCCATGTACAGCGGATTGACGAAGACCACCGTGGCCCCGGCGTAGAGCGTGCCCCAGTAGGCGATGATGGTCTGGGGGAGGTTGGGCAGCATGATGGCCACGCGGTCGCCCGGAACCACGCCCATGCGGCGAAGCCCCGCCGCGAACCGGCCCGCCTTTTCGCGCAGGGCGTCGTAGCGGATGCTCCAGTTCTGGAAGGTGACGGCGGTGCGCTCCGGCGTGCGCTGCACGGCGCGGTCCAGGATGCCGGTCAGCGGTTCCTCGCGGTAGGGCACCTGGGCCGGGACCTTGGGGTCGTAATTGGCGAGCCAGGGGAAGGCAGTGTCTGTCATGGTGGTGATCTTTGTTCGGGTGGCGCGTCTTTCGTGAACGTAGCGCATCGGGCGTTACGGAACAATGATGAAGTCGCGCTGCAAGGCCCCTCACGATCCGGAAAAACATCCTTCCCGGCCAGGAGAGGCCGCTCACGGGCTTTACGCCCGCCCCGCTTTTCTGTTACCGCTATCATCCTTTGGCTAAGGAATCACCATGCACGGCATTAAAATCGAGCACCATCCCTCCCCGGAACGCCTGTCCGCCATGGGCGTCTGGGAGTGGCCCATCTGGGAAAAGGAAGCCTCCGAATTCCCCTGGGCGTACGATTCCACGGAAATATGCTATTTCCTGGACGGACAGGTGGAGGTCACCCCGCAGGGCGGGGAAACCGTGCATATGGGCAAGGGCGATCTGGTTACTTTTCCGTCCGGGATGCGTTGCACCTGGAACATCATCGACCCCGTTCGCAAGCATTTCAATTTCGGATAACCCTGCCTCTCACCACGAGAAGAGGGCGCGGCAAGCGCCCATGGAGCGGCACAGGAGCGGCAATGAGCACCATTACTCAATTCATGGACCATCATTTCAGGCACTTCAACGCCCGCGAGACGTTGGACGCCGCAAAGGCATGGAACCAGCTTCTGGACGACGGCGGCCAGATGTTCCTCACCATGGCCGGGGCCATGAGCACCGCCGAGATCGGCATCATCCTCTCTCGCATGATCCGCGCGGGCAAGGTCCACACCATCTGCTGCACGGCGGCGAACCTCGAAGAGGATCTGTTCAACCTCTTCAACCATAACGAATACAAGATGGTCCCCAACTACCGGGACCTCTCCCCCGAAGCCGAGAAAGAGCTGTACGACGAGGGCTTCAACCGCGTCACCGACACCTGCATCCCCGAAGGCATCATGCGCCAGGTGCAGCGCGAGATCACCCAGCTCTGGAAGAAGGCCGCCGAGGAGAACACCCCCAAGTTCCCCTACGAGTTCATGTACGAGCTGCTCGACCAGCCCGGCATCGAGAAGCACTTCCAGGTGCCCGCCGAGGACTCCTGGGTGCTGGCCGCCAAGGAAATGGGCGTGGTGATCTATACCCCCGGCTGGGAAGACTGCACGCTGGGCAACATCTTCGTGTCCGAAGTGATCCGCGGCAACGTGAAGAGCCACGCCGCCATCCGCCACGGCACCGAGCAGATGGAGCACCTGGCCAAGTGGTACATCGAGATGGGCAAGAAGAAGACCCCCATCGGGTTCTTCCAGATCGGCGGCGGCATCGCCGGCGACTTCCCCATCTGCGTGGTGCCCATGCTGATCCAGGACCTGGAGCTGGAAGAGACCCCGTACTGGGCGTACTTCTGCCAGATCAGCGACTCCACCACGAGCTATGGTTCGTATTCGGGCGCGGTGCCCAACGAGAAGATCACCTGGGGCAAGCTGGATATCCATACCCCCAAGTTCATGATCAACTCGGACGCGGCCATCGTCGCGCCGCTGATCTTCAGCTATGTTCTGGGTGACTAGAGCGAAGTAAGCTAGAGAGATTGTTGATGGTTGTTAGAAGGCCGCGCCCGGAAGGGCGCGGCCTTTTTTGGAAGTTTACTTGCTGCTAAAGTAAGGGTCAATTGTATAGATGTCGCTGTTTTTATTGTCCTGTTTCGTGAGAAAGTCCCGATGTTTTTTTAACCTTGTTGCGATTGAGTCAATAGCAGTATGAATAGCATTGGTATAGGTAGCGACATCGACGTCGCTGATTAGTTTTGAAAAGGTAATATTGTACTCCGTTGTGCCGTCTTCCAGTATGGACGCTTGGCATTCTTCTAGGGTAGTATTTTCTGAGACATTAATTGTCGCAATGTCGTCAATTTCGTCAATTATGTCGCTGATCTCCGGGATCATGCTGGGAAGATCACGAGATGGCCTATACCATCCTGTCGTGCTAAGTTCATTGTCGTCGATGTCTTCGGTTATCATGAGGCCTCTCTCGTTGCATATTTGAAGCAATACTCGGCGGGATTGTTCTTCTGAAGGTTCTTCTGTTATATTGTAAGATTTAAAAAAACTTGTGATTATGGGTATCGCATAGTATTTAGTGTGCCGATATTTGTCTGTTTCTGAGAGGAAAGAAAGCATTTGGGTTATTCTTCTCCAGCTGCTAAAGGATAACTTTGCGGATTCTGTGTAGAAGTTGGGGACTTTGTCGTCGTTTCTGTTTTTTATGAATGAGGAAGAAAAGTACTCAACAAGGCTTTTGTGTATAAATGAAATGAAATGTCCATCTTCTTGCATAAGACAGGCAACTTTAACTATGTCGTGTCTAAAATCGTCCGCCTTGCATGATACCTCAAGAAATGAAATTGATTGATTTAGCAAAGTATAAAATTCTGTGTCGGTTAGGCTTACCTTCATCCCGTTCATCGCTACAAGGTAGCAAAATGTTCTAAAAAGCTCTTCGAGGCGAAATTCACCGAGTTGCGTTTTGTGTAGCCGGGTTAGGCCAGGCTTTGTTTTGTCATGTTTGCTGAAAACTGTTGTAAAGAGCTTTTCGTAAAATTCTGGGATGTTGCTGGGGACGGATTGCTCGGCATTGTAAACTTGAATAAGGAGTGTGAGTAGAAGTGGTGTGTTGAGTATCCCTGACACTTCAGCCGTGCTAGTGTTTATTGACGAAAGAAGGTGCTGTAGTTTCTTGCCTTTGACGCCAAGTTTTCTGAAGAATGGTTCTCTGTCTTTGTCTTCTAGTTTTTTTAAATGAAGTACTTTGTATGTTGGAATTTTTTGTGCATCTGTTCCAGGCCTTGACGATATTATGACTTGAATGTTTGGGTATGATGCTGCAAGTTTGTCGATGCTCCGGAGCAAGTCTCTAGTTGAGCAGTCTTCAACTTCGTCAAATGCGTCAAGAAGTAGTACGATTTTGTCTGTTTTTAGTATGTCATGGGTATTTACGTCGTTGTTGTCGTATCCATAGCTCGTAAGCGCTTCATTGATCGCATTGAAAAGATCAAATTTTGCAGTAATTTTTCTTAGTTCTATGAATATGGGGAGTCTTCCAGATCCTTTTCGTGAGAGTTCTTGTATGCAGAGGTAGCGTAAGAAAACTGATTTACCTTGTCCAACCGTCCCCTCAATTACAATGTTCTCTTTTGAAATGTCAGAAAGACTGTCGACAGGTATTGTCGCAACGTGCGGATGGTAAGTGACAAGTTTCGATGGGTAATAAAAATCGCCAATATAGACATCATTGTCCTTTTGCCAAATGGTTTTGATGCTGCCAACTTGCAGTATTTTGTCGTGGAGCTTTTTAATTTTTGTAATGTCTTTCCAGTGTTTGTTTTTGAACAGAACGTGTTTTGTTGCTTTGTATATATCTTTCGCGATTTCTGTAAGAACACCGTATCCTATCTTGGAAACTTCTGCATCCATGGCGCACCTCTGGGCTGTCGTTGCTTATATTTTGCAAGTTTATCATGTATTGTCAAATGTGTTTGCTGGTTGGCGTTTTGTTGTGCGTATGTTGAGTGGGCAGTGAAGGTTGTCTGTATGTACAGTGATGGTTGTCACCTCGCACCTCCATCCCGCCCCCCATACTCCCCAGAAAAGGGCTTGAAGCCCTGGTCTAATCCCCCGCACATCCTCCGGCACACACTCTAGCCGGAACCCATCCCCCTATGCCCCTCGCCATCAGCGTGCTGGAAGTCTCAACTTTCGAATGGCTGTAACGACGGGATGCGTTCAGGCGAACGGCTCTCCTTCTTCTCGCGATTGGCCTCATGATCTCCGAGATGCCGCATTGCCGTGGTCTAAGATCAACGCATCGCTCTGTAATACTCAGAAATTCCTGCGCTATTGTCCGCATTGCAACCTTATTTGTCCTCGGTATTTGATTTATATTCGATGAAATCGATTCTTTCCCATTGCAAGATGGCATAGATATGGTATTGTAGGAACATTGTTAAATTAATACGTAAGGTTGCAAATTGCCTAAGCATCAGGGGCGTTGGAGGTTGGACCCGGCCCGCTATGGCCTCAGCAGCGTCATTGCTGCTTCCTTCTTATGCCCGGCGACGCGGGCAGCGCCGAAGTCAGCCAGCGAGCCCCAAATAGCCGCGCAAATTCTATGGAATACGAGGTGAAGACCGTGATCATTATCACTCTGAGTACACTGTTCTCTCGATTGGCAAGAGGCAACTTGTGGATGTCCTTGTTTTTGGCATGCGCCGTGCTGTGGATGATGGCCTTTAACTGTACCGTGGCTGTAGCCGCTCAGGAGAACGAACTGCTCGCGCTGTTGCAAAAAATGGAGGCGAGTTACGCGAAGGTTGAGGATTATACTACGGTGTTCCGCAAGCATGAGCGAGTGAAAGGAGTACTGCTTCCACCAGAGTCGATTTATCTGAAGTTTAAAAAGCCATTGCAAATCTACATGAAATGGGTGGATGGGCCGACGAAGGAAGCTATCTACGTAGAAGGAACGAACAAAAACAGGGTTGTCGCGCACAGTGGCGCAAGTCTGACGTGGAACTTGGACCCCAATGGATCAATCCTTATTGCTGGCAACCGGCATGCAATAACTGACATCGGCTTTGGTTTCATCCTCAACGTTATGAACACAAATTTCCATATGGCAATAAAGCATGCGGAGATTGAAATCACCCGCATGGGGGAAGAATCTTTCGAAGGCAGGCCAGCGATCATCGTGGAGGCTAAATTTACCCCAAAGGACGGGAGAAAGTACTATGCCACTCGCATGGTCTGCCACATCGACAAAGAGTACCTGCTTCCTGTAGGGATTTCATGTTATGACGAGAAAGACGCCCTTATGGAGGAGTATAGCTACAAGGACGTAAAAATTAACGTAGGTCTTAAGGACATGGATTTCTCCAGACATAATCAGGACTATGACTTCTAATGTGCGATGCATGATCAATGGATTCGAATTCAACTGAAAGATTGCGCCCAGGAGCGTGGCATTGCGTAGTCGACAGAAAAGGGCTTGAAGCACTGGTCGAGTCCGCCGTAAGCTTACGGCACACACTTTAGCCGGAGCCTCCCCCTATGCCCCTCGACACGTACCTCGCCTTCGTGGCCGCATCCTCACTCCTCCTCATCATCCCCGGCCCCACGGTGATGCTCGTGGTCGGCTTCGCGCTCTCCTACGGCGCGCGCCGGGCCAGCTGGTCCGCCGTGGGCGTCATGCTGGGCGACGCAACCGCTCTCAGCTGCTCCCTTCTGGGCCTGGGGGCCTTCCTCCAGACCAGCGCGCATCTCTTCTCCATCCTCAAGTGGGCGGGCGCGCTCTACCTCATCTGGATGGGCGTCAAAATGATAAAGGGCGGGGGCAACACTGCCTCCCACCCTTCTCATTCGTCCGGCGCGGCCGACATCGACCCTATCGGAGCGTCCCCACCCTCCGCCGCCCGCCCGGCTTCGAACTCCCGCATGCGTATGGTTCTGCAGGCCTATGTGGTCACGGCCCTGAACCCGAAAACTCTCTTGTTCTTCGTGGCCTTCGTGCCCCAGTTCATCACGCCGGGGCCGGACGTGCACACGCAGATGCTCATCATCCTGGCCACCTTCGTGGGGCTGGCCTTCCTGAACGTGCTGGCCTATGCCGCGCTGGCCGGATCAGCCCGCCGCGCCGCGCGCGACCCTGGCGTGCTGCGCGCCTTCAACCGCCTGGGCGGCTGCACCTTCATCGGCGCCGGACTCTGGACAGCAGCCCGCGAGGCTAGCTGACGCCCCCGCCAGCAGCATACATGCCCGACGGCTTGAGCCGTCCCTCCAGGAGCGCCAGAACCGCCTCGTCCGGCTCCATGGGGCGGTCCACCACGTAGGGGGTGATGCCGCGCGCCCGCAGCGCTTCGGCGCTGCCGGGGCCGATGCCCTTGCAGACCACGCTGTCGCAATCTTGCAGCTTGTGCAGATTGGCGGCGTTCAGGCCGTCCGGGCCGAGCGGCCTGCTGTTTCTGGCCACGATGCGCCCGGCCTCGGCCTCGGCCAGGTAGAGCAGGGTGCTCTTGCCGAAATAGCCCGACATGGACCCGGACTCGTCGCAGGTAACGGCGATGCGCATGGTGTCGACCTCCCGCTGGAGGCCCGCCGCATGTCGCAGCGTCGTCCTCCAGATGATTTCCTCGCTCCGTGCGGGGCAGGGTGCATAGTCCCCGCCCCGCGCGTGAGCGCCGAAGCGCTAGGCAGGCTTCTTGGTGCGGCAGCAGGTGTGCCCTTCCGGCTTGGCCTGGGTCAGGCATTCGCCACCCTTTGCGTGGCCGTGCCCCTTGCCACCGCAGCCGCAGGAACCTTCAGCCGCCACGGTCTCGTTCGTTTTGGCCGCGTGGCCCTTGCCGCCGCAACAGGTGTGTCCGGTTTGATCGCTCATTTCGTAATTCCCTCCGTCGATTGTAAGAGTCATGCCCCGCACCAGCGCCGTGGCCACCTTGGCGCGCCCCTCTTGCAGCACGCGCCCGAACGTGGCCCGCGATACGCCCATCTGCTGCGCGGCGGCCTCGTGATACAGGCCCTCCATGTCGCTTAGGCGCATGGCCTCCAGTTCTTCCAGAGCCAGCACGACCTGTCCGGCCCCGGGTGAGCCGGAGGCGGCGGCCCCGCAGGGTCTGCCCGTAGGATGGAAGGCCCGGCAGACGGGCTCGCCGTAAATGCGGCAACAGCGTTTGGGACGTGACATGATCTCTCCGTGGGGAGGATAATGAGCATATGTTCAAAATAAGTCAACCGGCGCGCATCAAAAAAGCGGACGCCGGCATCTGAACCAGGCGTCCGCTCCATGCGGTCATACGTTTTGCTGCCTACTTCCTGACGGAGGTGACGATGGCCTTGTCCAGGCCCTCGTACGACTCCAGTATCTCGCGCCGCGCGGCGTGAAGGGCGGTTTGGCGCTGGTCGAACTCGGCCCGGGGGTAGAGCTTCTCCGGGTGCATGAGGATGGAATCAACGCCGGGGATGACGCGCGGCACCATGAGGCCGGTGGCCTCGCTGATCTCCCAGTCCTGCAGGCCGCCGCGCACGATGGTCTCCAGGATGTTCACGGTGTCGTTCAGGGTGATCTTGCGGGCGTGTTCGCCCTCGCCGACGCTTCCGGTGTTCAGGAGGTAGCAGTTGATGTGCGGGTTCCACTTGAGGATCTCGTGGAACAGGTGGGCGTGCTCCACGCGGTCGCCCGCCAGGAAGGGGTCGTAGAAGAAGACGTTCTTGATCTTGCCCGCCTGGGTGGGGTCTCCCGCCGAGGACTCCATGGACTGCCCAAGCACCATGAAGGCCGTGGCCTGCCAGGGCGAGAGCTTGGCCACCGCCGGGATGGTGGGGCCGCGCGTGATGATGAACAGGTTGTCCACCGTGTCGGCTGTGATGTTGCGGTGGGCGTGCATGAAGTCGCGCCGCTCGATCACCGCGCGTCCGTTGGAGGTGCGCTCGATGTTGAAGAAGTCCATGGCCCCGGACTCGTCCACGTGGACGTTCTCCAGGTAGGTGTCGGGCTTGAGCGCGCCGTAATAGGTCTCGATCTGCTCGCTGGGGGTCAGGCCGTCGGTCTTGGCGTAGATGCCGCCCTGCTCGAAGCCGTGGAAAGTGCCGTCGCGCTTGAGGATGCCGCCGTCGTCCTGGATCAGCCAGGACTCCTCGCCGATGGTGTTGGCCAGCACCCGGCAGGTGAGCGAGGTCTTGCCGTTGGCCGACAGGGCCACGAACAGCGAGGTCTGCGTCTCCAGGCCGCCGTGGGCCATCTCCAGGCAGTCGCGGCGGCAGCCCGCGTGCAGGAAGATGCCGTCGCGCTCCATCTTGGCGCGCCAGTCCTCGCCCGCGAAGATACCCTTTTTCCACTCGCCCAGGTAGCTGGAGTTGCGCACGATCTTTATCATCCGACCGTCGTCGGAATGAACGAGCCTGATAGTGATGTCTTTTTCGGGCAGGGGCTTTGCGGCGTTGCCTTCCCAGGCCTCGTCGTGGAAGAAGATGACCTGGTAGGTGGGGTCGGTGACGTTGTTTATGCGCGGGCCGAAGAGCTTGGCCCCGCCGTAGGCGATGTGCGCGAAGCGGCGCGGAACGATCAGGCGCGCCGTGATGGGCCTGTCGCCGCCGCGAATCTGCACGTCCAGGCAGATGAGCTGGTGCTGGCTGAGCGCCTTCTTGGCCTGGGCGAGCAGAGCGAACTCGGCCTGGCCGAAGGGGGCGTCGATGCTGTTTCTGGTGAAGGGTTTGGCCCTGGACATGGGCTCGGTGAAGGCGACGACGTTGCCGTAGGTGGTCTCCTGTACGTCCGGCTCCTCCAGGCAGATGCGCTTGAGACGCTCGGGGCCGGGGTTCTGGATGACGCGTTCCTCATCCACCGCCTGGGCATAGATTCCCCGGACAGCGATATCGAATTCCTCGAAAATTGGCATAGAAAAGCCTCGTTGGGTTGGTTTGGGCGCACATGGCTTGTACCCCAATTCACGAGGCTATGCCAAGGGCAAAGGAGAGTTGCATTTGTGACGCGGCTGGCATAGTCGGGAAAAACAACGGTTTATGAAGGGTGTTCCGGGAGGGGCTCATGTTGATCGTAACCGGTGGGGCAGGGTTTCTGGGCAGCGCGGTCCTTTGGAAGCTCAACGAGATGGGCCGGGAGGACATTTTAGTGGTGGATAACCTGTCCATCAGTGAAAAATGGCGCAATCTGGTGAACCGCCGCTATGTGGATTATGTCAATAAATCCGAGTTTCTGAGTAGGATTCAAGGCGGCGGCAACATCTTCGGAGCTACCGCCGTGGTGCACCTGGGGGCCTGCTCCTCCACCACTGAGCGCGACGCGGACTACCTCTACGCCAACAACACCCGCTTCAGCATCGAACTCTGCCGGTTCTGCCAGGAGCACGGCCTGCGCATGGTGAACGCCTCCAGCGCGGCCACCTACGGCGACGGCTCCCAGGGCTTCGAGGACGGGGCCGAGAGCCTGGACGACCTGAAGCCCATGAACATGTACGGCTATTCCAAGCACCTCTTCGATTTGGCCGCCCGGCGCGAGGGGTGGCTGGACAACGTGGCCAGCCTGAAATTCTTCAATGTTTACGGGCCGAACGAATACCACAAGGGCGATATGATGAGCGTGGCCTGCAAGGCTTTCACGCAGATCAGGCAGGGTGGGACGGTGAAGCTGTTTAAGTCCCACCGCGAGGGCGTGGAGGACGGCGGGCAGCTGCGCGATTTCGTCTACGTCAAGGACTGCGCAGATGTGGTCTGGTGGCTGTTGGAGAACCCGCACGTGGGCGGGGTATTCAACGTGGGGTCGGGCAAGGCCAGGAGCTTCAAGGGCCTGGTGCGGGCCGTGTTCTCGGCTATGGAACTGCCCGAGAGCATTGACTATGTCGATATGCCCGAGGCTATCCGGGAAACCTACCAGTACTACACGCAAGCGCCGATGGCGCGCCTGCGCGGCGCCGGGTACGACGGGGAGTTCACCTCGCTGGAGGACGGCGTCAGGGATTATGTGGCGCGGTATCTCTCGGCTGGGGATAGGTATTTGTAGCCTGCGCGATCATGGCGCGATGGCCTCATGATCGCGTTTCGCCGGGCACCAGCCGCAGGGCGGGGCGGTCAGGCGCGCTGATGCGTCCTGGACCGGCAACTAGCCGTCAACTGGCGGCTAGACCTTACTTCCTCCGCTTGAACAGCTTCTCCAGGTCCTTCTTGTCCCAATTCACCACCACCGGCCTGCCGTGGGGGCAGTAGTCCCGGTCTTTCGTGGTGCTCCAGGCCTCCAGCAGGGCCAGCGCTTCGTCTTCGGCCAGGGCGTCGCCCGCCTTGATGGCCGCCTTGCAACTCATCACAGCCCACAGATCGGCCATGCTTCCCGCCTGTCCGGTCACGGCCTCCCTCAAAAACTCCTTGGCCTGTCCGGTGGTCAGAAGCGGCGGAATCCCCCTTACGGACACCGACCCCGGCTTGGGGGCCTGCATCTGGAAGCCGAGCGCGGTCAGGTCCGGCCACAGGGCCGTCAGCTTCTTCTGCTCCGATGGGTGCAGGGTCATCTCGAAGGGGATGGCCAGGGGTTGGCTCTGTCCGCGCGTGTGGGAGGCGCGCATCTTGTCGAACAGCACCCGCTCGTGCGCCGCGTGCTGGTCCAGGAGTGCGAGGCCCTCTCCGGCCAGACGCAGCACCAGGTACGTTCCCGCCACCTGGCCCAGGTACTCCACGCCGCCCACGGAGCGGCTTCTTTGGGTGCGTTGGCCATCAGCGGCCCGCTGCGTCGGCTGGTCCCGACGGTCGTCAAAGCTCTGGTCGCGTGTGGTTCTACCATCCGGCTGAGCCGCGCCGTACTGGGCCGCTCCCGAATCGCGCAGGGCGGGCGGTTCGCGGAAACGCGCCACATGCGCTGCTGCCGGGCCGGTTTCCTCGTCCGGCAGGGCGTCCCGATCACGCCAGGACTCTCCCCTGTCTGCTCCCCCGGCGTCAGGATGTCCGACGCCGCGACCTGCGCCCGAAATTCCGGAAGGCCCGGAAGGTGTATACCCGCTCTCCTCGCGCTCTGCTCCGCTCGGCGCGCCTGACTCCGTGCTGCGCGAGCGCATGCGCAAATACGCAGGCAGGTGGGCGTCGTCGGGCTGGCTCATGCGCCCGGACGAAAGCCCCGACGGCTCCAGGCGGGACGATGCGCCGTCTGCGTCCTGCCCCTCGCGGCCCACCTCGGTCAGGTAGTCGCGGTAGGTGGCGTATTTCGGGCCTTTGGACGCGGGCGGGATATCCAATTCGCCTTGTGGTTGCGCCGGGGCCAGGGACTCCCCCCGGTGGTCCAGCACGCTGGTCATGCGGGCCGAGGGCGCGCCCAGGTCCAGGGCGCGGGCCACCGCCGTGCGCACCAGGGTGAACAGGAGGCCCTCGTCGCGAAAACGCACTTCGGTCTTGGCCGGGTGCACGTTCACGTCCACCTCGCCCGGCCCGGTGGTGATGAACAGCGCCGCCACGGGATATTCGCGCGAGAGCATGCGCCCCTTGTAGGCCTCGCGCACGGCGCGCAGCAGCACGCGGTCCTGCACGGGGCGCCCGTTCACGTAGAAGAGCATCTTGTCGGCTCGGGCCTGCCCCACGTGCGAGAGCCCGGCGAATCCGGTGACGCGGCAGCCGTGCATGTCGGACTCCACAGGCACCAGGGCCTGGGTCACGGCTGGCGGCCACACGGCGGCAAGGCGCGACAGCAGGTTCTGCCCGGCCACGAAGCGCATGACCGGCTTTTCGCCGATGGTCAGCTTGAAGCCCACGTCCAGGCGCGACAGGGCCATGCGCTCCAGAACTTCCTGGCAGCGGCGCAGTTCCGTGGCCTGGGACTTCAGAAACTTGAGCCGCGCCGGGACGTTGGCGAACAGGTCGCGCACCTCGATGCGCGTGCCCTGCACCATGGCCGTGGGGCCTTCCTGGCGGAAATCGCCGAAGTGGACGTCCACCACGTGGGCATCGCTCCCGTCCTGGCTCTTGGAGGCCAGCCGCAGGCGAGACACCGAGGCGATGGAGGGCAGGGCCTCGCCGCGAAACCCGAACGTGGCGATGGACTCCAAATCCTCCACGGCGGTGAGCTTGCTGGTGGCGTGGCGGGTGAGCGCGAGGCGCATTTCTCCCTCGTCCATGCCGCGCCCGTTGTCCTGCACCAGGATGAGCCCCACGCCGCCCCCGTCCAGGCTGACCTGCACCCGGTCCGCGCCCGCATCCAGGCTGTTTTCCACGAGTTCCTTGACGACGCTCGACGGGCGCTCTACCACCTCACCGGCGGCGATCTGGTTCTGAAGCGTGGGCGGCAGGACGCGAATGGTACGGTAGGCTTGCATCGCCGCAAACTAACCGATCACGAACCATCCGGCAACGGAGCTGACATGAGCATTCTGTATAATAAGGTCACGGCGGTCATCGAACTGGCCAATATCGTTCATAATTATCAGGTTCTGAGCGCCGCTTCCGGCTCGGGAGCCCCCATCGCCGTGATCAAGGCCGACGCCTACGGCCACGGGCTGTCCCAGGTGGCCCAGGTGCTGGCGGGCGCGGGCGCGGAAACCTTCGCCGTGGGCACCGTGGAGGAGGCCGTGGCCCTGCGCGGCACGGGCCATGCGCATCGCGTCATCGCCCTGCTGGGGCCTGTTGAGGACGCCGAGTACGCGGCCCTGTGGAGCGCGGGCGTGATCCCCTTCCTGCACACCTTCGAGCAGCTGGACCGGCTGGCGCAGCTTGAGAAGGCTCAGGACGAGGTGCTGCCGGTGGCCTTGAAGTTCGACACGGGCATGCGCCGCCTGGGCTTCACCCTGGCCGACGTCCCGGCCCTGGCCGAGCGGTTGAAGGCCATGAAGAACGTCCGGCTGGACATGGTCAGCTCGCACCTGGCTACGGCGGACGAGCCCGAGGCCTTCTCCTACGTGGCCGCCCAGGCCGAGGAGTTCGCGGCCATCCGTCGCGAGCTTGCGGCGCTGGGGCTTGCGCACACGGCCAACATAGCCAACTCCGCCGCCATCCTGGGCCACCCGGACCTGCACCTGGACCAGCAGCGGGCCGGGATCGCCCTGTACGGCGGCAATCCCTTCCACGGCACCGAGCGCGAGGCGCTCGGGCGAGACCTCAAGCCGGCCATGAGCGTCAAGACGAAGATTCTGTCCGTCCACGGTCTGCGCGCCGGACAGAGTGTCAGCTACGGCTGCACCTACACCGCGCCGGAGGACAAGACCGTGGCCATCGTGGCGGCGGGCTACGCCGACGCCTACAGCCGCTCCTTGAGCGGCAAGGCGCAGATGTGCCTGAAGGGGCGCAGGGTGCCGGTGCTTGGCCGGGTGTGCATGCAGATGTGCGCCGTGGACGTGACCGGCATGGAGGGCGTGCGGGCCGGGGACGACATCTGGCTCTTGGGCGGCGACGGCGAGGGGCGCATCACGCCCGAGGAACTGGCCGCCTGGTGGGGGACGATCACCTATGAGGTGTTCTGTTTGCTGGGGCTGAACAAGAGGGAGTTCGTCTAGACGTATTGTGGATTTTGCAGTCGGTGCGGCCGAGTGACCTGAGCTGCACAGGACGCAACCCGACTCTGAATACAGGCGTGCCGCCGGGTCGATAGACCCGGCGGCACGCTTTTTTTGTTGATTCGCTTAGGCTTAGCGGGCGCGCTTCTTCTCGAAGGTCACGCAGCGGATGCCCTCGCCCGCAAATCCCGGCCCGTAGCAGGCGTTGTCCGACACGCATTCGGCGGGCCGCACGT
Source organism: Fundidesulfovibrio putealis DSM 16056 (assembly GCF_000429325.1). NCBI lineage: Bacteria > Pseudomonadati > Thermodesulfobacteriota > Desulfovibrionia > Desulfovibrionales > Desulfovibrionaceae > Fundidesulfovibrio > Fundidesulfovibrio putealis. The sequence continues at coordinate 187,010 of NZ_AUBQ01000006.1, forward strand.
CACCCTCGCGCCAGCGCTTGATGAGCCCCGGCTCGCAGATCAGCGGGCGGCACATGGAAATATAGTCCACCAGACCCGTGCGGACAAGCTCCTGCGCCACATCCAGCGAGCGGATGCCGCCCACCAGCATCAGGGGCATGTCCGTCAGGCTGCGGCACAAGGCCGCTGCCTCGCGGTAGTAGACCTCCTGGTCCGGGATTTTGATTTTGCCTTTGCGCGCGGGCATGAAGGCCTCGCCAGCTGGCCTGCACCCGCCAGAAAGCTCCACGGCGTCAACCGACGCGTCGCGCAGCATGGCGACCACCTGGGCGCAGTCCTCCATGGTCAGGCCGTTCTCCACAAAGTCCCCGGTGTTTATCTTGGCCAGCACAGGATAATCCGGCCCCACGGCCTCCCGCACGCTGTGCACCACTTCCAGGAGCATCCGCGCCCGGTTCTCCAGTGCGCCGCCGTATTCGTCGGTGCGGGTGTTCCAGGCCGGGGAGAGGAACTGGCTCAAGAGGTAACCGTGGGCTGCGTGAACCTGCACCGCGTCGTAGCCGGTGATTTTCGCGCGCGCGGCAGCCTTGGCGAAGGCGGTCACCAGGGCGGCGATGCCGGGCTTGTCCAGGGTGTCGCAGATGGATTGGCCGTCCACAAGGCAGGGGCTCGGCCCCACGGGACGAAGGCCGGTGAGCGCGGCGTTGCCCTGGTTTCCGGCGTGGGCCAGTTGCAAGGCTATTTTCCCTCCAGCGTCGTGGACGCCCTTGGCCATGGCGGCGAGGCCGGGAAGCAAAGCGTCCGAGTACGCGCCGACCTGTTTCAGGCCTGCCTGACCCTCGCGGGTGACAAAGGCGTGGCTGCTGATGATGAGGCCCACTTCGCCACGGGCCAGCTCGGCGACCATCTCCACGAGGCGCGGCGTGACCGAGCCGTCGGACTCGGCAAGGCCCTCCCAAGTGGCGGAGCGCACGAAACGGTTGCGGAGGGACATGCCGTTTATGGTGGTGGCTTCAAAGAGTTCGGCCATGAAGTGTCTCCTGGTGCGGTGATTCGGTTTGATTTTGGGGTCGTGGACGCCGTGCCCGGCGTGGCCGTCGTTGTTGGAAAGATACCACGGCGGGGCAGGGGGAGTACAGGATGAGCTCGGAAGGTTCGCCTCTGAAACAATCAGCGTGTTTGCCTACGAAAAAGGGGGCCGAAGCCCCCTTTTTCAAATCTCGTTAGCCCTTCTTCGCGGCCCGTTTCTTCCTGAGCCACTCATACCACCCCTCCAGCCCTTCGCTGGTCTTGCAGGAGACGCCGAAGATGATGATGTCCTTATTCAAGGCCCGCATGAAGCCCCGGGCTCGCTCCATGTCGAAGTCCACGTAGGGCAGCAGGTCCACTTTGTTCAAGAGCGACACCTCGCTCAAATTGAACATGAGCGGGTACTTTTCCGGCTTGTCGTCGCCTTCGGTAACGGAGAGCAGCGTCACCTTGCCATCCTCGCCCAGGTCGAACTCCGCCGGGCAGACCAGGTTGCCCACGTTCTCGATGAACAGGATGTCCAGCCCGTCCAGGTCGATCTGCTTCAGCGCCTCCAGGATCATGGAGCTGTTCAGGTGGCAGCCGCCCTCGGTGTTGATCTGCACGGCCTGCGCGCCGGTTGCGGCCACGCGCCGGGCGTCGTTGTCGGTCTGGAGGTCGCCCTCGATGACGGCCATCTTGAACTCGCCCGCCAGGTCGCGCAGGGTGCGCTCCAGAAGGCTCGTCTTGCCCGCGCCGGGGGAGCTCATCAGGTTGAGCGCCAGGATGCCGCGCGCGGCGAACAGGTCTTTAATCTCCTGGGCAAGGCGGTCGTTGGCTTCCAGGACGTTTCTGATCACGGATACTTTCATGTTACTGCGCCTCTATGTAGTCGATGAAAAGTTCCTTGCCTGCCAGCACGGTGTGGCCGAGTTCCTCGCCGCAGGCCGGGCAGGGCACCAGCATCCGGTTGGGGTGCTCGGGCGAGAACTCGTGGCTGCACTTGAAACACCTGTAGAGCGGGGGGATCTGCTCCAATTCGAACACGGCGGATTCCAGCGGGGTCTTCACCGTGAGCGCCATGAAGCACGTCTCCAGCGCTTCGGGCACGGTGTTGGTGAGGCCGCCGAATTTGACCTTGGCCCGGATGAGCTGGGTCAGGCCGTTCTTCTCCATTTCCTGCTGGATGATGTCCAGGATGGACTGGGCGATGGACATTTCGTGCATGGCGTCCCCGTTTGTGGCCTAAATGGGTGTGAAACTCAAGAGCGCGGCGGCTATGATCGCGGGCAGCAGGTTGCCGACGCGGATGTGCGCGAACCCCAGGAGGTTCACGCCGATGGACAAAATGAGCAGCCCCCCGGTGGAGGTGATCTGCGTGAGAAGCTCTGGCGTGACCACCTCGCGCACGGACCCTGCAGCCAGGGTCATGGCGCCCTGGTACAGGAACACCGGCACGGCGGAGAACATGACGCCCACGCCGTAGGTGGAGGCCAGGGGGATGGAGGCGAAGCCGTCCAGGGTGGCCTTGGTGAGCAGGATGGTGGGGTCGTTTCGCAGGCCGTCGTCAAGCGAGCCCAGGATGGCCATGGAGCCCACGCAGTAGATCAGCGAGGCCGAAACAAAACCGTCGGTGAACAGGTCGCTCTTGGAGCGCGAGACGCGCTTCAGGCGCTCCCCCATGGATTCCAAACGGTCCTCGATGCGAAGAAGCTCGCCCGCGATGCCGCCAAGCACCAGACTGAAAACGACGAGCAACGGCCTGTCCATCTTGAGGGCCATCTGCAGGCCGATCAGGAGCACGGAAAGGCCCAGCGCCTGAAAGACGATCTTCTTGACGTTCTCTGGGAAGCGACCGTGCATCAGAAGCCCGATGAGGCTCCCGGCCACGATGGCGGCGGCGTTGGCGATGGTTCCGAGCGGCATGTCCATGGGGTGTCCGGGCTACCAGCTAGAACCGGGAAGCACAAGCCATTCTTGACACTTGGCCGCGCGTGTCCTAGAGAGAAAACCCTTTTGCATGCCGGGATGGCGGAATTGGTAGACGCAGCGGACTCAAAATCCGCCGGTCGCAAGGCCTTGGGGGTTCGAGTCCCCCTCCCGGTACCAGATTTCAGCGGGTCGCAGTTTGGGCGCGAAGCGTTCGAAGTGGCTCGAATCAAAGTTCAAGGCCCGGAAAGCAACAGCTTTCCGGGCCTTCTTCATTGGGCTCGCAACGGGCGCGCGTCAGCTGCGGACTGCCGTCAGCAGGAAGATGGGGAAGGTGCGCTCCTCGCCGTCTGCGAATTTCTTGGTCACCTGATGAGCTTCTTGGAATGCGACTGAGGTGAACCCGGCCTGCTCGAACACTGCGCGCAGCCAGCCGCGGTCGAAACCCGGATGGAACGTATGCATTTCCGTTCCGTGGAAGCGCCCGTCGTCCAGATCCAGGTCCGCGAACGCCGCGACTCCGCCAGGGCGCAGCAGGCCGTGGAAGACTGCCGCCGCAGCCGGGATGTCCTCCATATGGTGCAGCACCATGGACCCGGTGATCACATCGAACTCCGGCAAGCCGGAATTGTCCTGCCCGGCGCTCCAATGTCTGACCTCCACGTTGCCGGGGTCGGCTTCAGCCAGCTTGGCGCGGAGGATGTCGAGCATCCCGTCGGCTTCGTCCACGGCGATGAGCCTTCCCACATGGGGGGCGAGCGCCAGGCTGACCAGCCCGGTTCCCGCGCCATAATCCAGGAGGGTCGTTTGAGGGGTCAGGCGCAGCGCGCCGATCATCTTCGCGACTATGGCTGCGGCCACCGCGACCCTGCGGGGATCTTCATCCCAGGTCTGGGCTACGGCGTTGAAGGGGGTGGTCATGGATGCTCCAGAGTGTTGTTTGCAGGAGGATTGTGGGGGAATACGCCCAGGTATTCGACAAAGCTGCCGCCAAGGCGGCCCTGATACAGAGCCAACTCTTTCCATCATAGTGCGAAACCATGTCGTGGACAAGCCTGAGCAGCCCGAACTTGAAAGGACGCTACAAAAGACTGGGCGGGGCATGGGGGCGGCATGCCGGGACAGGGCGCCGGATAGGCCGTCAGATCAAGGCGCACAGGGAGATTCCGGCGTGCCTGGAATGTCCCCGGACTACTTCATCGGCGTTCCATTGATGCGGCTAGGGGCGTCGTGAAATCCCCGCTCAGTGTCGCTTGCGGTTGCTCTCCAGCAGCACGTCCAGCATTTCGTACGCGGAGTCGTAGGCGCTACGCTCCTGCTGGTAGTCGAAGACGATCTTGGTCTCGCCGCTGTCGAGAATCACCAGCGATCTGGCGAACGCGTCCACGTCCTCCGGATCATGGCTGATGAGCACGGTAGGCAGGCCGGTGAGGGCGATGGAGTCGAGCAGGTCCTGCCGGACCTTTCTGCGCAGGAGCGGGTCCAGGGCGGAGAGCGGCTCGTCCAGGAACAGGACGTCCGGATTCATGGCCAGCGCCCGCGCCAGGGCCACGCGTTGCTTCTGTCCGCCGGAGATCCGTCCCGGCATGCTGTCGGCGATGTGCGAGATCTCGAAGCGGGCCAGGAGTTCGTCGATGGCGTCGCCGGTCTTGCCCGCGCGCCCGTTTTCCGGGCCGGGAACCAGGCCGAAGGCGATGTTCTTGCGCACGGACATGTGCGGGAACAGGGCGTAGTCCTGGAACACGTAGCCGATGCGGCGTTTGCGGGCCGGGAGGTTCACTGCCCGAGCGGAGTCGAAGAGGACGTGGCCGTTTATCATGATGCGCCCGCGATCCGGGGCGATCATGCCCGCCATGAGCTGGAGGGTGAGGGACTTGCCGGAGCCGGACGGGCCGAATATCACCAGGGTCCGCGAATCGGTCTCGAAGGCGACCCGCAGGGTGAACGGCTCTTTTCCTCTCAGGAAGGATTTTTCCACGTCTACGGAAAACATTCATCCCTGCCGGGAGGGGCTGAAAAGCCAATCCGCGCTCACCAGGATGGCCAGGCAGATAGCCGAGGTGGTGGCCGCCAGCAGCGCCGCCTGCGTGTCCTTGCCCGCCGAGAACGCGTCGTAGATGGCCAGCGCCAGGGTCTGGGTCTTGCCGGGAATGTTCCCGGCGATCATGAGCGTGGCGCCGAACTCGCCCATGCCCCTTGCGAAGGCCAGGAGGGTCCCGGCGATGATGCCGTTTCTGGCCTGGGGCAGCGAGACCAGGAAAAATACCTTCACCTCATTGGCCCCCAGGCTGCGGGCCGCGTTCTCCAGGTTGCGGTCCACGCCGTCAAAGGCTCCCCGCGCGGATTTGTAGATCAGCGGGAAGATCACCACCGTGGCCGCAAGCACCGCGCCCTGCCAGGAGAAGATCAGGTTGATGCCCTGCTCGGCCAGCCACGCGCCAAGCACTCCCCTGCGTCCGACGATAACGAGCAGGAAGAAGCCCAGCACGGTGGGAGGCAGCACAATTGGGAGCGTGCACAGCGAATCTATGATCCTTCTGCCGGGGACATTCCGGCGCGACATCACATAGGCCAGCAGAACGCTGAAGGCGAAGGAAATAGCCGTTGAAAAGGACGCCACCTTGATGGTTATCAGGATGGCGTCCGTCGGGAACTCGGTCATTGGGTACTGCGTCGCCTGCGTTTACGGCTTCTTGAATCCGTATTTGGCGAGCACGGCCTGGCCTTCGGGGGATGCGAGGAACGCCAGGAACTTTTCTGCTTCGGCCTTCTTCTGAGAAGCGGCGATCACGGCGGCGGGGTAGGTGACCGGGTCATGCCCGCTCATCTCGCCCACGACCTTGACCTTCTCTTTGGCGATCATGGCGTCGGTGTTGTAGACGAACCCGACCTGCACTTCGCCCCGGCCCACGTAGTCCAGCACCTGGCGGACGCTCTCGCCCAGGATGAATTTGGGCTTGAGGGCGTCGTAGACTCCGGCGGCCGTCAGGGACTGGCGCGCGTAGCGTCCGGCGGGGACGGAATCGGGGTTGCCGATGGCGATCCGCTCAACCTTGGGGTTTGCGAGGTCCTTGGGGGCCTTCAGGCCCAGGGTGGAGTCGGAAGGCGTGATCATCACCAGGGTGTTGGCCGTGAAGTCCTTGCGGGTACCCTCGGCGATGAGCTTCTTGGCCACGGCCTGGTTCATGGTCTCCTGGTCCGCAGAGGCGAACACGTCCACGGGCGCGCCGGATTCGATCTGCTTAAGGAGCGGGCCGGATGCCGCGAAGTTGAACAGCAGCGTGGTTCCCGGAGCTGCCTTCTCGAACAGGGGCTTCAATTCCTGGAAAGCGTTGGTGAGGCTCGCGGCGGCGGAGATGGTGATCTCCCCGGCCATGGCCGGGGCCACGCAACCGAGCGCGAGCGCCAGAAAGAGAAGCGTTCCCCGCATGACTTGCAACATCTTCATGTCTTGTACTCCTTTTGGATGTTTGTGATTCAAGAGAGACGGCGAGGCGCCGTGTCCGGGTGACGTATCCCTCACCCGGCCTTGTGGAACCGTTCGTCCGCCTCATGCTTTCGCGCGTTCTGGACCACCCCTTCGAACCATCCGATGCGGTCGGCGTCCCACGAGTCGAAAGCCGGGACGTAGGGCTTGATGTCCAATACGGGCGTGTTGTCCAGCATGTCCACGTTCTCCACGAAGACCTTCTCCCCGTCATGCCCCATGAGCCGCAGCACGGACAGCCCAATGGGGTTTGGCCGCTTGGGCGAGCGGGTGGCGAAGATGCCGTGCAGGGCGTCGCCCAGATAGGGCTTCACCATGAGGTTGAACCCCTTGATCTCATGCAGGTGGTACACCAGCAGGATATGGGAGAATCCGTCCAGGTCCGCAAGGCCCTGCCGGAAAGGCTCGAACACGTCGATGGTCCCAGGCACGCCCACGGCTCCCACAGGCTGGATGGGCATGCCTTTGACGGTGGCGTGCGGAGTGCGGATGACGCCTATGGGTGAGTAGGTGATGCTCATGTCAGCAGGCCTTCAGTACCCGGCAGACGAGAATGTGCAGCACGGCGGCCCCGGCCACCAGCCACAAGGCCCAGGGATGCTGGATGGACATGGGCAGGCCGATTCCTGCGGCGGACAAAGGCAGCGCTTGCCCGAAGAAGGCCCCCATGCCCATGCGCCTGCGCAATGCGGGGGCATCCTGTTCGGGGGCGGGGACTGCACCTCCCAGGAATACCTCCACGACGAAAAGGAGCGTGAAGCAGATTGCAAGAATGAGGACAAGTTCCATGAGTGATACGCCTTGCGTGAAACTGGATTATTGATCGAGCGTATGCAGTACACTCAACCCGCCATCCTGACCACTTGCTCACGCTTTGCTGAACAATCGTGACAATGAGACAAGGAACTTATCTCGTGCTATCAGGAAGATACGAGGTGTTCTTTCATGATTCGCGATAATCTGGTTGCATTCCTGAATTCGCTCGGTTCGGACGATCTACGCTTCGTTATGGACAAGGTCAGCGAGAAGCGCTCCCCGGCCGGACTTTCCCCTGAGCAGCCGGGCGGTCCGGTCCGAGGCCCTGGGACGAAAGCGCCGTGCCCTGCCAAATCCTTCGAGGTGCCTTCGGACGTCAAACACCTGGATCACGCCCAGCTTGAAGTTCTGACGGACTCGTTCAGGACCTGGTACGAATCGGCGGCAAGCCCGCCCCGCAGGCGGTCGCGCGCACGCATATGGCTGCTTTTCCTGCTTATCCGGCACGGCGCGCTGAAGCTCGGGGAGAGCACGGCGCTGAACGACGCCACCGATTTCGACTTTTCGCAGTCCGAGGTGATCGTCAGGGGAGAGCAGGTGCGGCGTGTCAAGCTCCCCAAGAACGTCGCCCGCGAGGTTGAACTGCTGCTCAGGGAGCCCATGATAAGCTCGCTGGGGGGAGACGCCTTCAAGATGGATCAGGGGTTTGTGCGCAGGAAGTTCTATGAGCGTGCCGATGAATGCAAAATCCCCAGGGACCTGGCCAATCCCAGGGTGATACGCCACTCTCGCGCCGTGGAACTGCTGCGGGAAGGCATCCCGCTCAAGGCGGTGCAGGCCATCATGGGGCACCAGAGCGTGAATATGACCGCCCAGTACGTCAATTTTACGGAAAGCGACATCAAACGCATTGTCAATTATTACATCCTGAAGGAGTCAGAAATGAAGACAAGCGCACGGAATTCATTCACCGGAAAAGTGACCGCGATCCGCTCCGGCAACATCCTGGCCGAAGTGGAAGTGGCCACGCCGAGCGGCCTGAAGGTCGTGTCGGTGATCACCCACGACAGCCTGGCTGCCTTGGGAATATCGGAAGGTTCGCTGGTCACCGCCACGGTGAAGGCCCCCTGGGTCATCCTGGTCAAGGAGGACATGAAGCTCAAGACCAGCGCCCGCAACAAGTACTGCGGCAAGATCGTGAAGGTGAACGAGGGGCAGATTTCCGCCGAGGTGATCGTGGAACTGGCCGACGGCACCAAGATCTGCTCCCTGGTGACGGACGAATCCGTCAAGGCGCTGGACATGAAGGTGGGCGACGACATCTGCGCGTTGTTCAAGGCCTTCTCGGTTATCCTGAACGTCGAATAGGCAAATTGGAACCATATATGGAACGTGAAACCCGGGGCGACCCGGGTTTCGCCGTTCAGGAGGGGTTGTGAAGAAGTCACTGTTCGTTATTGTTGCGTGTTGTTTCATGGTGTTCGCTGGGTCTTTCGCCCTGGCCCAGCAGGATGATTCAAATAAATTGTCCGTCTTCCACGCGGGGAGCCTGTCCAAGGCCATGGCGGACATCGGCAAGGCCTTCACCGCCGAGACCGGCACCCCCGTCGCGCTGACAGGCTCCGGCTCCGGCTCGCTGCGTCAGCGCATCGAAAAGGGCGAGCGCCCCGGCGTGTTCGCTTCCGCCGACATGGAAAATCCGGCGGTCCTGGCCTCCCAGGGACTGGCCGACGCGCCCGTGCCCTTCACCCGCAACGTCTTGTGCGTGCTGGCCAAAAAGTCCGTGGGGATAACCCAGGCGAACCTGGTGGCAAAGCTGACCGATCCCTCCGTGAAACTGGGGACCTCCACGCCGGTGCTCGATCCGGGCGGGGACTATGCCTGGAAGATGTTCGACATGGCGGACGCCCTGAAGCCGGGAGCGGCTGCCGCGCTCAAGGCCAAGGCCATCAAGCTCGTGGGTGACCCGGCCCTGGCCATGCCCCCCATGGAATACCCCCGCAGCCAGATCGCCTGGCACATCGAGGAAGGCAGGGCCGACGTGTTCCTGGTGTACCTCACCACAGCAAGGCTGGCCGTGGCTGAGCTGCCGGGCCTTGAAATAATCGAGCTGCCCAAGGCGCTGACCGTTGGCGCGCAGTACGGGCTGACAGTCGTGGCCGGGGCAAATCCTGAAGCCGCCCAGTTCAAGGCTTTCGTGCTTGGCCCGAAGGGGCAGGCCATCCTGGATGGCTACGGGTTCCAGAAGCCGTAGGCCATGCGGCTCAAAGCGAGTGAACACGTCATGAGAAGATTCGGCGCCGCCCGGTACTGCTGCAACATGCTGGCGGTCCTGAGCGGCATTGCGATCTGAAAGCGGCGGACGTGTCCGCGAATTACAGCGCCCCAAGGCGCTTGAGCGCCAGCATGATGCAAGCCGAGACCGCCTCGAGCACCACCGAGAGCATGAGGGCGGTCTCGAATTCTCCCGTCGAGACGGCGTTGTAGATTTCCAGCGACAGGGTGTTGGTCCTGCCCAGGATGTTTCCCCCCAGCATCATGGTGATGCCCACCTCCCCGAGCGAGCGGCCGAATGCAAGGATGAGCCCTGTGGCCACGGTGCGCCGGATGTTGGGTAGGACCACCAGGAAGAAGGCCTGGGTCCGGGTCTTTCCCAGCATGAGGGCGGCTTCCACCGTGCGTTGCGGAAAGGAGCGGATGGCGGATTGGACGGGCCGGACGATGAGCGGCAGGCCCGAGATGAAAGCCGACAGCACGATCCCCCAGAACGAGAACACCACTTCGACGCCGAAGGAGTCCCACAGCCAGCCGCCCGCCGTGCTTCGGCGCCCCAGTAGCAGGAGCAGGGCGAAACCGATGGCCACCGGGGGAAACACAAGCGGAAGGGTCACGGCCATTTCGATGAGGCCGCGAAACGGGGCATTTTTTCTGGCGAGATACGCCCCCAGGCCGAGCCCGGCTGCCAGATGAAGGGGCATGGTGAGCAGGGCGGCCTTGGCGGTGAGCGCGAGGGGAAACATCACGCGCGGCTGGCCGAGCAACTCCAGCCACGCGCTGAGGTCCGTCACAGTCCGTGTTTCACCAGGATGCTCTTGGCGGCGGGGCTTCCCATGAATTCAAGGTACTTGGCCAGCTCGGGCTTTGCCGAAGCTCCCGGCAGGATCGCGTCGACGATCTTGATGGGTGTGTACAGGCTCTGGTCCATGAATGAGAATGAATGTAGCCAACGGCGTGTCTCCCGCAATAATCAGATTGATTTGAAAATACAGTGTTTGCGTCGCGAAGGGCAACGTGGTCACTTGTTCCGGGGGATTGGTGACGAGGGGGGCGGCCTGATCCACTCAGGGAAAACGATGCGTGATGCTTGGTGGGGCGCGGCCAGTGCGGAGTGTCCTCTGTAGACGCTCTGACTGGACAATTCGCGGCGGAATTCACCTCGTGGACAGTAGCCTCGCACGGCTTGCGCTTTGCCGCCGCCGTTGACCCTCCAGGCCGCGTAGGCTACCGTGCGCCCCGCCGCTTCGCGGGGCATGTCGGCAACGGCTATCCCGAAAGCGCTACTGCGGCTGGGCGTCTCCTCTGCGGGGGCGGGCGGTCGCTTCAGCCAGCGCTGGCACATGGACGGGGAAATTCTCTTCTAGGACACTCACGATGGAACGCACCGACAAGCGCAAGCAGCGCATTCTGGATGTATTGGCCCGCAGGCAGAAAGACCTGGCCCTGGTTCTGAACAACATCCACGACCCGCACAACGTCTCCGCCGTACTCAGAAGCTGCGACGCATTCGGCGTGGGCGAGGCGCATCTGTTGTACACAGACACGGCCTTTCCGGCCCTGGGGCACAAGAGTTCGGCCTCGGCCAAGAAGTGGGTGGAGATAAAGCGCCACAAGTCCGCCCGCGAGATGGTCACGGCGTTTCGGGACACAGGGCATCAGGTGCTTTCCACCGGGTTCGGGCCGGGCGCGAAGGCGCTCACGGACTGGGACATGACCATGCCCACGGCGGTGATCCTGGGAAACGAGCACGACGGGGTGGCCCAGGAGCTGCAAACCCTGGTGACGGACCACATCTACATCCCCATGCAGGGCATGGTGCAGAGCCTGAACGTGTCCGTGGCCGCGGCGGTCATTTTGTACGAGGCTTTCCGCCAGCGTATGGCCAAGGGGATGTATGAGGTGCCGATGCTCTCCGAGGAAGAGGTCCAGGCCAAGTACGAGAGCTGGATCAAGAAATAGACCACTGCTGTTCATGAATAAATTCGCGGGATTCGTGAGAATAGCTCACGAATCCCGCGAAGCTGTTGAGGGTCCAGGGGGATCATCCCCCTGGCGGGTCAAGGGCGGAGCCCTTGCGGGTCCGGGCGGAGCCCGGCTAGGCGCGGACGGAGCCCCGCTATTCTTGCGCCAGCGCTGCCTGCTTCGTAAGCAAATCCCGCCAGACCATCTCCAAATTCTTCTTCACCATGTCGTCGATCTGCCTGTCGTCATACTTGGCTTCCAGCTTGATCTTGTTGCCCAGGATGTGGGCCACCTGCGCGGGCGACGAGGCCTGTCGCAGGCTGGAACGCTGCACGTGGTCGATGGACAGATGCCCGGCGTACAGACAGGGGCGTCCGGCCAGGAACGAGCGGATGTCGCGGTCCAGGTCGTCGAACTGGGTGGGGGTGAAGCGCACGTCGAACACGCCCACCGAGTCCAGCAGCGACACGTCCAGCAGGTGGCAGCAGCCGGAAACCGACAGACATGGACGCTCGTAGGCGAACAGGCCGCTATCCAGGGTGCCGGTGCAGTTGTTGAAGACGCGCAGCCGGTCGCCGGGTTCCTGGCCAGCTTCGCCGGGCAGGCGGTGCAGCAGGTGGTAGTCTGCGGATTGCAGGGCGTGCGGGTGCTCGTGGTCGCGGATGGAGCAGCCCACGGTGCCGCACTCGGGGTGGCGCAGGGCTGCGTTCAATAATTTTGCCAGCCAGTCGCGCGGCAGGAGCACGTCGTCGTCCAGGAAGGCGGCGAAGCGGCAGGCCCGGACCTCGGGCAGCGAGAGCAGCCAGTTGCGCGCGGCGGGCGCGCCCACGTTCACGGGCAGGGTCACCACGTGCAGACGGTCCGCGCCGAAGCGGTCGCAGGCGGCGCGCACGGCCTGGGGCGTTTCGTCGGTGGAGCCGTTGTCCAGCACAAACACCGGGTTGTCCCCGATGTCCGAGGCGAAGACGCTTTCAAGAGTCTGGATGATAAGCTCCGCCTTGTTCCAGGAGTAGGCCAGGATGGCGGTGCGCTCCTGCGGCAGGGGCGCGTGCGGCGCGATGTTGAGCGTGTCCCAGAGCAGCAGGGTGAGGTTCGCGTTCCAGGGCATGGCCGCCTGAAGGCGCTTCCAGTGTTGGGCTGCTGCGGGGCGATCCGTCTGGAATGCCCTGCGCCCGGCCATGTAGCATTGCCAGGGCGCGAACGGCGAGGCGGCCCCGGAAGTCTCGTCGCTGTCGGCGGAAACGCCGTGGTGCGCGTCCAGCTCAGCCAGCAGGCGCTCCGCCAGAACCGGGTCGCCGGAACCTGCGCTGACGAGGGCTGCGGCCTTGTCTCTGTCGGTCAGGCGCACGAGCTGCTCCCAGGCCTCGTCCAGCCAGGACGCGCCGTTCTGTCCGGCCACGGCCTGCTCCAGGAATGCGCTGGCGGATGCCGCGTCGCCTTCGGCCACGAGGGCCTCCCAGGTCGGGTTCGGGGGCAGGGGGCGCAGGCGCTTTTTCAGGGCCAGCAGGTAGGCGCGGTTATCGGGTGAAAGAAATCCAAGCTGCGCGTCCAGGGTGATGAGAAGAGCCAGGGTCGGGGCGTGCAGGGGGCGCTCCTGCCAGGACCAGGAAAGAATCCCCGCCGCAGCCGATATCAGCACTTGATTGCCGGGGGCTCCCCGAACTATCCCTTCGGCCAGCCCCCATTGCTGCCAGGAGCTTTCCGTGGAGAGCGCCCAGGTGGGCAGCGGTCCGGCCAGGTTCGCCAGATTGCGCGGATCGAACTCGGGGAAAAAGCCCATAACGTCAGGGGAGGAGTTGCTCATGGTGTGTGATACGGTAACAGGTTCCCCGGAATCTCAGCTGGACCGCGCGGTTCTGGCCATCATCGGGGGCGGGTGCATCGTCTATCCCACGGAGACCTTCTACGCGCTGGGGGCCTCGGTGGGAAGCGCCAAGGCGCTGGAGCGGGTGAACGCCATCAAGGGCAGGCCGCGTTCCAAGCCGCTGCCGGTCATCATCGGCGACCGCAGCCAGCTGACCCAGGTGATGGACCCGGACGCCGCCTCCTGGCCAGGCTTCGAGAGCGCCATGGAGCTTATGGACCTTTTTTGGCCGGGGTCGCTCTCGATCATCGTTCCTGCCCGCAAGGACCTGCCAACGCCGCTGCTGGACGCTCGCGGGTGCGTGTCTGTTCGCCAGACGCCCCATCCCCAGGCTCGCGAACTCTGCCTGAAGACCGGCACCCCCCTGGCGGCCACCAGCGCCAACGTCAGCGGCGACCCGGCCGTGAGCGAGCTGTCGCGCCTGAGCCCCGCCGTGTGCATGGGGTCTGATTACGTGCTGAAGGGTGATCCGCGCCCGGCGGGGGGCCTGGCTTCCACGGTTGTCCGTCCGCGAGGCGGGCGCGAGGTGTACGTGTACCGCCTGGGGGCTGTGCCTTTGGAGGCGCTGGAGCGTGCGGGCTTCCTGGTGGTGCTGGAGTCGTAAAAGTATTTATACCCCGGATGGGGGCATGGGCGGGGTGGGGCCGGGTCCGTTCAAGTTTTTATACGGTTTTGGCGTGTTCGAGGAAGAGTTTGCTCAAGATAAAGGTTTGTTATTTTAGTGTGTTATGTGTTTAATTTGCTTATTTTGACGAGTTGGCCCGGTCCTTGCTTTATCTGTTTCATTCTTCCTCCTTTTGCCAAAGCCGGCTTTCAAGAAATACCAGGGTCTTGAAAGCCGGTTTCGCATTTCCAAAGCCTTTCTTCAAATCCCCAAGACAGCATAACAACCGACGCGTCGACTGCGCCGCATAGCAGCCACGATCATTGCGGCGATCAAGGCGCGCTGCGTGGCATGGGCATTGTGATCTTTCCATCGCACATGGATTCTCCTCGGACACAGCCGTAGGGCGGTCATGCAATACGGACTCAGCCTGGAGTGCCGTGCAGATGTTCCCAAGGACTACGCCTTTCCGGAAACTTCCTCGATTCAGAACGCAGAAAGGCGGGGAGAGGCGCACCAGGGGCGCTTCCCAGTCCCCGTGAACGAGAAATATGCGCTTCACAGGGGACGTGTCTGCTCCAACTGCCTAGAATGCCGAAGTATAAGTTCTTATACCAGCGCCGCTGGCCTGATCGTTCAGGAGCCTGATGATTCATGATGTCACGGATTCCCGAGGACATTCGATGGTCGAAATGCCGCCCGGACGAGCGGGGCGGCCCATCACGACAAGGAAATCACATCAGCGTTCGTGGGGCAGTGGCCGACCTGCCCCGGAAAACGCCTCCTGAACAGTGATTTCAGAAGCCTTCCTCGTAAAAGTTCTTATACCCTGAATGGGCGCATAGGCTGGGAGCGGTTTGGTTGTTCAAGTTTTTATACTGTCGAGGTGTGATTGGATAGGAGGATAGTTGAGGTAATATTGTTTTAATTCGAGGTGTTGTTTTTTATTTTTCAAGTTGTTTTCGAGTTGGCCCGGTCCTTGCTTTATCTGTTTCATTCTTCCTCCTTTTGCCAAAAACGGCTTTCAAGAAAACCAGGGTCTTGAAAGCCGTTTTTGCGTTTGGCGAGTACCTCTTCCAGATCCACCATCACACGCTCCGCCGGGATGTCCCGCATGCAGCGCGGCTCCTGGCAATCCAGATCGACGCAGGCGGCAGTGCACGGGCTGCAGTCAAGACCCAGGTTTATTTCCTGCATGTCCACAGGCCCCCATACGCCCGAGTCCGTCGGTCCGAACAGGGACACGCCGGGAACGCCCAGCATCCCGGCCAGGTGCATGGGACCGGTGTCCGCGCCCACAACCGCCCTGGCCGAAAGCATGAGCCCTGAGAGGGCATGCAGATTCTCCGGCGATGCATGGGGCTGACCCTCGGGAAGCAGGCCGCGCTCCAGTTCCGCAGGGCCGAGCACGAACAGCGGCTCCAGGCCTTTGGCGCGGATCATGTCGGCCAGTCGAAAAAATTGAACCAGGGGCCACTGCTTGCCCGGATGCCCAGCTCCGGGAAAGAGCAGCACCTGCCTGCCGGGGTGCCTGTGCGCCGCGAAGAGCTTTCGAAATTCGTCCAGCCAGCCGGAAACTGCCGGTATGCCCAGGCTTGCGAGCCCACGCGCGTATGCGTCGCGCACGTGCAAGCTCTTGCCGGGACTCCCGAGGAGCGGGACGCCATGATACGGCTCACGGCAATTTCCTATGATGTTCCGGCCGAAGTTGGCGTCCACGCCTTGTCGCGTGGAAGTCTCCGGATGCGAATCGCGGGAGGCTTGTCCCTCGGCAGCGGCTGACTCCCGCGTTGGAAGCGCCTTCAGGAACCGGCAGCAAGGGCCTGCAGGGACCTCCGGCACGCGGTCCAGCACGAACCACAGCGTCAGGGAGCCTTCGAGTTCCTGCGGCCATGCGTCTGCCCCGTGCAGGCGGTCCAGCCCTTTCCGCATGGGGGCGGGGCAGGAGGAAAATCCAAGCGGCTCAAGCCATTGAAGCCTGTCTGCCGCACCGGCCCAGCAGAGGTCGCTGTCCGGAAATGCCCGGCTGAGCGCCAGCGCGCACGGCCACACGGTTAGGAAGTCCCCCAATGCTCCGTGATGAATGAGAATCACCTTGTCAGTTTGGGGGCATGTGGGTATAGATTTCATTCAAATGTCTCTTTGTTTCGCGCCAGCCAGGGTGTAAACCCCCACGAACCCTGGACTGGCGGTTGTTCCGGCTGCTTCCGGGGGTATATATGCTACTCGCGAACAAGGCCACAGGAGCATGGACACCCAGACCCCGGCGATTTGCGAACTCTGCGGGCGGCCTTTGCAAACATATAGAAATCCGACGCCCACGGTTGATATCATCATTGCTTGTCCTGGCCGCAAGGTAGTACTGATCGAGCGCAAGAACATCCCGTTCGGCTGGGCGCT
The DNA here is from genome assembly GCF_000429325.1 of Fundidesulfovibrio putealis DSM 16056. Lineage (NCBI taxonomy): Bacteria > Pseudomonadati > Thermodesulfobacteriota > Desulfovibrionia > Desulfovibrionales > Desulfovibrionaceae > Fundidesulfovibrio > Fundidesulfovibrio putealis. The sequence continues at coordinate 203,276 of NZ_AUBQ01000006.1, forward strand.
CCCCGGCGGTTTCGTGGATTACGGCGAGACGGTGGAGAACGCGGCCGTGCGGGAAGCGCTGGAGGAAACAGGGCTGGAGGTGGAGCTCACCGGCCTTCTTGGAGTGTATTCCGACCCCAAGCGCGACGCCCGCAAACACACCATGAGCGTGGTTTTCACGGCCCAGCCCCTGGACGCCTCGAAGCTCGGCGCGGGCGACGACGCCCTGAACGCGGCGATTTTCTCCCTGGACGAACTGCCGCGCCCCCTTGTTTTCGATCATGAGAAAATTATGGCGGATTATGCTCGATTATTCGGGCGATTGAACGGTGAAAGCGGGACACGACCGTAAAGCATTTCACCGGATCGTAATGCTTGCCGGGTTTTATTGTGGTAGGCAAACGCAAAACCGGACGGGGAGTCGGATGGCATTTCACCACAAGATAGTCTTCATAGCCTCGGAAATATATCCTTTCTCCAAGACCGGCGGTCTTGGAGACGTCCTGGGGGCGTTGCCGCTGACGCTTCGCAAGATGGGCGCGGACGTTGCCGTGATCACCCCGTTCTATGGAAGGCTGAGCACCGGGGAATTCAAGCTGCGCCTTATCACCTCGCGTCTTCCCGTGGGGTATCCGTGGGCTCCGATCACCGCCGAGATCTACATGGCCGACTACCATGGCCTGCCCGTGTACTTCATCCAGCGCGGCGAGTATTTCGACCGCCGCTTCTATTACAACACCCACGAAGGCGACTATTTCGACAACTGCGAGCGCTTCATCTTCTTCTGCCGCGCCTGCCTGGAATGGGCCAGGCGCATGGACATGGCCCCGCGACTGATCCACGTGCACGACTGGCAGGCCGCGCTTGTTCCGGCCTTCATGCACTTCTGGCGGGGCATCGATCCCTTCTGGCGCGACACCAAAACCATGCTCACCATCCACAACCTGGCCTTCCAGGGCCGGTTCGCTTCGCGCCTGTTCGCGGACAGCGGCCTGCCTGCGGAATCCTGGGGCATGGACGGCGTGGAATTCTGGGGTGACTTCAACCTGCTGAAGGCCGGCATCGCCTATTCCGACCTGGTCACCACGGTCAGCCCCACCTACGCGCGCGAAATTCTTACCACCGAGTTCGGCTGCGGCCTGGAGGGCATTCTCTCCAAGCGCCGGGCCAGCCTGCGCGGCATCCTGAACGGCGCGGACTACTCCGTGTGGGATCCCGGCAACGATCGCTACCTGCCCTGCACCTACTCGCCGGACGACCTGACCGGGAAGGCCAACTGCAAGGAGAGCCTGCTGGCCGAGCTCGACATGGACCCGCGCCTTGGCGACAGGCCGATCCTGGGCTTCATCGGGCGTCTGCGCAGGCAGAAGGGCATCGACCTTTTGATCGACATCCTGCCCCAGCTCATGGAGATGGACCTGGGAGTCGTGGTGCTGGGCGAGGGCAACCTGGAGTTCGAGGCCCAGCTCATGGAGCTCATGGAAACCTACCCCGGCAAGCTGGCCGTTCGGGTGGGCTACACCGAGGACCTGGCGCACCGCATCCAGGCCGCCTCGGACGTGTTCCTGATGCCGTCTCGCTACGAGCCTTGCGGCCTGACCCAGATCTACGCCCTGCGCTTCGGCACGCCGCCCGTGGCCACCAACCTGGGCGGGCTCTCGGACACCATCGTCGCCTACCCGCACCCCGAGTGCAACGGCTTCACCTTCCCCGAGGCCACTGCGGACGCCTTCCTGCAAAGCATCCGTCAGGCCGTGGACGTGTTCGACCGGCCCGCCGAGTGGGAGCTTATCAGGCAGCGGGCCATGCACACCGACTATTCCTGGGAGCGTTCTGCTGCCCATTATCTTGAAGTCTACAGGGAACTCGGCATCGACGTGTAAACCTTTGGAGGACGACATGAACATGCAGCAGATCCGCCAGCTGGCCAGAGAGAAGGGCGCCAAAATCGGCAAAATGGGCAAAGTGGACGCCATCCGCATGATTCAGCTCACCGAGGGCAACTTCGACTGCTTTGCCAGAGCCGTGGACGGCCACTGCGACCAGGGCGAATGCCTGTTCCAGGCCGACTGCGTCAAACTCGCCGCGAAGACCAACTAGTTTCGCCACGTTGAAAGACAGGGGGCTGTTTTTCAACATCATGTAACGTTGAGTTCTTCGGACGGCCTCACGCGTCGTTTCCAGCCACTTCGAGGACGCTACACCAGAAAACACCGGAGGCCGTCCTGAGCACCCCCATCACCATCCCCCCCTTCGATCTGTATCTCTTCGGACGGGGCGAACACTGGGACATCTACCGCATCCTCGGCGCGCACCCGCACCAGCTGGACGGCGCGGAGGGCTTCCGCTTCGCCGTCTGGGCTCCGGACGCAGATGAGGTGAGTGTGCTGGGAGACTGGAACGGCTGGCACTACGGCGCCACTCCCCTGCATCCCGTGGGCGTGTCCGGCATCTGGGCCGGTTTTGTTGCGGGCGTCGCGCGCGGGCAGCTCTACAAGTTCGCGGTGCGCGGCAAGGACGGCCACGTCCACGTGAAGACCGACCCCTACTCCTTTTACGCCGAGCTGCGCCCTGGCACGGCGTCCGTGGCCTGGGGCCTTGGCGGGCACGAGTGGGGCGACGGCGACTGGATGGAACGCCGGGCCAGGTCCGGCCTGCCCCTGGACAAGCCCGTCAGCATCTACGAGCTGCATCCCGGCTCCTGGCGCTGGAAGGGGCCGTACTACGGCGATTTTTTGTCCTACCATGATCTGGCCGACCAGCTGATCCCCTACCTCACGGACCTGGGCTTCACCCACATCCAACTGATGCCCGTGGCCGAGCACCCCCTGGACGAATCCTGGGGCTACCAGACCGGGCACTACTTCGCGCCCACCTCGCGCTTCGGCGCTCCCGAAGACTTCAAGTATTTCGTGGACCGCTGCCATCAGGCCGGTCTTTCCGTATTGCTGGACTGGGTCCCCGGCCACTTCCCCAAGGATTCCTGGGCGCTGGGCCGCTTCGACGGCACCGCCCTGTACGAGCACTCCGACCCGCGCCAGGGCGAGCACCCCGACTGGGGCACCTTCGTGTTCAACTACTCGCGCCACGAGGTGCGCAACTTCCTGCTGGCCAACGCCCTGTACTGGCTGGAGGAGTTCCACATCGACGGCCTGCGCATCGACGCCGTGGCCTCCATGCTCTACCTCGATTACTCCCGCAAGGAAGGCGAATGGGTGCCCAACGTCCACGGCGGCAACGAGAACCTGGAGGCCGTGTCCTTCCTGCGCGACCTGAACACCGTGGTGCACAAGCGCTATCCGGGTGCCATCATGGCCGCCGAGGAGTCCACCTCCTGGGCGGGGGTGTCGCGCCCCGTGTACGCCGGGGGCCTGGGCTTCACCTTCAAGTGGAACATGGGCTGGATGAACGACACCCTGGACTACTTCGCGAAAGATCCGGTGTTTCGCGGCTACCACCAGAACACCCTGACCTTCTCCATGCTCTACGCCTTCCACGAGAACTTCATCCTGCCCATGTCCCATGACGAGGTGACGCACGGGAAGGGCGCGCTGATCTCCAAGATGCCCGGCGACGACTGGCAGAAATTCGCCAACCTGCGCTGCTTCCTGAGCTACATGTGGGGCCATCCCGGCAAGAAGCTCCTGTTCATGGGCGGCGAGTTCGCCCAGTGGCGCGAGTGGTCCAGCCGCGAACCGCTGGACTGGGCGCTTCTGGAGTTTCCCAACCATCAGGGCGTGGTGCGCGCCGTGCGCGACCTGAACCGCCTGCTGAAGGCCGAACCGGCCCTGCATCAGATGGACAACGAGTGGAGCGGCTTCGAGTGGATCGACCTCACGGACTACCAGTCCTCGGTGATCAGCTTCCTGCGAAAGGCCAAGGACGGCTCGCAGCTCATGTGTGTGTACAACTTCACCCCTGTTACGCGGCACCACTACGCCCTGGGCAGCCGCCACGACGGCTACTGGCGCGAGGTGTTCAACTCCGACGCCCCGGAATACGGCGGCTCAGGCGTGGGCAACGGCGGCGGAGTGCAGGCGCGTCCGGCTGAGATCGGCCTGTGGCCCTATTACGTCTCCCTGACGCTCCCGCCTCTGGGCGCGCTGTATTTCAAGGCCGAATAACCGGCCGCCTGTCCGGCCAGGGGAGGGGGCTCCCGGTCTGACGCCTGGGCGGCTGTATGCTCGCCGAAACGGCGCGCCGCCCAGGCAGCATAGAGAACTCTGGACTCCCGCGCGCGTCGGCGGGTTGCCTTGGCCTGCCCGAAGCGCTAGTTCCCTCCCATGACACGGACACTCCTCCTCACCCTTGGCGACCCCAACGGGCTCGGCCCGGAACTCATGTGCCGCTGGCTGGCTTCCAAGCCGCATATTTCCGAACGCCTGGTGATCCTCGGGCCGGAGTCCTCCCTGGCGGCTCATGCCGGGCGCACGGGCATCGGCGCGCCCTGGACCCGCATCCCTCACGGCGCGTTGCCTGAGGATGCTCAACCGGGGCTATTCCTGATGGAACCGGACGGGCTTCAGGACTTCACGCCCAGGCCGGGCGAATTTTCGGCGTCCGGCGGGCTGGCCGCCGGACTGACGCTGTCGCTGGCCTGCGACCTGTTGTTGGGCGAGAATGGCCAACCAGGGCAAGCCCAGGCCGTCATGACCTGCCCGCTGAACAAGGCCGGTCTCCATGAAGCCGGGTTCGACTTCCCGGGGCATACGGAATTCCTGGCGGAGCGGGCGGGCGTCGGCCCGGACGGCGTGTGCATGCATCTGTGCGGCCCGAAGCTGCGGGTGAGCCTCGTCACCACGCATCCGCCGTTGCGGCAGGTGCCGGAACTGGTCACGGCTTCCAAGATCCTGCATTGCCTGCGGCTGACCTCCGGGTACGTCAGGGCGCTGGGCCTGTCCGGCCCGGTGGCCGTGTGCGGCCTGAATCCCCACGCCGGGGAGTCCGGCAGGATCGGTGACGAGGAGGTGCGGGTGATCGTTCCGGCCATCGAGCAGGCCCGGTCCGAAGGGCTGGCCGTTGCCGGACCGTTCCCGGCGGACACGGTGTTCAGGCGGGCCTACGACGGCGAGTTCCCCGCCGTGCTGGCCATGTACCACGACCAGGGGCTCGGGCCTTTGAAGCTGGTGCACTTCGGCGAGGCCGTGAACGTGACGTTGGGGCTGCCCTTCGTGCGCACCAGCGTGGACCACGGCACGGGCTACGATCTGGTGGGCAGGGACACGGCGGACATGGGGAGCTTCCTGGCGGCCCTGGAGCTGGCGCACAGGTTGATGCCAGGGGGCTAGCGAGGCGTGCGTATGATGAGGTGCCTGAACCTCGGGTCGATGTCGTCGTCGGTGCTGTAGGGGCTTTGCAGGTGGATGGTCCTTCTGCCCACCAGGTGCTTTCTGGGTTCAGCGTCTTTGTACCTCTCGTAGATGGCGACGAATTCGCCGTTGGCGGCGATGATGCCGAACCCCTTGTCCAGGGCCTCCAGCAGCAGTTTCGAGTCCTTGGCCGCAGTCGAGACCCAGACATAGCGGAACCACGGATAGCTGATGACGATGTGCCTGTCCGCCGTTATGCCAGATGCCTCCTTGTTGTATGCCTGAAGAAAGAGTTGGTATTCGTTCACGCCCAGGGGCAGGGCGTCGAAGTGTCCGGATGCCAGGGCTTTCACCGGGTCCGATAGGGAATTGAAGGGGGCTTCAACCACATCGATTCCGGCGTTGCGGTACACGGCGATGTCTCCCCACCCGATCCCTTGGCCGATGCGTATTTTTTTCAGGTCTTCGGCGTTCCTGACGTTTCCCAGCAAGTCCGCGTCTTCGTCGCGTACCAGGCATATCCGGTAGCCCAGCAGGCCCCTTTCCAAAGGAACCCTGATTGCGCTGATCAGTCCCTGTTTTTCAAGGGCGTCAGTGCCCTCGTCTGGCGGAACGAAGGCAACGGCCAGGTTCCCGCTGGCGAGTTCAGCGTAGAGGCGCTTGTTCTGGGCCGGGGGGAAGTATGCGAAGCTTGCCTCCATGCCTGCCGCCTTCAGAGCCGCCCGGCACAGCTCGCGGGCAAATTCCAGATGCTCGCCCGAGTGGACTGTGATCTGGACCGGTTCGGCCTGGACGCGCAATGGAGCCATAAAGGCCAGGAGGACATACAGTGCTGTTGTTAACCGTCTCATTCCGCAGCCTTCTCCGGTGGGGAAGCTTATGGTGGTGGCCCGTGGAGCGGGCGCAATGCAGCTTACTCGAATACCAGTGGTGCGCCAAGGCATTGTTTGGCCGTTCAACATCTTCTCCCGGCGCATTGTATGCCGGAAATCCCAGATGAGAGCGTGATTTATGATGTTGTTGCGGCAGCGTTGCAGCAAGGAATATTCACGAACCCTCGGCAGGGAGGTTGCTTGCGATGCCCAGCCCGGTTTCCAGGCTCAGCCGGAGCCGCCAGTCCCGCGCTTCTTCCAGGCGACGACGCACTTCAAGCGCGAACAATGCGCAACCGGGCCGTCCGCCCAGCACGGCGTGGAGCGACAGGCCCGTTGCCAGCCAGTCCAGGCCCTCCGTCCGTTCCGTTGAATCCTCTGCGAAACCCCGCAGGAGTGTTGCCCGCCCGGCATGGGAAGCGCCGGACGCGTCGCTGTCCCGTGCGATCCGGGCGGCGCGTCGTCCGGCCCGGTGCCCGAACACCTGCGCGGCCAGCACCATGCCGCCCCCGATGCGGTTCGCGCCGTGCATGCCCGTGGCGCACTCCCCGCAGGCCAGCAAGCCGGGGATGCTGGTCTGTCCGTGCTCGTCGATGACGGCTCCGCCGTTGCTGGCGTGGGCCATGGGGGCCACATGCAGGGGCGCGCCGTCCGGCTGGATGAGCCGGACGATGCCGGATTCGTCCAGGCCGCTCGCCAGGGCGAGGTCCAGGGCTGAATCCTCCAGGCCGTAGGCGAAGGGGCAATGCCCCGCGCGGCTGGAACAGAGCACGGGCAGGTCGGGCACAAGCCTTTCCACCGGAACGTCGCGCCCGTCAGGCAGAACCAGCCGATAGCCGCCAGCGCTCAGCGCGGCGGGTTGCCAGAAGGTCTTGCCCGGCACGGTGGCCCACATGAACTGGAGAAAGCCCAGGTTGGCCATGGCGGCTCCGGCGTGGGCCAGCAGTCCGTGGCTGTAGCCGGGCGTTCCGGGGCCTGCCATGGAATGGGCGAAGAGCCTGCCGGGACCGCCGAGCGCGACGATAACGGCTTTGGCGGCCACGAACACCGGCGGACCTCCATCGCGCGGGACCAGGAATGCGCCGGACGCCATTCCTTGGTCCGCTGCGATGGACGCAGCCAGCCATCCCGGCGCGAACAGGCAGCCCAGCGCATCCAGGCGCGCCTTGAAGCAGGCGAAGGCCCCGGCCAGTCCGGTGAACACGAACGCCCGGCGCGATTGCGGCGAGAAGCAGGATGAGTGCCCGAGCAGGCTGCCGGAGTCGTCGCGGGTGAAGTTCAGGCCGAGAGCGACGAGGTCTTGCAGGCGGGCTTCCCCCTCCCGGGCCTGGACGGCCAGCAGCTCGGGCGAGAGACGCGCGCCCCGGTTCAGGTCCAGGACCTCGCGGACATATGAGTCGCGCTCTGCGTCGTTCAAGCAGACGTGCATGCCCAGGGCGTTGTTCTGGTTGGCGAAGGAGGAACCGGAGGGAGCGCCTGTCGCGCTGGCGACCAGCACGCGAAGGCCGGGGGAGGATTCAAGGCAGGAGAGCGCGGCCCGAAGCCCGGCCAGTCCTGCCCCGAGGATCAGAACATCGACCGATTCGGGCGGCATGGCGGTCTCTTACAGCTTGCCCTGCTTCTTGAGGGCGAAGGTGAGCATCTTGCCAGCTTCCTGGAAATCGGGATTGAGCTTGAGGGCGATCCTGGCTGCCTTCTCCACCTTGTCGAACTTTTCCCAGTCGATGTAGAGGCGGCCCAGATTGAAATAGAGGTTGGGGTCTTCCTTGGCGTAGTTGACGGCGCGCATGAAATACTTCTCGCCCACGTCGTACTGGCCTAGTTTTCGAAGAACGATGCCGATGCGGTTGTAGAGGTGCAGCTGGTCCGGGGAGAGGCCCAGCGCTTCGTCCAGGTACTTGAAGGCGTCCTCGTAGAGCTCGGACTGCATGAACAGTTCGGCGATCTCGGCGCGCAGGTCGGAGTCGTTGGGGAACTCGCGCACCAGGCTGCTGAAGGTCTTTCGCGCAGCGGGGATTTCCTTGCGCTCGAGCTGGTCGCGACCGGTGTTCAGGCCCTCGGCGCGCCTCTGCTGGCGTCCCTCGATGGTGCCCTTGGCCTCGTCCACGGTGTTGGTCTGGAGTTCGCGCAGCAGCTCGCGCACGATCTCCAGGAGGGCTTTTTCCTCGCCCGGAGTGTAGGGGATCACCAGCGGATAGAGTGTCCGCAGTTCCTTGTTGTTGTTCAGCTGGTAGACGGCCTGTTGGATCAGCGTGGCGAATTCGTCCCGCTCGGCCTTCATGAGCTGGGCCTTGAGCATGGCCAGCACCGCCTCGCACAGGGCATTGACCGCCGGATGCGGTTTGCCCTGCTTGAGGTAGGTGTTTACCTGGGTGATCTGCTTCCTGGCCTTGGTGAGCTCTGCGGACATCAACCACCTCCGAAGGATTTGACTAGCGGCCCAGTTCCCTGCGCAGCATCTCCCGGTACCGTTTGAAGAAGGAGCGGCTGTCGTGGGGGCCGGGTCCCGCTTCGGGGTGGTACTGGATGGCGATGATGGGCTTCTTGGTGTGCGCGAAGCCTTCCAGCGTGTTGTCGTTCAGGTTTACGTGAGTCATTTCAACATCGGAGAGGGTGTTGATGTCAACGCAGAAACCGTGGTTCTGTGAAGATATCTCGATATGCCCGGTGGCGAGTTCCTTCACCGGATGGTTCAGGCCGTGATGGCCGAACTTGAGCTTGTAGGTCTTGCCGCCCAGCGCCAGACCCAACAGCTGATGTCCCAGGCAGATCCCTGCGGTGGGGTAGTCGTGCATCAGGAGGCTGGTGGCCTGCACCATGTCGGTGAGCGCCGCCGGGTCGCCGGGGCCGCTGGACAGGAAGATGGACTCGGGGTTCAACTTCCTGACCTGCTCGGCGGTGAAGAAGGCGGGCACCACCAGCAGATCAAGCCCTTCAGCCACCAGGAGCCTAAGGATGTTCCACTTGATGCCGCAGTCGAAGGCCACCACGCGGGGGCCGGTTCCGGTCCAGGTGTAGGAGCCGTCGGGGTTCAGCGCCACCTTTTTGGGGGCTTTGCCGTCCCAGACGTAGGGCTCTTTGGGGGTGACTCCGCCCGCCAGGTCCAGGCCTTCCATGGGGGGCAGCTCGCGGGCCTGCTTCACCAAGTCGGCGGGGTCCTTGCATTCGGTGGAGATGATGCCGCGCTGCGCGCCGTGCAGGCGCAGGTGGCGGGTCAGGGCGCGGGTGTCGATGCCCTCGATGCCCGCGACGTTGTGGCGGCGCAGGTAGTCGGGCAGGGTCTCCTTGGAGCGCCAGTTGGAAGGCTGCTTGCAGCATTCCTTGACGATGAAGGCCTCGACGCGGACGCGGTCGGATTCGACGTCTTCAAGGTTGACGCCGTAGTTGCCGATGTGGGGATATGTCATGCAGACCATCTGGCCGACGTAGGAGGGGTCGGTGAGGACTTCCTGGTAACCGGTCATGCCGGTGTTGAAGATGACCTCTCCTCCGGCGCGGCCGGGTCCGGTGAACGACGTGCCTTCGAACCAGGCGCCGTCTTCAAGGGCGAGAAAAGCTTTCATTGATGCTCCAGACGCCGCGTGCGCGGCCGTGATATGGCAGGCTCAGCCGGGTCGGCTGTGTATAATGCCGGACCCCTGTTCGTCCAGTCCTGTTGTGGCCAGATTATCTGCTCATGCCAAGTTCGATCAGCCGGGCGATGAGGGCCGGAAAATCGAGCCCCGCCGTGGCCGCCGCCCTGGGCAGGAGACTCGTGGCCGTCATGCCGGGGAGGGTGTTCACCTCCAGCAGCACGGGAGTCTCGCCGGTGAGGATGAAATCCGCGCGCGAATATCCCGAGCACCCCAGCAATTTGTGCGCGGCCAGGGCGGAGCGGCGCACCGCGTCCAGCACCGGCTCGGGCAGCGGGGCGGGGCAGATCTCCTCGGCGGCGTCCTTCACGTATTTGCTCTGGTAGTCGAAGAAGGCCCCGGTCTTGGGCTTTATGAGGATGGGCGGCAGGGCTTCCTCACCCAGCACCGCGCAGGTTACCTCCAGGCCGGAAAGCGCCGGTTCGGCCAGCACCTCGCGGCCTTCGGCGAAAGCCGCGTCCAGCGCAGGGCCGAGTTGGGCCTCGGTGCTGACGAAGCTCATGCCCAGGCTCGACCCGCCGTTGTTGGGCTTGAAGTAGGCGGGCAGGCCGAAAGACGGCCGCCAGCCGGGCGCGGGCCGCTCAACCAGCAGCTCCCAGTCTGCGGTGACGAGTCCTCCCGCGCGGAACACCTGCTTGGAAGCGGCCTTGTTGAGCGCCAGGAAGGATGCCTCGGGCTGGCTGCCCTGGTAGGGGCACCCGGCGGCGTGGAGCAGGGCCTGGATCAGGCCGTCTTCGCCGGGGGAGCCGTGCAGGTTCAGGAAGGCGAAGTCGTGGACGCGGGCCGTGTCGGTGATGCGGTCGAATTGGTCGAGGGGGTCCAGGCGGGTCACGTCGTGACCGAGGCTCAGAAGCGCCGCTTCGATCTGGCGCGCGCCCGAGAGCGAGACCTCACGTTCGCTCGACCAGCCGCCCGCTATCAAAAGTATCTTCATGGAGATTCATCCCGAGGGTTTGGCTCAGGGCCGTTTCAATGGCTTCCGCCTGGCTCCTGGATTCCGCCAGCCGGTCGCGGATGTATTGGGTGGTGCCGTAGCGGGAGTAGAGATCATCGAAGCGTTCGTCAAGGGTGACAACGGTGTCGTGGCGCACGCGCTTGTCGCCGTAGATGATGGCCATGGGCAGGAAATAGGCGCGCACGTCCACGTCCCAGGGCCAGTGCACGTGATGGATGATGCCCATGGCCAGGAGCGGGTTGCCGGTGCGCTCCTGCATCCACGCGCCGCCCAGTTGGCTGTGGTTGCCGCCGTGGCGGATGGTGTAGGTCTTGGCGATGTCGTGGAGCAGGGCCGAGGCGCGCACTGTCTGCACGTCGACGTCGAGCCCCGCGCGCGCTGCGGCCAGGGCCAGGCTGGTGGCCACGCGGGCCACGCCCAGGCTGTGCTCGCGGATGTGGGGGAGCATGTCGTACTCGTCCCAGAACGCGTAGCACTGCATGTCCGAAGGCGAATCCGGCAGCGATGCCGGGCTCGGAAGCACCGGGGGCTCGAGGTTCAGCAGGGGCTGCCAGGGGGGGGCGGGGTGGTGCCTGGCTGCCATCACATCATGTCCCGACAGTGGCGGGATGCGAATTCGAGGCCCTTCCTGGCCGGTTCCAGGCTGGGGTCTATCTCCAGGACGCGACGCAGCGTGCCCTGGGCCTTCACCCAGTTGCCCGAGTCGATGTACACCCGCGAGAGGTTGAACAGGTAGTTGATGTTGTCCTTGTCGACTTCCAGTGCGGCCATGTAGGCGGCTTCGGCCTGGTCGAATTTCTTTATCTTGCGGAAGGCCACGCCCATCATGGCCAGGCTCTTGTGGTCGGCGGGGTCGGCGGCCACGGCCATCTCGAGGAAGGTGATGCATTCGATGTGGTTGATGTCGAAGAGGAGCTTGCCTATCTCGGCAAAAAGCGCGCTGTCGCCAGGGTAGTCCTCGCAGAGGCGTTTGAAGTGCGCCACTGCGCCGTCGAAATACTTCTGCTGCAGCAGCTGCCTGCCCTTTTCAAGGCGCTCGGCCTTGGCCTGGATGCGCGCCTCTTCCGCCAGTTCGCTCTTCTGGTGCTTGCTGGCATCGATGAGCCCCGGCAGGTCCCGGAATCTGGCGAGCAGTTCTAGTTCCTTTTTGGGAACATACGCCAACGGTTCCTCGCTGACTTCCTTCACCAGCGGATCAAAGCTGATGAGGTTGACGGCTTTCTCCAGAAGTTCCTGATATTCTTTTCTTTCCTGCTTGATGAGCAGGTTTCCGTGCTTGATGTAGGCGACGAGCGCGAAGACCACCGTCTTGATGGCGTTGTCGATTTTTCCGTCCTTGAGGATGGATACGATATTGAGAAGGTGCTTTCGGGCCTGACGGATCAGTTCGTCCGGATTGTTTTCTTGCATGGGGACGCCAATAGTGTCTGATGTGCAGATGATGCCTGTTTCAATCGGATGTAAATGATTGCATGGGGAGTCCGCTTTGGCAAGCGGATTCTCGGAGGCGGAGACTGCACCATGGGCTTTTCGATACGACTGTCTGCTTGTGTTTTCTTTCCACTAGTGACCGGGTGATAAATATTGCGTTGGGAAAGTGCACATGCAGCAGTGCCTCGGATGGTGATGCGCATAATGTGCAAAGCGAAAGTCTGGGGTCTGGCGAAGTATCCCTAAACGGTGTGAATGATGAGGGATGTGTCAAATATGCAGTAGGGCGACCGTTGGTCCGGAGAGTATGCGCCGGGCTACTGGAGCATCCCGGGTCAGAAAAGTTCTCCTGCATGGCTATAACCCTGAAGCGCCTGTAGTGGTTGTGCGTCCGCAACCGTGGGGACTGGCCGATAGATTAGTCTGCTTGCGCAAATTGTCATTCAGGTTGCAGTTGTTGTTGCGAAAATTTTCTCTGCTGAGTAGTATTGACCTGTCCGGCCAGTCCGTGCGGATGATGTGTGTTTCCTCCTGCCTCTCATGCGCTTACGCCGGTCCATGCGGCTTGAGGCGCCTGAAACAACTCTACCGGAGTTCCCTCCGCTTCAGACTGGATTCCCCATGACCATAAAAACCAGGCTTGTTTCATCGGTCGTCGCAATGGCCCTTGTCGCATTCTCCGTGTTCACGGCCACCTGGATGCTCAGCCGGGCTCAGGACGGGGCGGACGCCGCCACGCTCCAACTGGCCGGGGGCGCGCTGATAGCCCTGCTGTGCGGGCTCAGCATCCACGGCATGTACCGCCATGTGCTGACTCCCCTCAAGGCGATACACGATTACGCCCAGGCCCATGCCAAGGGGGACCATTCCTTCCCCCTGGAAGGGGATTTCACGGCGGAGCTGGCCGAAACAGCCGCAGCCGTCCGCACCATGAACGCAAACATGCTCGACGCGCTGGGATTTTCGCGGGGCGTGCTGGCGGGCATCAAGACGCCGTTCGTGGTGGTGGACTCCGAAAGCCGCCTGACCCTGACCAACCAGGCCCTCATGGACATACTGCAATACGACGGCAAGGCCGAGGACAACTACGGGCAGAACGTGGCCCACTTCTTCTACGGCGACGCCAGCCGCAAGACGGTCCTCTCCGAGGCCATGGCCACCAATTCCTCCATCATCAAGGAAGTCATCACCACGGGAAAACGCGGAGCCAAGCGCAACATCCTCATCGCGGCCTCCCCCCTGTTCAACGACATCACCGGCAAGCTCATGGGCGCGCTCTGCCTGTACACCGACCTGACCGAGCTCCGGGCCAAGGAAGAGGAGATCAAGCGCCGCAACGGCATGCTGGCTCAGGCCGCCCATGAGGCCGACGCCATCTCCGGCGAGGTGGTGCGCAACACCGAGACCCTCATGGACCGCTTCGACCGCGCCGGGCAGGGAGCCGCCCAGCAGCGCGAGCGCCTGGAAGGCACGTCGGCGGCGGTCTCCGAGATCGACGCCTCGGTGACTCACGTGGCCCGCAGCGCGGAGGAGGTGGCCCTGAGCGCCGAGGAGGCCGGGAGCAAGGCCGTGGAGGGCGAGAAGATGGTCTCCGGGCTGGCCCAGGCCATGGAGAAGGTCCAGGACAGGGCCAACGGCCTGCGCGACGCCATGGGAGCGCTGGGCAGGCAGGCCGAGGACATCGGGCGGGTGCTCACGGTCATCTCCGACATCGCGGACCAGACCAACCTGCTGGCCTTGAACGCCGCCATCGAGGCGGCGCGCGCGGGCGAGGCCGGTCGCGGCTTCGCCGTGGTGGCCGACGAGGTGCGGAAACTGGCAGAGAAGACCATGGTGGCCACCCGCGAGGTGGGGGACGCCATCGGGGCCATCCAGCACGGAGCGCGCGGCAACGTGGAGCAGGTGGACCTGGCCGTCACCGCCATCGGCGAGACCACTGCCATGGCCCAGGGCTCGGGAGAGGCGCTGGGGGCCATCGTCAAGCTGGTGTCGCAGACATCGCAGCAGGTGCGCGCCATCGCCCTGGGAGCCCAGGAGCAGGCCTCGGCCGTGCGTGACGTCACCGAGGCGGTCAGCGACATAAGCCGCGTGGCGGCCCAGACCTCCGAGGGCATGGAGGAGTCCGCCCAGGCCGTGCAGGACCTCATGGGGCTTACAGAACGCCTGCGCGGGCTTATCGACGCCATGGCCCAGGACCAGCCCTCGGCCTTGACTTAGGCCGGGGAAGCCCCCATATTCCCGACATCTTTCCGCGCCGAACTCTACCGTCGCGGTCTACTTGGGAGGATTCCCGCATGTGTCTTGCAGTTCCCATGGAAGTGAAACACGTTGAAGGCGATGTGGCCGATGTCGAAATCGGCGGCGTCCGCAAGCAGATCCGCCTTGACCTGATCGCGGACAGACCCCAGGTGGGCGAGTTCGTCATCATCCACGCGGGATTCGCCATCCGCATCCTCAACCGCGAAGAGGCCATGGAAACCCTCAAGATTTTCCAGGAAGGGTGGAACCTTGAACTCATTTGAGGCCCTGCGCGACCCTGAACGCTGCAAGGCCGTCCTGGCCCAGATTGAAGAGGCCATGCAGGGGCAGACGCTCCGTTTCATGGAGGTCTGCGGCACCCACACCGTGGCCCTGTTCCGAAGCGGCGTGCATTCGCTGCTGCCGTCCTCGGTTGTGCACCTGACCGGACCCGGCTGCCCGGTGTGCGTCACCCACGAATCCGAGGTGGCCGCCTACATGGAGCTGGCCGCCCGACCGGACGTCATCATCGCCACCTTCGGCGACCTCATGCGCGTTCCCGGTCCCGGCGGCAGCACCCTCAAGAAGGCCCAGGCCGAGGGCGCGCGCGTGGAGGTTGTCTATTCCCCCTTCGACGCCCTGGCCGTGGCAGCGAACAATCCCGGCGACAAGGTGGTCTTTCTGGGCATCGGCTTCGAGACCACCGCCCCCACCGTGGCCGCTACGGTGCGCCTGGCCAAGCAGCAGGGGCTGGCGAACTTCTTCGTGATGCCCTTCCACAAGCTGGTCCCGCCCGCTCTGGACGCGCTCTTGTCCGACCCGGCCATGGCCATCGAGGGCTTCATGCTGCCGGGGCACGTCTCGGCCATGATCGGCCTCAAGCCGTACGCTCCGCTGGCGGAGAAATACGGCATACCTGCGGTGGTGGCGGGTTTCGAGCCCCTGGACCTATTGCAGGCCATCCTGCTGATGGCCGAGATGAAGCGCCAGGGCAAACCCCGCGTGATCAACAACTACAAGCGCGTGGTGTCCGACGAGGGCAACCCCAAGGCGCTCTCCATCCTCTACGAGGTCTACAAGCCCGGCGACGCCCTGTGGCGCGGCATCGGGACCATCCCCGGCAGCGGCCTTGTGATGTCCGACGCCTACAAGGCCTTCGACGCCTTCGAGGCCCTGGGCGTCACGCTCAAGGAGTCCAAGCCTCTGCCCGGTTGCCGGTGCGGGGAGGTGCTCAAGGGCATCATGCCGCCCAACCAGTGCCCCCTGTTCGCCAAGGCCTGCACCCCGGCCAGCCCCGTGGGGCCGTGCATGGTCTCCACCGAAGGCAGCTGCGCCGCCTACTACAAGTACCAGCTCGACCTCTCACCCGCGTAAGTCATAGGGAACCCATGGGCAACAAGCTCCTTCTGGACCAGGGCAGCGGAGGCCTCGCCTCGCACCGTCTCGTTAACGAAGTGTTCTTCCGCCATCTGGGCAACCCGATCCTGGGGCGCATGGACGACGCGGCCCTGCTGCCGCGCCCCAAGGGCCCCCTGGCGGTCAGCACCGACAGCTTCACCGTGGACCCCATCTTCTTCCCCGGCGGCGACATAGGCTCCCTGGCCGTGCACGGCACGGTCAACGACGTGGCCATGCTCGGCGCGAAGCCCCTGTACCTGACCTGCGGCTTCATCCTGGAGGAAGGCTTCGACCTGGACGACCTGGACCGCATCGTGGCCTCCATGGGGCAGGCCGCCAGGAAGGCCAGGGTCAAGGTGGTGGCGGGCGACACCAAGGTGGTCCCGCGCGGCGCGGCGGACAAGATCTTCATCAACACCACCGGCATCGGCGAGGTGGTCGCCTCGCCGTCCCCCAGCGGACACCGGGCCAGACCCGGCGACGTGGTCATCATCTCCGGCAGCATGGGCGATCACGGCCTGACCGTGCTCTCCTGCCGCCAGGGGCTGGCCTTCGAGGCCCCGGTGCAAAGCGACTGCGCCTCGCTCAATCATCTGATCCTCAAGCTGGTCACCGGGCTGCCTGCGGTCCATGTGCTGCGAGACCCCACCCGTGGCGGACTGGCCACCTCCGTGAACGAGATCGCCCAGCAGTCCGGCGTGGGCGTCACCCTGGAAGAGGACGCAATCCCGGTGAAGCCCGTGGTGCGCGCCGGGTGCGACATCCTGGGGCTTGATCCGTTGTATCTGGCCAACGAGGGCAAGATCATCTGCATCCTGCCCGAGAAGCACGCCGCCAAGGCCCTGACCATCATGCGCCGTGACCCCCTGGGGCGCGACGCCTGCATCATCGGGCGGGTCGGGGCGGAGAACCCCGGCAAGGTCGTCATGCGAACGGGCCTGGGCGGACGCAGGCTCCTTGGGATGCTGGAGGGCGAGCAGCTGCCGCGCATCTGCTGATTCTTCCCGGTGATCCTTTCCGGCTCGACTAATCCCCGAAAGCCCGGCGGCGTGCACGCGCCCCGGGCTTTTTTGACGCCTTCAGTCTGTAACCTCAGGCCTGAGGGCTTTTTTGACACCCCCGCCTGTAACTCCAGACCCGTCAAGATTGTCTAAGATATAAATATCGTTGCACATGTTGTAAGTGGCAGGATGCTTGCTAGGGTTTCGCAGCAACAAACCGAACAGACCGGCCCAGCCGGATTTCCAAGGAGTAGCCATGCTGTCACTATTCACCGGCGCGCCGCGCCAGGCCAAGGATCCCAGCGAAGAGCTCAAGCGTGGCCAGCGTCTGCAACATGCCAAGGATATGTTCTATTCGGGGAAGCTTCCCGTGGTCACCACCCCGGCCATGAAGGGACGCCGCATCAAGAAGGTGCTGGGTCTGGTCCACGGCCGCGGTTACGACGCAGAGATCGCCCTGTTGTCCCTGGCGGCTTCCTCCATGGAGATCGGCGGGGACGCCATCGTCGGTTACCGTGAGACTGTGGCCTTCCACCCCGACGGCTCCAAGTTTTTCTCCTGCTACGGCACCGCCGTGATTCTGGAGAAGCCCGGAGCGTCCAAGACCGGAAGACGCGCCATCACGCACTAATCACCCGCATCCGGGCCTCTTGCGGGGCCTCGGCGGTTATCTTCCCTGCTCTCCCGGGCCGGACTTGTGTCCGGCCCTTTTTCATGCTCCATCAGTGTGGAATAGGTTCAGGAAAAACCTTGGCCTGCTTTGAAAAATTGGGTATTAATGAGCAGTGTTCGCGTCCTCGGGACGCGTGACGTCACACAAAAGGCCGCCAGTCCATGCAGAACATCAATACGGAAATCCTCGTGGTTGACGACGAGACACCGGTCCGGCTGAGCCTGGCCGCGTATCTCGAAGACGAAGGTTTCATCGTCCGTACGGCGGAATCCGCCGAACAAGCCGTGGAATCCGCCGACGTCAAGCCCCCTCATCTGGCTGTCGGCGATCTGCGTCTGCCGGGTATGGACGGGGCCGCCCTGATCCTCGAATTGTCCAAGCGCCATCCCGGCATGAAGTTTCTCATTCATACTGGGTCCACCAAATTCAGCCTCTCGGAAGACCTCAAAGCTGCCGGTCTGGACGACAGTCAGGTCTTTTTCAAGCCCGTCCTGGACATGGGGGAAATGGCCTCCAAAATCCTCGCGGTGCTGCAAGGATAATTCATGTCCAGCGAGCCAGTCGCAACGATTCTTACCATTGATGACGAAGACGTCATCCGGCGATCCTTCCAAGCATATCTCGAAGACAGCGGCTTCCAAGTCCTGCAGGCCCAGAACGGGCGCATCGGCCTGGACGTGTTCCGGGAGCATCACCCGGACATCATCCTTGTGGACCTGCGCATGCCGGAAATGGACGGCCTGGAGGTTCTGGCCACTGTGGTGCGCGAGGCCCCGGAAGTGCCCATCATCGTGGTCTCCGGCACGGGCATGATCCAGGACGCCATCGAAGCCCTGCGCCTGGGCGCCTGGGACTACGTGCTCAAGCCCGTGGAAGACCTGGGCATACTCGAGCACTCCGTGCGCCGCGCCCTGGAGCGCACCAAGCTCATCAAGGAAAACAAGGCCTACCGGGAGAACCTGGAAAACCTCGTGCGTCGCCGCACCAGCGAGCTCCACGACCGCACGCTCCAGCTTGAAGAAACCAACCAGCGCCTGCACACCGAGATCGACGAGCGCAAGGTTGCCGAGGCCAAGTACCGCTCCATCTTCGAGAACGCCATCGAGGGCATCTTCCAGGTGGATCATATGGGCAAACTGGTGAGCGCCAACCCCGCCATGGCCCGGATTCTCGGCTACCCGTCCATGCAGGAACTCATGGGAGAGTCCCGCGATTTCTGTTCGCGCCTGTGCGACGCGCCGGGCATGAAGGAAAAGTTCTTCCGGGTCCTGAAGGATCACGGCTCCGTTCAGGCCCTGGAAATCCAGACATTCCGCCAGGACGGACAGCCCATGTGGGGCTCCGTGAACGCCCACTTGGTTACGGGCAAGACGGGCGAGACCGTCCATTTCGAAGGCACGCTGGAAGACATCAGCGACCACAAGCGCTTCGAGGAACAACTGCTCCACCAGTCGCTGCACGACGCGCTGACCGGGCTGCCCAACCGCGCCCTGTTCACCGACCGCCTTTCCCAGGCCATTTCGCGTTGCTCGCGCCAAAACAGCTTCTTCGCACTGCTCTACCTGGACGTGGACCGCTTCAAGGTCATCAACGACAGCCTCGGCCACGCCCTGGGCGACCAGTTTCTCATTCAGCTGGCCGAGCGGCTGCGTGCCTGCACCCGTGAAGCCGACACCCTGGCGCGTCTTGGCGGCGACGAATTCGCCGTCATATCCGAACAGGTGCGCAGCCTGTCTGCCGCCACCATGGTGGCCGAGCGCATCCTGGAAGAAATGCGCGCTCCCTTCGTCATCGAGGGACGGGAAATCTACAGCACCGTCTCCATCGGCATCATCTGCTGCACCGGCTACTGCGGCAGCGCGGAAGAAGTCCTGCGCGACGCCGACCTGACCATGTACCGCGCAAAAAGCAACGGCAAGGCGCGCTACGAGGTCTTCGACAACGCCCTGCACGAGCAGACCATCAAGCTGCTCACCATGGAGACCGAACTGCGACGGGCCATGGCGCGCGGCGAATTCGAGCTCCATTACCAGCCCATCGTGGACGTGGACACCGGAAGCGTCATGTGCCTTGAGGCGCTGATTCGCTGGAAGCATCCCGAACGGGGCTATACTCCCCCCCTGGATTTCATCCCCCTGGCGGAAGAGAACGGGCTCATCGTGCCCCTGGGGTGGTGGGTGCTTGAGGAATCCTGCAGGCAGCTCGCGCTGTTCCAGGCCCGCTTCCCCAGGCCCAAGCCCCTCACCATGAGCGTGAACATTTCAGCCAAGCAGTTCTCGCAGGCAGACCTGGGGCAAAAGCTCAAGGCGCTTCTGCAATCCTCCAATATCGTTCCCGGCAGCCTGGAACTGGAAATCACCGAAAGCGTCATCATGGACCGGGGCGAGGCAGCCATCGGCAGGCTGGAAGAACTCAAGTCGCTCGGTCTGCGCCTCTTCGTGGACGACTTCGGGACCGGCTATTCGTCCCTCTCCTACCTGCACCGTTTCCCCATCGACATGCTCAAGATCGACCGGTCCTTCATCCGGGAGATCGACGCCACCGGCGGGCATACCGAAATCGTGCGGGCCATTGTCGGTCTGGGACGCAACCTCGGGCTCGGTCTCATCGCCGAAGGCGTGGAGACCGAAGCGCAGCTGGCCGTCATCCGCACCCTCGGCTGCCAGCTCGCCCAGGGCTACCTGTTCTCGAAGCCGAAACCCGCCGCCGAGATCGAAGAGTATCTGGCCCAGCACAACGACTAGGTTCTGACCGGATAGTGCTGGGCTCCGCCCAGACCCGCCAGGGCTCTGCCCTGGACCCGCCAGGGGGATGATCCCCCTGGACCCTGCATCCGCTTCGCGGGCAGCACCGTTTCTGTTCAGAGAGCTCGCAAGAAAGCCCTGACGCGCGCGAAACCGTGCTTCAGGGCTTGATTATTCTTGAAATCCCACCCTTGACGAATAACTTGTAGCCGGGATGCACTGCATTGAACGCTCCCGGCCGACCATCTGCATCTTTATCCTGACGCGCATTTCATCACGAAAGTGTATGTTTTCATAACGGCAAAGTGTGCGTCAGTACGAGAGGACGTGTTGTGAGCGCGGTTGCGCGTGCTGTCAGTGTTGGGGGCGAACGGTCAGTTCGATAGTATGTGTTCTCATTGCTGTAGAGCACACGGTCAGCTCTGTCGTGCGTGTTTATTTTACGCGCCAGAGCGTGCCTTGGGCGGGGGCAGGGTGCTGTCACGGTCGGGTTCTGGCGGGCGGGCGACGAATCGTCTTCAAATCGGTTCTAGCCCGCCCGCCAGGACACGAACGGGACAGCATCCTGCCCCCGCCCTCTTTGCCCGCCGATCTCCCCCCCCAAAAAAAAGACCCGGACAGGGCCGGGTCTTACTGGGGGCTGAATGAAGTCGGGCTCAGCGCGGGCCAGCGCCGCGCATGCAGGAGCGCAACATGAGTTCCTGGAGGATGATGCGCTCGTATTCCAGTTGATTTACCGGAATGGGGGCAATTTCTTGATGATCCGGCCGTTCGATGAACTGTGTTTCTTCCCAGAAGTCCAGCAATTCATCGTCCGCGAGATTTTTCACCTGCTCTTCGAGCGGGTATTGGTCGTTCTCAGGAAAATACTGTCCCATGTGTGAAAGCCGCCTTCGTCGGACGTGTCCGGCCTGCATCATTAAACGACCGTAGGATTTTTGCAAGTGGCTAAAGAGCAAGATTTATTGGCGCTGGCGCCAAGAGATTGTGGTTGCGGCAGGCGGCGAATCCGTTTACTGAAAGAACGTTCGGGCCTTTTGCCACACATGTGGCGGGGTTCGGCAACTGACCCAACCGGGAGGAAACAGGATGGATGAGGCCCTGAAAAAGCAGGACGCGGAACTCATGCAGTTGGTGACGTTCAGCATCGGCGATGAGGAGTTCGGCGTCGACATCCTCAAGGTGCAGGAGATCATCCGCATGATGGAGATCACCAAAGTGCCGCGCGCCCCCGAATTCGTCGAGGGTGTCATCAACCTGCGCGGCAAGGTTATCCCCATCATTGATCTGAGACGCCGTTTCGGTCTTTCGGCGCGCGGGCACGACAAGCACACCCGGATAATCGTCATTGAGATCAACAATATGATTGTCGGCTTCGTGGTCGATTCGGTCTCCGAGGTGCTGCGGATTCCCTCCAGCACGGTCGAGCCGCCGCCGCCGGTGGTTTCGGGCATGGAGTCCGAGTATATCAGCGGCGTGGGCAAGCTGGAAGACCGCCTGCTCATCATGCTCGACCTTGATCGTCTGCTTTCCCATGAAGAAAAGGATAATCTGGTCGGCGTGTAGCCCGATCATCACCTCTGAATAACGCGCCGCCGGGTCCAAACGGCCCGGCGGCGTTTCTCCGTTAGGCCCATGGCCAATCCAGCAAGTCCACTCACCGAAATACTCTCCGGGGCGTCCCAGGCTGTCAGCATCTACAAGAGCGGGCCGGGCAGCCTCTTAAGCCTGTGCCGCGAGGCGGTGTCGCGCGGTCGCACCGTGGTGCTCATCGCACCCGGCGCGGCGGATCTTGCGCAGATCACCTCGCTTCTGCACCTGTTCTACCCGGCGCAGGACGAACCCATCGGCGAGAGGCCCTGGGCCGCGCTGCCGAGCTATACGCCGGGCTTGCCCAGCCAGGCCCTCTGGGCCAGGCGCTGGGCCTTCCTGCACGCCTGCGCGACAACCATAAAGCCCAAGATTCTCTGCCTGAGCGTGGACAACCTGCTCCCCAAGTGGCCGCCCAGGGAGGCCCTGGAGCACCACATCCTTGATCTCAAAACCGGCGACGAGCTCTCGCCGGAGATGATCCTGGAGCAGGTGACGGCCTGGGGCTACCGCCGGGTGGGCATGGTCTCGCAGCCGGGCGACCTGGCCCTGCGCGGCGACCTGCTGGACCTGTTTCCGCCGGGATACGACCACCCCGTGCGTCTGGAATTCTTCGGCGACACCCTGGAGAACATCCGCCTCTTCGACGCCAACTCCCAGCGCTCGCTCTCCGAGGTGCGCGAGGCGTCCATCCTGCCGGTGTCGCCTGCAATCTTGAACGAACTGTTCATCGGCAAGGCCAGGGCCGTCTGGGCCAGGATCGCCCAGACCGGGGAACTCAGCCGCGCCGCCCAGGCCCATCTGGAAGACATGCTCATACGTGGCGACGGCAACATCTTCCCCGGCCTCTACTACGACGCCCCGCAAGCCCTGGAGCAGTGGCTCCCCAAGGACGCGGTGTACGTGCTGGCCCAGTCCACCAGCCTGCGCCCGCGCCTGGAGGAGCAGGAGTTCGGCTGGGTCACGGAGCTTGAGAAGCTGTCGGGCTCCTTCGGCTTCCAGTGGCCCAGGCATCAGGTGATCTGGCCCGAAGCAATGGCCCGGCGCACCTGGCGCGACAAGCCGCAGCTGGTGTTCGAGGATCTGGTGATCGGCCACGAGAAGCACGGCTTCGACCTGCCCGAGAAGAGGATCGAGAATTTCCAGGACCTGTTCTGGCGGCCCGACGAGGCGCGGCGTCCCTGGAGTACTCTGGTGGCCGCCATGAAGCAGTGGGAGGACGAGCGCAGGCAGGTCCTGCTGTCTTTCCATTCGCAGCAGTCGCGCCGCAAGTTCCTGAAGCTCTGCGAGCACGAGGGCATCGCGCTTTCCCAGGAGGCCTTCACCGGCAAGCCCGGCCTGTACGCGCTGGTCTCGCCGCTGCGACGGGGCATGGAGCTCTCCTGGAACAACACGCTGATCCTGCCCGAGGACGTGTTGCAGCCGGGAGCCGCCAAGACCGCCAAGCCCAAGCCCGAGAAGGGCTTCAAGGGCATGACCGCCTTCGACGACGTGAACCCCGGCGACCTGCTGGTGCACCGCGATTACGGCCTGGCCCGCTTCGAGGGGTTGAGCCGCCTGTCCGTGGACCAGACCGCCAACGACTACCTGCTGCTGCTCTTCGACGGTGGCGACAAGCTCTATCTGCCGGTGGACCGCCTGAGTCTGGTGCAGCGCTTCAAAGGCCCCGAGGGAACGGACCCCTCGCTGGACCGCCTGGGCGGCACGCGCTGGAAGACCAGCCGGGAGAAGGCCCGCAAGGCCATCGAGCGTATCGCCCAGGATCTGGTGGAGATGTACGCCTACCGCCGCGTGGCCAAGGGCTACGCCTACGGCCCTGTGAACGAGTTGTACTGGGAGTTCGAGGCCACCTTCGGGTTCGAGGAGACCCCGGACCAGGAGCGCGCCATCACCGAGGTGCTGGAAGACATGGAGCGCCCCGAACCCATGGACCGCCTTGTCTGCGGCGACGTGGGCTTCGGCAAGACGGAGGTGGCCATGCGCGCCGCCTTCCGGGCGGTGCTGGACGGCAAGCAGGTGGCGCTTCTGTGCCCCACCACGGTGCTGGCCGAGCAGCACTACCAGAATTTCATGAAGCGCCTGGAAGGGTTCCCGGTCAACGTCGGCATGCTCTCGCGCTTCGTCACGACCAAGCGGGCCAAGATGGTCACGGAGGCCGCAGCCAAGGGCGAGGTGGACATCCTCATCGGCACGCACCGCCTGCTCTCCAAGGACGTCAGCTTCCCGCGCCTGGGCCTCATCATCCTGGACGAGGAACAGCGCTTCGGGGTCAAGCACAAGGAGAAGCTGAAGGCCCTCAAGATGAATGTGGACGCCCTGACGCTCTCGGCCACGCCCATCCCGCGCACGCTCCAGCTCTCGCTGTCGGGCATCCGGGGGCTTTCGGTCATGGAGACCGCCCCCGTGGACAGAAAGCCGGTCGAGACCGCCCTGGTGGACCGCAACGAGACCATGCTGGCAAACATCGTGGCCAAGGAGATGGAGCGCCAGGGCCAGGTGTTCTGGGTGCACAACCGCGTGCAGAGCCTCGCCGCCGTTGGCGACTTCGTCAAGAAGCTCGCGCCCGGCGCGCGCGTGGCCATGGCCCACGGCCAGATGGCCGAGAAGGACCTGGAAGACGCCATGCACAAGTTCTGGCACGGCGAGATCGACGTGCTGGTGTGCACTGCCATCATTGAATCCGGCCTGGATTTCCCGCGCGCCAACACCCTCATCGTGGACAACGCCCAGATGTTCGGCCTGGGGCAGCTCTATCAGCTGCGCGGCCGGGTGGGGCGCTCGGAGCGCCAAGCCTACGCCTATTTCGTGGTGCCCTCCATCGACCACATTCCGGAGCTGGCCCGCAAGCGCCTTCAGGTCATCCTGGACATGGACTATCTGGGCGCGGGTTTCCAGATCGCCATGGAGGACCTGCGTCTGCGCGGCGCGGGCAACATCCTGGGGGAGGCCCAGTCCGGCCACATCGCCAAGATCGGCCTGGACATGTTCCTGGAGATGCTCGACGAGGAGGTCCGCCGGGTCAAGGGCGAGCCCCCGCGCGAGGAGGTCGAGACCGAGCTCAACCTGAGCGTGCCGGCCCGCATCCCCGAGACCTACGTGCCCGACTCCAAGGAGCGCCTGCGCCTCTACAAGAGCCTCACCGCCGCGCACTCCGAGGCCGACCTCGCCGAGGCCATGGCCGACATCCGCGACCGTTTCGGCCATGCGCCTGAAGAGGTGGAGACGTTTGCCGCAGTGCTCAATTTCAAGCGCGTGCTCACCAAGCTTGGCGTCAAGCGCGCCGACATTCATCAGGTCAAGGCCGTGCTCACCTGGGAAGAGGGAGCCAAAGCCGTCAGCCCCGAGGCGCTCATCGCCTGGATCACCCCGCGCCAGGCCACGGCCAAGCTCCTGCCGCCCGCCAAGCTTGAGGTGCGCCTTGATCAGGGCAAGCCGCTGCGCGAGGCACTGGATCAGGCCACGGCCGAGTTGGCCAAGCTGGTTGCATGATGCGTACAGGCAAGAGCAAGAGTGAAGACAGAAAGATGCCTCCGGCGGCCAGGGGGAGAAGCCTCCCCCTGGACCCGGCTATGGGCTTCGCGTCCTGTGCGGGAGGTTTTCGGCGGAGCGGGGCACGTGGTGTGGGGAGGGTGTTTCTGGCGGGGATGCTCATTGCCCTGGCGTTGGCCTTGGGAGCATGCAGCCAGGAGCCGGTCGAGAAGGGCGTCGCGGCCAAGGTGAACGGCAAGCCCATCTCCGTAAAGACTCTGGAATACGTTCAGGCCTTAAGGCTTTCCTCGCCGTCCATGATTCCGGGCGAGACCCTGGCGGGCCTTCAGGCCGAATACGGCGAGGCCCTGGCCACGCTCATCGTCGAAGAGCTGGTTAGCCAGGAGCTCGCCAGGCGCGGGATCGAAATAACCGAGGCGGAAATAAAGAACGCGGAAACGTCGTTGCGCTCCGGCTATCAGGGCAACGCCTTCGAGAACATGCTGGCGGAGGAAGGGCTCGACCTGGCCCTCTGGCGCGAACGCCTGCGCGCGCGCCTGGTCCTGGACGCCTTCACCGCCAGGGTCCTCAGGCCCCGCGTCACCATCAGCCCGGAAGAGGCCCAGCAGTACTACCGGGCGCATCTTCAGGAGTTTTCCCAGCCGGTTACGCTCAAGTTTCTCAAGGTGGAGTCCATCAATGCCGACGCGCTGAAGGCAGCCCTGGAAGAGGCCAAAAAGGCCAAGGACCCTGCTGATCTCCTGATGGTCTTTGACGACGTGAGCCTGCAAACCCAGGCTTCCCCCGAGGACGTGCTCCCCCGCTCCTGGCGAGACGCTCTCAAGGGGCTGAAGCCAGGCCAGGTCGGGCCGATTACTCGCGGCGGAATCGGTTATCAGGCCTTCATCCTGCTGGAGAGGTCCGAGGCCAGGGTGGAAGGACCGGTTCAGGTGTATGCCCTGGTGGAAAAAAGACTGCTGGAAGCGCGTCTGGCCCAGGAGTTTTCGTCATGGCTGTCCCATACGGCAGCCTCGTCCCGGCTGGAAATCAGCCCCGCATTGTCGCCGCGTTAGGTCTGGAATCTTCCTCTCGCGGTTCATTGCATCGATTTGAAAAAGCGAATACAAGGGGAGCGCCGCAAGGCCGGACCCCTACTGTCCGCCAACCTGCCTCCGTGGAGGATGCCATTGTCCGCCGTTTTCCGCCTTTTTATTGCGCTGAGTGTCTGCCTGGCCCTGGCCCCCGCGTCTTTCGCCGCCCAACAGGTGGTGGTCGACAAGATCGTGGCCCAGGTCAACGGAGAGGTCATCACCCTGTTCGAACTGAACGAAAAGGTGAAAATCTATACCACGCAGGTCGAGAAGAGGGCGTTCAACCCCGCCGACCCGGCCATAGCGGACCTTCAGGCCCGCATCCTGAAGACCATGGTCGATGACATCCTGCTCAAGCAGGAGGCTACCCGCCTCAAGGTCGTGGTGTCTGACACCGAGGTCGATTCGCGCATCCGCGAAATGCGCGAGAAGGGCGGCCTCTCCGATGAGCAGTTCAACCAGCAGCTCCGCCTTGAGGGCATGACCCGCAAGGAGTTCGCCAGCGCCATCAAGAAGGATATCCTCAAGAAGCAGCTCCTCGGCTACATGGTGCAGCGTAAGGTCGTGGTCACCGAAGAGGAGGTCAAGAACTTCTACGAGGGCAACAAGACCGGCATGAAGGTCGAGACTGGGCAACGCATCGGGCTCATCATGCTTGGCAAGATGGACGAGGCCAAGGCCCTGAGGCAGCGCATCGCCAGCGGACAGATCTCCTTCGCGGACGCAGCCCGCAAGTTCTCCGTGGGTCCCGGCGCGGCTCAGGGCGGCGACCTGGGCAAGGTCGAACTCAAGGATCTTGCTCCGGAACTTCGCCAAGCTCTCCAGAACGTGAATGCAGGCGGCGTGAGCGAGCCCGTGCTGCTCGACGGCAAGCCCGTGCTGCTGACCATCGCCAGCGACACCACGGCCAAGGCCGCCCCGGCTCCGGTGGGACCGCCTCCCTACGAAAGCGTTCGTGATGAAATATTTGAGCGCATATACAAGGAAAAGCTTGAAAAGCAGTTTGCCGACTACATGGAGAAACTGCGCTCCAAGTCGGTCATCAAAATCAATCTTTGATGAGCTTCCCTGAAAGGACGTATGATGACTCTTGAGGAAATGGGCGCGCTCCTACGCCAGGAGCGGGAACGCCAAGGCATCAGCCTGGAGACGGCAGCCACCGAGATCAAGATCAGCAAGAAGTATCTTGTCGCGCTCGAGGAAGGCCAGACCAAGGAGTTGCCGCATCCGGTATACGCCAAAGGCTTCGTGAAGAACTACGCCCGCCTGCTCGGTCTTGATCCGGAGGAAATGGGCGCGGTCCTTTCCAGCCACTACGCCGTGGACGACGACCAGTTGCGCGAACCGCCCGGACAGGAACCGCGTGAAGCCGCACCCAGCATCAGGGAACGCCGCCCTTCCTTCGCTTCTCAGGGGACGTCCGGGTTCAAGCCTTCCTTGTGGCTGGCGCTGCCGCTGCTCCTGGTTTTTGGCGGACTGGTGTGGTTTTTCTTCTTCTCGAGCTTCGGGCAGGGATTCTCCGTGGAGAGCGTCCTGGGGCTGTTCTCCTCCAAGCAGGAGCAGGCCGCCCCCGAGACCCAGGCCGCCCAGAAGCCTGCCGCGTCCGCCCCGGCGGCTCCTGCGGCGTCGGCCTCCGGTCCCAAGGCCGAGGCCAAGCCCGAACAGGCGGCCCCGGCCCAGGCCGATCAATCCGGCCCCGTGCAGCGCGATCTGCTGGCCACCACCCCCGGCCCCGGCGGCGTGAAGCAGGCCCCGGCTGTTCCGGCCGCTCCTGCGCCCGAGCAGAACATCACACCCGAGAAGCTTGCCGCCGAGGCCCAGTTCGCCGCGTCCGGCAAGCAGGTGGTGGAGATCAACGCCATTCAGCCCGCAACGGTGGAGGCTACCACCGAGGACGGCCAGAAGCGCTCCCTGACCCTGGTCAAGGGCCAGCGCCTCGCGCTTCGCTTCAACGACAGGGTCGTCGTCCGCTTCCAGCAGGCTCCCTCGGTGAGCGTGAAGCTGAACGGCAAGGACTACCCGCTGGAAGGCGGCAGGGCAGACGGGAAGAGCATTACTTTCCCATAACGGCCCCAATCAGGGTTTCCAAAGGGCGGAGCCCTTTGGCCGCCGGAGGCCTTCTTCCGTCAGAGTCCTTCGAGAATTTTACTGATGAGCGCAGAGAGTCCGCGTAGGCGCTCCCGGCAAGTGAACTGAAGACGCCTCGCAACGATCTGTTCTTATTGCGAATTATCAGACGCCGTCTCCCCAGTCGCGGGGAGGCGGCGAACCTGTTTGAACTCGCGCCGGGAAAATCATGGAATCCACGGAAAAAGCCCTGGTGCTAAAAGTTGGACGCTTCCGCGAAGTGGACGCCTGGGTGCGCCTGTTTTCGCCGCGCAAGGGCATCTTCACGGCCTTCGCTTTTGGAGGCTCGGTCAGCCGTCGCCGCTTCCTGGGCTGCCTGGACCCTTTCAACGTGGTCAACTTCAAGGTGAAGCACGAAGCCGCCAAGGGCTACACCTACCTGCTGGAGGGCTCGCTCATGGCCGCGCATCCGCGCCTCCGCCAGGATGTTGAGCGCCTGGGCATGGCCGTCAACTGCATCAAGTTTCTTGAGGCAGCGCACCTGGGAGCAACGGGCAGCGAACACGCTTTCGACCTGCTGATGGAGACCCTGGACGCGCTGGAGCAGGCCGAACAGCCCTCGCGCCTCCTGCCGCTGTTTTTCCGCGCCCGCATGGCCTTCGACCAGGGGTTCAAGCCTGAACTCTCGCACTGCGCCCGCTGCGGCGCGGACGTGGCCCTGCAGGGCGGAGCCCAGCTTTTCGTGGAGCAGGGCAAATTGCACTGCGGCGACTGCCGCCAGTGGGGCCATGGGGCCAGCGTGCGGCTTTCGTCGCCCTCACTTGATGTTTTGCAGGCTGTTTGCGAGCTTTCGCCGCTTCAGTGGGCCGGGCTTGCCGTGTCCAACCAGGCGCGCATGGAGTGCGGGCGCGCGCTTGACCTTTTCGTGGAATATCACCTGGGCTTGACCTGGGACCACGGCTCGTTTAGGCGCATCTGACGCCTTTTAAAGTCCAGAGGAGTCCGCATGCACTTTCAAGATGTCATCCTCACCCTGCAGAGCTATTGGGCCAGGCAAGGGTGCCTGATCGTTCAGCCTTACGATCTGGAGGTCGGCGCGGGGACGTTCAACCCCAGCACCTTTTTCCGGGTCATCGGCCCGGAACCCTGGAGCGTGGCTTATGTTGAGCCTTCCCGCCGCCCCACCGACGGACGTTACGGCGAGAACCCCAACCGTCTCCAGCACTACTATCAGTTCCAGGTTATCCTGAAGCCTTCGCCCGACAACGTGCAGTCGCTCTATCTGGAGAGCCTGCGCGCCCTTGGCGTGCCGCCTGAAGCCCATGACATCCGCTTTGTGGAGGACGACTGGGAGTCGCCCACGCTCGGCGCGTCGGGCCTTGGCTGGGAAGTGTGGCTGAACGGCATGGAAGTCACGCAGTTCACCTACTTCCAGCAGATCGGCGGCATCGAGCTTTCGCCGGTGGCGGTGGAGATCACCTACGGCCTGGAGCGCATCTCCATGTACCTTCAGGAGAAGGAGTCCGTGTACGATCTCTCCTGGAACGAGAACGTCACTTATGGCCAGGTGCATCACCAGGGCGAAGTGGAGCACTCCAAGTACAACTTCGAGCTGTCCGACCCGGACATGCTGCTCTCCTTCTTCAACGCCTGCGAAGCCGAGTGCAAGCGCCTGTGCGAGGCCGGTCTCCCCTGGCCCGCCTACGACTACTGCCTGCGCTGCTCGCACACCTTCAACATGCTCCAGGCCAGAGGGGCCATCTCCATCACGGAGCGCACCGGCTACATTGCCCGCGTGCGCGCCCTGGCCCAGGCCCTGGCCCGGCTGTACGCCGCCCAGCGCCGCGACATGGAATACCCCCTCCTCAAAAGCTAAAGGATCATACCCATGCCAGCCTTTCTCTTGGAAATCGGATTCGAGGAGATGCCCTCGCGCTTTCTGGCCTCCCTCACCGAGGAGCTTCGCCAGGGGCTTGCCGGGCTTCTGGAGCAGAACAAGCTCTCCTGCACGGGCGTCTCCACATGGTCCACGCCGCGCCGCCTGACCGCCCTGGTGGAAGGGCTCGACGCCCAGCAGCGCCGCGAGGAGGAGACCGTCACCGGTCCTCCGGTCCGTGCCGCCTATGACGCCTCCGGCAACCCCACCGCCGCCGCGCTTGGTTTCGCCAAGGGCCAGAGCGCGCAGATGTCTGACGTATTCACCGTGGACACCCCCAAGGGCCAGTACCTGGCCCTGCGCAAGACAACCGGCGGCGTGAAGGCCGAAGATATCCTGCCCGGCGTGTGCCTGTCGGTGTTCAAGGCGCTCAACTTTCCCAAGAAGATGCACTGGGGGAGCCTCGACTACACCTTCGGACGTCCCATCCGCTGGATCGTGGCCCTGCTGGACGACCAGGTGATCCCCTTTGAGGTGGCCACCGTGCCCTCTGGCCGCTCCACCTACGGGCATCGGGTCATGGGCGCCGGCCCCTGGGAACTGGCCGCAGTGGCCGACTATTTCCCCACGCTGGAGGACAAGGGCAAGGTGATGCTGGACCCGGCCAAGCGCCGCGCCGCCATCGTGGCCCAGTGCCAGGAGGCAGCCGCCTCCGCCGGGGGCAGGCCCATCATCGGCGAGCGTTTGCTGGAGGAAGTCTGCGGTCTGGTGGAATATCCCCTGGTGATCCTGGGCAACTTCGACAAGCGCTATCTGGAGCTGCCCCGGCAGGTTCTGCTGACCAGCATGGAGAGCCACCAGAAGAGCTTCGGCGTGGAAGACGCCCAGGGACGCCTGCTGCCGCACTTTTTGACCACGGCGGGGCTCAAGCCCACCGAGGTGGCCCTGGTTCGCAAGGGCTGGGAGCGCGTGCTGAAGGCCCGGCTGGAGGACGCCCGCTTCTTCTGGGAGACCGACCTCGCATCAAGCTTCGACACGTGGCTCAAGAAGCTGGACACCGTCACCTTCCTGGCTCCCCTGGGTTCCATGGGGGCCAAGACCCGGCGCATCGAGGCCCTGTGCTGCAAGATGGCCGAGCAGGCCAAGTCCGAGATCATGCTGGACCTGTGCCAGGCCGGGCGGCTTTCCAAGGCTGATCTGGTCTCCGAGATGGTGGGCGAGTTCGCGGACCTCCAGGGCATCATGGGCGGCGTGTACGCCCGCAAGAAGGGCGAGAGCGAGCAGGTGGCCCAGGCCATCGCCGAGCAGTACCTGCCCCTTGGCCCGGACAGCCCCGTGGCCCCGAGCCTGGGCGGCGCGCTCCTGGCCATCGCCGACAAGATGGACACCCTGGCCGGATGCTTCGGCCTGGACATGATCCCCACCGGCGCGGCCGACCCCTACGCGCTGCGCCGCCAGGCCTTGGGCATCTGCCGCACGCTCGTCGAGCACGGCCTGCGCCTGAACCTGGAGGACCTCATCGCCCTGGCCTTCACCGGGTACGAGGGCGTGACCTGGAAGCTGGACCCCGCCGAGGCGCGCGCCAGACTGCTGGAGTTCTTCGGTTCGCGCCTCAAGGCGCTGTATCAGGGCAAGGGCGTGCGTCCGCAGGTTGTGGACGCGGCCATCGGTGCCGGGTTCTCCGACGTGTGGGCTTTCGACGCCCGTGTGGCGGCCCTGACCAGCTTCAGCGAGGGGGCCGGGTTCGATCAGGCCGTGCTGGCCTTCAAGCGTGCGGCCAACATCATACGCAAGCAGGCCGCCGCCATGGAGCTTACAGGAGACATTGCGCGGGAGAAGCTGGTGGAGCCTGCCGAGCTGGCCCTGGCCGACGCCCTGGCCGCCAACGCCGCCCGCTTCGAGGAACTGTGGGCCGCCGATAATTTCGACGCCCTGTTTGGGCTCCTGGGCGAGCTGCGTCCCAGCGTGGACGCCTTCTTCGACAACGTCATGGTGATGTGCGACGATCCGGTGTTGAAACTGGGCAGACTCAATCTGCTGAAATCCCTGGTGGATCGTCTCGGCAGGCTGGCGGACTTCGCCGCGCTGCAAATTTAGACGAACCACTTGACAGACTAACCGTTCAGGACTATCAAGTCCGTCTTTGAACTTGCTTTGAGGAGGGAGATCCCTTGGCCAATCATAAGTCCGCGCTGAAAAGGCACCGTCAGAGTCTTGTTGCACGTGCACGCAACCGTTCCGCTAAAACCCAGGTGAAGAATGTCATCAAGGCAGTGCGCGCCGCCATTGACCTGAAGGACGCCGCCGCCGCCAAGGCCGCCCTGCAGGAGGCCACCGCCGTCCTGGACAGCGCCGCCTCCAAGAAGATCGTCCACTGGAAGACCGCTGCCCGCAAGGTCTCCCGCTTGAATCTGGCCGTCAACAAGATCGAAGCCTAGTCGGTCTTGAGCTAAAGCCTTGAAGCCCGCCGACCACTGGTCGTGCGGGCTTTTCGTATTTCCTGAACGTTTTCCGCGTTGTCCGTCGCCATGGGCGCGACCGCTTGCAGTTGACAAGACTGAAAGCATGCCTCATCGATAGGTAAGCGTCCCTATCTCTCATGCAAAGGCAGCCGCGAATGCTCTTCGACCCGTCTTCAATCTCGGTGACCGTACTGTCCGGCAACGTCCATCATGCTTCGCGGGACAAAGGCATCCTCACGCGGATGCAGTTTCAGGACGTCCGGGCGTATCCGTCCTTCGAGCAATCCAAGGACCATCTGCGGGACGGGACCGTCCAGATCGCGCTCATCGATTCCTCGCTGGTGGACATGGACGGCCTGGAGTGCCTGCGGGCCATCGCCAGGGACCGCGACCTGCCGGTGAAGGCCCTGGTCATGGTGACCAGCGAGTGTCAGCGCGAGTACGTGCTGAACGCGGTCACCTCCGGGTGCTCGGGCTACGTGATCAGGCCCTATTCGCTGGAGACGCTGGAGAAGCACATTCGCACCGCGTGGCAGTCGCTCAGCGTGGGCGAGATCGAGCAGGAGATGCTGGACACCGCCAAGGCCTCGCTGGTGCGCGGCGATTTCGACGCAGCCATCAGCGAGTTCGAGGAGGTCGTGTCCGAGGAGAACGAGGCCCTCAAGTATTTCAACATGGGCATGGAGTACCTGCGAGCCAAGAGCTTCGGCAAGGCCATCCTGTCCTTCAACAAGGCCGTGGCCCTGAACGAGCTCTACGCCGAAGCGCATCGCGGGCTGGCCTACGCACACAAGGGCAAGGGAGACGACGCGGCCTACCACGCGCACCTGACCCGCGCGGCGGACCTGTTCGCCATGCAGGACAAGCTCCAGGAGCTCAAGGAAGTGTTCGGGGAGATCCTCACCGACGACCCGGAAGCCATCAACCCCTACAACAACCTGGGCGTGAAGCTCAGGCGTTCCGGGGACTACCTGGGGGCGCTGCACGCCTACAATCAGGCCCTGCTGCTGACCCCTACCGACGAGAACCTGCACTACAACATCGCCAAGGCCCACATCTACGCCGGGGACAATCAGAAGGCCCTGGGGCATCTGCGTGAGGCAGTGGCCATCCGTGGAGACTTCCGTGAGGCCAGCGCGCTCATAAAGAAGCTCATGGGCGAAACCTCTGGCGATGCGGGCGCCGATGGCGCGAACGGACATCCGCCGGGCGGGCCGGCCCCTGAACCGGATGCCGGCAGCAGGCTTCTCATCGACTGATTCCCCCTGATCCGGCAGGGCTGAGCCAGCCAAGTGGGGAAATGGGGCCGGAATTTTCATCACGGTCCGCCTGCCTGGCGAAACATGTCGGCTGCATTTCGCAGCTCGACGCGCCGCCTGGCTGCACGGCGTCCGACACCCTG
Organism: Fundidesulfovibrio putealis DSM 16056; assembly: GCF_000429325.1. Lineage (NCBI taxonomy): Bacteria > Pseudomonadati > Thermodesulfobacteriota > Desulfovibrionia > Desulfovibrionales > Desulfovibrionaceae > Fundidesulfovibrio > Fundidesulfovibrio putealis. Next base: position 237,464 of record NZ_AUBQ01000006.1, read on the forward strand.
ACCAGGCCGCATCCACGGGAAGTGCTGTACCCGGCTGCGGCAATCCAATGGACCACGCCCTCATCAAGCTCTACGGAATATTCTCCCTGGAGGTCGAAGTGACCCTGGGGAGCGGCATGACCCGTCGCAAGGCCCTGTCCAAGACCTACTGGTTCGCCAAGGAGGTGCCGGGCGGCAAGGTCGAACTTCGCAGCCTGGACGTGGATTTCAACCTCCAGGGGCAGTTGATCGAGGTGGAGCGGGGCGAGCTGCTCTCCGGCTACCTGCCCGAGCCGCAGGCCACCTACAAATACCTGAGCCGCCCGCTCATGGAGGGCGACAGCTACCGCGAAGGCGGTAATCATACCGGGGCGGTGCGCGAATACGAAAAGGTGCGGCGCATCGACGAGGCCAACATCCGCGCCAACTTCGGCCTGGGCATCTCGCTTCTGGCGTTTGGGCACACGGACAAGGCGCTCTACGTCTTCAAGAACATCCTGGAGATGGACGAAGCCTTCGCCGACGAACACAAGCACCTCTTCAACGAGTTGGGCATCAGCCTGCGCCGCCGTGGCCTCTTCGACCAGACCCTCCAGTATTACTTCAAGGCCCAGGAGATGACCTCCATGGACGAGAACCTCCAGTTCAACATCGCCCGCGCCTATTTCGAGAAGGGCGACCTGGAGAAGACCGTCTGGCACCTTCTGAAGGCCCTGGACATCAACAGCTACTTCGAGGAAGGGCTGTATTTCGCCAAATACGTGCTGGACAAGCGCCTCCTGCCCAAGGACGATACGCGCAGCGAACAACTGAGCCTTTCACTTCGCGCCGCAGGCATGCTCGACGTCTGATTCCCTGTCGCCTCCCTTGCTGTTGACCCCGTCTGCGCCGGAATGTATCAGCATCATGAAGAGTCACGACGAAGATTCGGCCCGCGCCGCGCAAATTGAACGTCCGAGACGACCCCGAATGTTTCCGGGAGTATGCGGGATGGAGACTTATGCCATCTGAAACCTCTTCGCCCACGGTGCTGGGCGTCTATTCCCTGCGGCAACTGGCTGAACTCGGGTCCGGCGTCACCATGGTGGAGCACAGGAACGTGACCTATTGGTACGTCCGGCAGATGAGCGAGAATCTGGTGGAGGTGCAGCCCCTGACCGTCGAGGGGTTGCCTTCGGGGATCATCAAGAAAGTCGGCATGAAGCAGTTCATCAAGGCGTACACGCCGGAGCCGCTCTATTACGACGAACACGCCGTCCCGGTGGTCAAGTCGCTTGCCGCGAAACTGCTGGAGTCCGGCGAGGACGCCTCTCTCAGCATGCTGGACCCGCATGAACTCGACGCGCTCAAGGCCTTGCTGTGCGAACCGCTTGTGCAGCCTGATTACTCGCATCCCGGATATGAGCAGGCCCATCAGGCCATGATGGAGAACATAACAGGCCTGCTCGAGGCTCTCACCTGCCGTGGCGTGGAGGCCAGGCGCGAGCATTGCGTCCGCTTCAATCTTTTCGGCGTGGCCCTGCGCAAGGACGGCCTTCTCGACGAGTCCATCGAATTCTTCAACAAGGCCCTGGCCATCGAGACGGGCGACGAAAACCTCTATTTCAACATGGCCAGGGTCCTCTACGACAAGGGCGATTTCCGCGAGTGCGGAGAGGCCCTGCAAAACGCCTTGCGCCTGAATCCGGAGTTCGGCGAGGCTGACCGCTTCGCGCGCTTCCTCTCCCGCAAGGGGGCAGGCTCGTCCTGAGGGTGTGGGACGGCCCGGCCGCTTCCCGCCATTCCCTTGCGGCCCTGTTCGTGGTAGGGATTGCCCACGGCTGCCCCAGGCATCGCCGCCAATTCACCCTGTTCGGCCAAGGCCCGCCATGACGTTTCGACACTCCCCGCTGCTTTCGCTTCTTGTGGCCGTGCTCGCCTGCCTGTTGTGGGTCCAGGCTGCCTGCGCCCAAGACAAGAAACGCGTGCTGGTGCTGCACTCCTACCACAAGGGGCTGGCCTGGACCGACGAGGAAGACGCGGGCGTGGCCTCGGTGCTGAGGGATCTGCCCCAGGTGGAGGTGTTCACCGAGTACATGGACACCAAGCGCGTGCCCTCGGCGGACGATGAACCCCGGCTGGTGGAATTTCTGGCCCGCAAGTATTCCCGCATTCCCATCGACGTGGTCATCGCCTCCGATGACGACGCCTTCCAGTTCATGCTGTCCCGGCGCGAGCGCCTGTTTCCCGCTGCGCCGGTGGTGTTTAGCGGCGTGAACTTCTTCGACGACGCCATGCTGTCGGGCAAGCGCGGCTTCTTCACCGGTGTTGTGGAAGCCTACGACGTTCGCAACACCCTGCGCACCGCCCTAGCCCTGCATCCTGGCGCGTACCGGATCGTGGTGATCAACGACCGCTCCAGCACCGGCCTCGCCAACCGCAAGATACTGGCCGAGGTGTTGCCGGAATTCGAGAAGAGAGTGTCCGTGGTGTCCCTGGACGACCTGGACATGGACGAACTGCTGGCCCGCGTGCGTTCGCTCGCTCCCGGCGACGTCGTGCTGCTCATGACCTTCAACAGGGACAAGTCAGGCCGCACTTTCGATTACAACGAGTCCCTGGCGCTCATCGCCGCGCAGTCCAAAGCGCCCATTTACGGCGTGTGGGACTTCTACCTGGGCAAGGGCATCGTGGGCGGACTGCTGGTCAGCGGGTTCGACCAGGGACGCGTGGCCGCCGAGATGGCCCTGCGCATCCTCAACGGGGAAAAGGCCGGGGACATCCCCGTGGTCAAGGAGAGCCCCAACCGCTACATGTTCGACCACACCCAGCTGCGCCGCTTCGGCGTCGCCGCCAGCCTGCTCCCGGAGGGCAGCCGCGTGGTGAACCGGCCCGCGTCCTTTTATGAAGAGCACCAGGGCAAGGTGCTGGCCGTCGTCGTAACGTTCATGGTGCTTCTGGGCATGGTGGCGGCCCTGTGGGTGAACATCCAGGGGCGCAAGAAGACCGAGGCCTTCCTGCGCGAATCCGAGGAAAAGTTCGAGCGCATCTTCCGCCACAGCCCGGACTGGATCGCCATCCTGCGCCTGAGCGACGGCGCGTACATGGACGTCAACGACGCCTTTGTGGAGATAACCGGCTTCACCCGCAAGGACGTGCTGGGCAAGACCTCCCTGGATATCGGCATCTACGCCAACCCCGGCGAACGCTACGAACTGGACGAGAAATTCCTGCGCCACGGGCGCACCCAGAACCAGGAGCTGCAGTACCGCCTGAAGTCCGGCGAGGTGATCACGGTCGAGCGCTCCGGCGAGATGGTGGAGATCGGCGGCGAGAAGTGCATCATCTCCATCGTGCGCGACGTCACCAGCAAGAAGCAGGCGGAACAGGCGCTTCTGGAGTCCGAGCGCCAGAAGAAGCTGCGCACCGAGGCCGAGATCAAGATGCTCCAGGCCCAGATCAATCCGCACTTCCTGTTCAACGCCATCACTTCCATCATGCACTACATCCGCACCGACCCGGAGACCGCCTCCGACCTCCTGGTGAAGCTTGGGGATTTCTTCCGAAAGAACATCAAGCCCGGCGGGTCCAGCGTGTCGCTCTCCAAGGAACTGGAACACTGCGAGGACTACCTCTCCATCGAGCGCGCCCGCTTCGAGGAGCGCCTGCGCGTCACCTATGACATCGACCCCGCCGCCCTGGAGTGCCCGGTGCCGCCGCTGATTCTCCAGCCCCTGGTGGAGAACGCCCTGCGCCATGGCATCATGCCCAAGGAGGAGGGGGGAGAGATCGTCATCGGGGCCTATGCCGAGAAGGGCGCTGTGCGCATAATGGTCAAGGACGACGGCGTGGGCATGGAACAGGCCGAGGCCGCCGCGCTGCTGGCGGACTCCCAGGGCGCGCCCGTGCCGCTGGGCACCGGCCTCGCGCTGAGAAACGTCAACGCGCGACTGGTGGCCATCCACGGCGTGCAGCACGGGCTGCGCATCCAGAGCGCCCCTGGCCAGGGCGTCACCATATCTTTCACCATTCCCAAGCCATGAGCCTGTGCGTTTTCATCATCGACGACGAGGGGCCGGTCCGGCGCGAACTCAAGCATCTGCTGGGGCGCATCGAGAACGTTGCCGTGGTCGGCGAAGCCACGAGCGCGGCCGCCGCCATGCCGGAGGTGCGGGCGCTCCTGCCGGACCTGGTGTTCCTGGACATCCAGATGCCTGGACTCTCCGGGCTGAAGCTGGCCTACCTTTTCGGGGACCTGCCCAGAAAACCCCTGCTGGTGTTCGTTACCGCCTACGAGGAGCACGCGGTCCAGGCCTTCGAGCTCGACGCCCTGGACTACATCCTCAAACCCTTCACGCTGGAGCGGCTGCGCAAGACCATCGACAAGGCCCGGCGCTATCTGCGCCTGGATGAGCCGGGCGCGGCTCCAGAACAGGCCCGCGAGTCCGGCGTGCCAGGGGCCGTTGCTCCGGGCTCGGAGGCGGCGCCGCAGGAGAAGCGCATCCCCCTGTTCGACGGCGAACGCATCGTACCCACGCACCCCAAGCACATCTTCTTCGTCACCAGCGAGGAGGGGCGCATCACCGTGCACGCGGTCCACGGTCGCTACACCGCCAGGGCCACCATCGCGGAGCTGGAAGCGCGCCTGACGCCGCACGGGTTTTTCCGCGCACACCGCAGCCACCTTGTGAACCTGAACCACGTGGCGGAGATACTTCCCTGGACCGGCGGCAGTTACAAGCTCATCATGAGCGACCGCGAGCGCTCCGAGATCGTGGTGAGCCGCTACAACGCCAAGGATCTCAAGGCGCACTTCGATTTGTAGCATCCCCTTGCTGAAGCACATGCGTGTTTTTCAGGGGGAGCAATAGCTTGATCCTTTGTCTGCACGATAAGCGTGCAGCGGCTTTGCAGATGCCACAGGAGTTGCGTTCGTGCCGGGTTGTCTCGAAAGAGACAGCTTTGTCCCGAAAAATCAGGGCTGACCCCAAACCCGTGGAGCCACACAAGATGTACTGCTTCCGGCGCTCTCTCCTGGCGCGAACGTCCCTTTTGCTCCTGGCCGTGTCTCTGCTTGCGTCCGATTTTTCGGCCTTGGCCTGCACCCTGTGGTCCCTCAGCGGGGAGCGTGTGCAGGGGGGCGGCACGCTCATAGCCAAGAACCGCGACTTTACCACAGACATGCCCAATCACTTCGAGGTGATAGCCCCGGAGAACGGCTACCGTGCGTTCGCCATGGTGGCCACCAGCGCCGAAGGCAAACGCAACATGGTGGGCGGGGTCAACGAACACGGCCTGGCCGTGGTGACCGCCACCGTGGGCACCATCCCCAAGCAGGAGCGCATAAGCAGGAGCAGGGCGGGGAAACTGCAAAACCCCACACGCGCCATCCTGACCCGGTTTCGGAGCCTGCGGGAGCTCCTGGACAACCCGGAGGCGCTGCGCATGTTGTACCCGGTCTTCGCCCTGGTGGCCGACTCCACCGGCGCGGTCATGATCGAGGCCTCGGGCGGGGACTACCGTATCCTCCCCGTCGCGTCGGGAGAGTCGGGCGTCCACACCAACCATCCCCTTTCGCGCGATTTCCCGGACATATGGGAGACCAAGGCCGCCACGGGCAGCATGGTTCGGCTGGACCGCATGCGCGGCCTTCTGGACCAGTCGCCCGGCAGGCTGGGGCTGGGGGCATTCACGGCGCTGTCCCTGGACCGCGACGGAGGGCCGGACCAGTCGGTTTTCCGCACGGGCTCCGCGCCCGGCAAGCCGCGTACTCTGGGCACGCTGGCGGCCTGGCTTCCCCCGGTGGGCGCGCCGGTGGTCTTCGCCCGCCTGACCAATGACGGCCAGGGAGTGGAAGAGAAGACCTTCACCCTCGATGCAACCTTCTGGCGCAAAGCCCCGGAACCGGGGCGCGTGCGGGTGCTGCTGCGCGACGGAACCACACCTGTCCGCCCTTGATGTGTATCCTTGGAAAATACATAGGAAAATCTTGCTTGAAATTAATTTATATTGATTTTGAAAATCATTGTCGATATCTCTGCTCCCCAGGACATGGGAGCAGGAAAAATGCTAGCGAGTTGTACTCTTTCAGACTGCCTCGGCACGTTCCGGTGCGGGCAGATGGCCGCCACGGTTCACCAACTGGCGGAAACCTTGGGCAGGGCAGTGGACGCCAAGGACAAGCGCCTCTTCGAGCATTCCACACTTACAGCGGAGTTGGCCACCGTGCTGGCCCTGGCGCACGGGCTGTCGCACAAACAGGCGGACGTGGTGCACATCGCCGGGCACCTGCACGATATCGGAAAAATCGGCATTCCGGACGAGGTGCTGCGCAAACCTGGCGCGCTCAATGCGCAGGAATGGGCGCTCATCCGCGAACATCCGCTCATCGGTGCGCAGATCCTGCGCCCTATCGAGCTGTTCGGGTCGAAAAACGGTGTGGCGGAGCTGGTGCAGACGCATCACGAGCGCTTCGACGGCAGCGGTTATCCGGGCGGCCTTTCGGGTCTGGAAATACCGCTTGGCGGGCGCATCCTGGCCATAGCCGACAGCATGGCCGCCATGCTGGAGAACCGGGTGTACCATCCGGCCATGACCCTGGATGAAGTGTTTGAAGAGGTCGAGCGCTGCTCCGGCAACCGGTACGATCCGCACCTTTGCCGCGACATTCTGCTGCACGCCAGGGAAATTTCGGAAGTGGTCGCGCCTCACGCCAAGCGATGGAGCAACGGCGAGGCGTGGAGTGTCGCCGGTTTGCTGACGGACTTGGGAGCGGCCTGACCGGCAGGACGCGTTCTGTGTGGTGTCCTCGCAGTTGATCCACGCCGAGGGCGTCCTGATCCTCTGCGGCGGGGAGCGTTCAGAGTGCGCCCTCAAGTGGGGGCATACGGGTATTGAGCCTAAGCCAAGAGAACCATGTGTTTTGTCCTTGAAAGACATGTTCCTGGTTTTCAGAGACGCGCACGAGTTCCCTGCTGCGGCTTGCGGCCAAGTGTGAACAAGGTCCTTCGCGAGGTGTCGTGATGGACCTTTTTGCATTTTTCGCAGGACAGAGTATACTGTCTTGAGGGACCATAAATTTGCGGCAATGAGACGGCTTTCTCAGGTAAAGCTCTCTTGCGAAGGAGCCGCATCCATCCGAGGCGATGCACATAAGGACTAGCCATGCTTGAAATCGATCGAATCCAGCAAAAGGCGATCCGGGTATCGTTCGGTCTCGGAATCCTCATTCTGTTCCTCAAGTTCGCCGCATACTTCATCACCAATTCTTCGGCCCTTCTATCCGATGCGCTCGAATCCATCATCAACGTGGTGGCCAGTGCTTTCGCCATGTGGAGCATCCATGTGGCGAAAACCCCGCCGGATGCGGACCATCCCTACGGTCACGGCAAGGTGGAGTATTTCTCGGCGTTGCTGGAGGGCGCGCTGATCATCATGGCGGCGGCAGGCATCGTCTACGCCGCGTTCCCGAAGATCATGAACCCGGATGTCTTGCAGAAGCTGGACTTCGGCCTCGCGGTGTCCGTGCTGGCGTCAGGGTTGAATTTCGCGCTGGGGATGTATCTCGTCCGCCAAGGCCGGAAGACGAACTCCATCACCCTGGTGGCTGACGGCAAGCATGTGCTGGCCGACGTCTACACCACGGGCGGCGTGCTGCTGGGACTTGTCGTGGTATGGATTTCCGACTGGTTCTGGATGGACGGGGCCATCGCCTGCGTGGTTGCCCTCAACATCGTGTGGACCGGCTACGGTTTGGTACGCCAGGCCGTGAAGGGCCTGATGAACGAGGCGGACAGCGCCCTGACCACGGAGATAACGCGCCTGCTCAATGAGAACAGGCGGCCTGAATGGATCTCGATACACAAGCTGCGCGCCTGGCAGGCCGGGCGCTTCGTGAACATCGATTTCCACCTGGTGTTGCCCAAGGATATCTCCTTCGAGCGGTCCCAGGCCATCGTCAACGATCTGGAGGAACTGTTCAGGAAGCACTTCGGCGGCGTCGCAGAGGTGCTGATAAAGACGGATATCTGCTTTGACGACCTGTGCGACGGCTGCGCCTTCGAAAAATGCCCTGAGCCCAACCACAACGGGAAAGCGGTCCCCTGGAGCGAAGACGCCCTGCGGGCGGACCTGCATCACAAACCGAGCGCGTGACTGAAAATTTCAAAATATGAGGAATTTGCAAAAGCCTCATATGAAATAGTGTCAATAAGAAGTGGTTCTTTTGGGTCGAACTCAGGTCGCCTGGGCGGAAAAAACGCGGCGTTCAGGCAGTCATCAGGCGGTCGCGTCCGGCTTCCTTGGCCTTGTACAAGGCCTTGTCGGCCTCGGCGAACAACGCGAAGGACGACTCGCCCTCGGCCAGCACCCCGCCGGACAGCCCGATGGACGCAGACAGGTTGACGTGAGTGCCGTCCACCAGCGGGATGCTGCTGCCGCGCAGGCCGTCCAGCACCCGTCCGGCCACCTTGGCCGCTTCCCGCGTCCCCGTATCCGGCAGGATCAGGGCGAACTCTTCCCCGCCTACCCGCGCGGCCACGTCCGACGCGCGGATCGAGGAGCGCAGCACCCCGGCAGCCGCTTTCAGGGCCATGTCGCCCACCTGATGCCCGAAATTGTCGTTGATGGACTTGAAACGGTCCATGTCCACAAGCACCAGGCTCAGGGGTTTCCCGGACCGACGGCTGGAAGTGATGCACTCCTCCAGGCGCTGCCCGAAGAGACGGTTGTTGGCCAGGCCGGTCAATTCGTCCAGCAGGGCCAGTTTGGAGAGCCGCTCCTCCTCGCGCCCCAACATCCAGCCGAAAGCAGCGAAGGCGGCCATGGTGCCGAGCAGCATGTAGGCCAGCAGCCCCGGTGATTGGTGCACGAGTTCCAACGGTGGGGTCCCCTGGAGCGCGTTGATCGCAATCCACCCCGAAGGCGCGAACAGCGCCAGGAAAACGCCCTGCAATGTCCGGGCGCGTTTGTGTCTCTGCTTGGGAGGGCTCAAAAACGGCAAGCATGATAACATCTTGGCCACCGTTCCTAAAGGGGATGCGCAGCTTCTAGTCGTTCCGTGTGAAAAGGCAAGTACTTTCGAGGTGATAGGATTTCTTATAAAGAACTCTACCGCAAAGGTCTGAATTGCCTTGAATTAGCGGGCCTCGCCCGGCAAACCGGCCGAGGCCCGATAGTTTGACATCATCTGGCCAGTGCGCGTGATCGTACTTGCGAATTGAAACCGGCCACGTGCATTCGGCGCAGGGCGTTCCGTTGCGCCCAGTGCGTATTGAGCCGCGCTAGCCTGTAAAGTACAGTCCTTCGTCTCCCGCCTCGACAGTCACGGTCTGTCCGTCCAACACCTCTCCGCCGATGAGCTTGCGGGCCAGCGGCGTCTCGATGTGGGCCTGGATGTAGCGGCGCAGCGGGCGCGCGCCGTACACCGGGTCGTAGGCCGCGTCCGCGATGAACAGCTTGGCCGCGTCCGAGAGCGTGAGCGTGATCTTGCGCTCCACCAGGCGCGCGCGAAGCCCCGTGAGCATAAGCTCGATGATGGCCCCGATCTGGCTCTTGATGAGCGGCTTGAACAGCACCACCTCGTCCACCCGGTTCAGGAACTCGGGCCGGAAGTGTCCGCGCAGCGTCTCCATCACCCGGTCCGTGGTGCCGGGCTTGAAGGCCCCGTCGTCCTGGATGCCGTCCAGCATGAACTGCGAGCCCAGGTTGGAGGTCATGATGATGATGGTGTTCTTGAAGTCCACCGTCTTGCCGTGGCTGTCGGTCAGGCGTCCGTCGTCCAGGATCTGGAGCAGCACGTTGAACACGTCGTGGTGGGCCTTCTCGATCTCGTCGAAGAGCACCACGGAGTAGGGCTTGCGGCGCACGGCCTCGGTGAGCTGGCCGCCTTCGTCGTAGCCCACGTAGCCCGGAGGCGCGCCGATCAGGCGCGAGACCGTGTGCTTCTCCATGTATTCGCTCATGTCCAGGCGCACGATGTTTTCTTCCGTGTCGAACAGGGCCTCGGCCAGGGTCTTGCACAGCTCGGTCTTGCCCACGCCAGTGGGGCCGAGGAAGATGAACGAGCCGATGGGGCGCTTGGGGTCCTTGAGCCCGGCGCGCGCCCGCAGCACGGCGTCCGCCACGGCGGTGACGGCCTCGTCCTGGCCCACCACGCGCTGGTGCAGTTCATCCGGCAGGCGCAAGAGCTTTTCGCGCTCCGTCTCCAGCAATCTGGTGACCGGGATGCCGGTCCAGCGGGCGATCACCTGGGCGATGTCGTCCGGGCCGACCTCCTCGCGCAGCAGGCGCTGTCCGCCGGAGGCCTCCTCGATGGCTGCCTCGCGCTGATGCAGCTCGTTCTCCAGCCTTGTCAGGGTGCCGTATTTCAGTTCGGCGGCCTTGTTCATGTCGTATTCGCGCTCGGCCTTTTCCATCTCCACCTTGGTGCGCTCGATCTCGCCCTTGATATGGCGCAGCTCCTCGATGGACTGCTTCTCGCGGTCCCACTGGGTGAGCAGAACGGTCTGCTCCTCCTTGAGTCCGGCAAGCTCTTCACGAAGCTTGTCCAGGCGTTCCTTGGAGGCCTTGTCCGTCTCGCGGGTCAGCGCCGCCTGTTCAATCTCCAGCTGCATGATGCGCCGGTTGATGGTGTCCAGCTCCGAGGGCAGCGAGTCGATCTCGGTGCGGATCATGGCTGCGGCCTCGTCTATGAGGTCGATGGCCTTGTCGGGCAGCTGGCGGTCCGGCAGGTAGCGCTGGGAGAGCACGGCGGCCTCCACCAGGGAGGCGTCCGCGATGCGCACGCCGTGGTGCACCTCGAAGCGTTCGCGCAGGCCGCGCAGGATGGACACGGTGTCCTCGAGCGTGGGCTCGTCCACCAGCACGGGCTGGAAGCGGCGCTCCAGGGCGGGGTCCTTCTCGATGTACTTGCGGTACTCGTCGATGGTGGTTGCGCCGATGCAGTGCAGCTCGCCGCGCGCCAGCATGGGTTTGAGCAGGTTGCCCGCGTCCATTGCGCCTTCGGCCTTGCCCGCGCCCACAATAGTGTGCAGCTCGTCGATGAACAGGATGATGCGGCCTTCGCTGGACTGCACCTCCTTGAGCACCGCCTTGAGGCGTTCCTCGAACTCGCCCCGGTACTTGGCTCCGGCGATCAGCGCGCCCATGTCCAGGGCGAAGAGGGTCTTTTCCTTCAGCCCCTCGGGCACGTCCTTGTTGACGATGCGCTGGGCCAGTCCCTCCACGATGGCCGTCTTGCCAACGCCCGCCTCGCCGATCATCACCGGGTTGTTCTTGGTGCGCCGCGAAAGGATGCGGATGCAGCGGCGGATCTCCTCGTCGCGTCCGATCACCGGGTCCAGCTTGCCCTTCTTGGCTTCCTCCACCAGGTCGCGCCCGTACTTCTTGAGGGCCTCGTAGGTCTCCTCCGGGTTGGCGGAGGTGACACGCTGGGAGCCGCGCACGTCGGTGAGCACGCCAAGTATCTTCTCGCGGGTCAGCCCGAACTGCTTGTTCACCTTGCCCAGGGCCGAGGAGGCGGGCTCGTCGGCCAGGGTCAGGAACAGGTGTTCCACGGAGACGTATTCGTCCTTCATGGATTTGGCCAGATCGCTGGCCGCCACCAGCACCTCGTTCACCCTGGGGGTGACGGACACCTGTCCCGGCTGCACGCCGGGTCCGGAGACCTTGGGCAGCTTGCCCAGTTCGTCGTCCAGAGCGCGCTGGTAGGCGCGCACATCATAGCCCGCACGCTCCAGAAGGCGCGGGACCAGACCCTGCTCCTGCTGCACCAGGGCCAACATGAGGTGTCCGGCGTCTATCTGCTGATGCCCAAGTCGCACGGCCACGGCCTGGGCCTGTCCAATGGCTTCTTGGGATTTCTGCGTAAACTTGTTGAGGTCCATATGTTCGATTCTCCTTGAGGAGTGATTTGTACAATCAGACGAGGCGTTCCAGCTCGCGCACGCGCTTTTCCAGAAACTCCACGCGCTCCACGAGGTCCACGATGATGGATGCTCCCACTGCCGAAATATCCAGGTCGTGGCAGAGGCGCGACAGCTTCTTGACCCGGTACACGTCGCGGTGCCTGAACAGGTACTCGCTGCCGTGGGTCTGTTGCGGCGCGAGCCAGCCGAGTTCGATCAACTCCCCCACGAAGGAGGGGTGCAGACCGGTCAGTTCCATGAACTGGGTCCAGGCGATCAGTTGGGACTTCACGGGAAGTTCCGAGCTTGTGAAGACGGATATCTCAACCATGAGGCCTCCGAATGCTCGTGCGGCGTTACGGAATGTGATCCTGTACGGCTTCTCGACCCTTTGCCATTCGCTGAAACCGCGCGCGTGCCGTTCAATTGCCTAATGATGCGCGCGCGGGTCGAAGGTGGAGTTCTTGGCCAGCTTCTCCCACTGGGCGCGCTCCTTGTCGGTGATGTCTTTGGGCACCTGGATCATGACGCGCACCAACTGGTCGCCGCGTCCGGCCTTGCCGTTCAGGCCCTTGCCCCGGATGCGCAGCTTGCGCCCCGAGCCTATCCCGGCCGGGATGGTCAGGTCGATTTCTCCGTCCAGGGTCGGCACCCGAAGCGTCGCGCCAAGCACCGCCTCCCAGGGGGCCACGGGCAGGTCCACCACCACGTTTACGTCCTCGAGCTTGAAGCGCGAGTGCGGGCGGATCATCACCTTGAGGTACAGGTCGCCGGTTGGGCCGCCGCCAGCCCCCGGATAGCCCTGGCCGGCCAGGCGGATCTTCGCGCCGTCGCGCACGCCAGCCGGGATGTTCACCGAGAGCGTCTTGGGCTTCAGGTAGGGGTGTCCGTCGGGGCTTATGGCCTCCTCCTGCAAGGTGACGGACTTGGAGCCGCCCAGGTAGGCTTCCTCCAGGGTGAGTTCCAGGGAGGCTTCCACGTCCTGTCCGCGCTGGGGACGGCGCTGATAGCCGCCTCCGCCGAAGCTCTGTCCTCCGAAGCCCCCACCGCCGAAGCTCTGGCCGCCAAAACCGCCCATGCCGCCCGACGCGCCGAAGATCGTCTGGAAGAAGTCCGAGAAGTCTGCGCCACCGCCGCCGAAGTTGCGGAAGTTCTCGCGGCCCGGAGGCGGCTGGAAGTTCTGTCCGTGCTGCCAGTTAGGCCCCAGGGTGTCGTACATCTTGCGCTTTTCAGGGTCGCGCAGCACTTCGTAGGCCTCGTTGATGTCCTTGAATTTGCCCTCGGCGGTGCAGTCCCCAGGGTTCAGGTCCGGGTGGCAGGTGCGGGCCAGCTTTTTGAAAGCCTTGGATATCTCGTCCTGCGAGGCGGAACGGGAGACCCCCAGGAGTTTGTAGTAATCTTTGTATTCCACGTGGTTATCCTTTGGCAGGGAGCGTTCATGCCGTGGCAAGTTTACATAATAAGGAGCAAGGCGATTCCGTCAAGTACCTGAAACAAAAAGGCACGGCGGATTTCACCTCCAGGCTATACACGAGTCAAAGGGGGGAATCCAGAGTGGGATGGCGCGTTGCAATCCGCGCCGAGGCAGGCTAGCACCGGGGCATGACCAAGACCAAGGACTCGTTCAACAATCCGTTCGATCAGCTCAAGGGCTTGAAGCTCAAGAAGAAAGAGAAGCCCAAGCCCGTCGTCCCTCCCAAGCCTGCCGCTCCCAAAGACGCGCCGGTGGCGCAACCCGACGAGGAGGACCTCTTCAGGCTGGCCATGTCGGGCGTGGACCGCATGGGCAAGGCCCAGGCCGGGCGTCAGATCGCCGAGGTGGCCAAGCCCGCGCAGCCGGTGGCCAAGGTGGACCCCGACGAGCAGGCCCGGTCCATGCTGCGCGACCTGGTGTCGGGCAAGGTGGAGTTCGAGCTGGAATTCACGGATGAGTTCGTCCAGGGCTTCGTCATAGGCATCGACCAGAAGATTTTCCGCCAGCTGAAAGCCGGACAACTGAGCCCGGAGGCCCACCTGGACCTGCACGGCCTGAACGCGGAGCAGGCCTACGAGTCGCTCTTGTTCTTCATGCGCGACGCCTACTATCAGGGCAAGCGCTGCATCCTGCTGATACCTGGGCGCGGCATCAATTCGCCGGGGGGCATGCCGGTGCTCAAGCAGGAGCTGAAATCCTGGCTGACGCGCGATCCACTCAAACGCGTGGTGCTGGGGTTCTCCACGGCCCAGCCGAGACACGGCGGGGCCGGGGCCATCTACGTGCTGCTCCGGCAGCGCAAAAAGACCGAAGGCAAGATCAAGTGGGAGAACTTGTGGGGGGATGATTAGCCCCCCACAAGTTCGTGGTTGTGTGATCCGTCAGGTGTTTTTGTATAGATCAAGCAATATGACGCTCACTGGTTTGGAGTACGAGCTGAATTTCGTGAAGTTGTTTATGTTGCGTTCCTGAACGACGGTCCCGTCCTGACGTTTTATAGTGAGTTTTGCATTGGACGGAGGCGGACCATTGGCGTGAACTATTTCAAAATCCCCTTTGAGCGCTTCACTGGAAATCCTCATGATTTCCTTCCCGGACATTGGTTGTTTGTAGAATTCTCCGAACGACGTTGATGGATTTCCATAAAACAGTGACTCGTTGCCCCTGGTGATTTTCAGGTCCAGGTCGCAGCCCCGATTGTCCCAGGATAGTTCGACCATGACATATCCTGTCAGCTTTTCTACCGAAACCATGGAGGGGGGCGTGTTGTCCGGTTCTATTTTCCTCCTGCAATTGTTCTCTCTGTCGCTGATCGCAAGGTTGCCTATCTTCGAGAAAGACTGACGGCTAGAAGACGTCTGCCCGATAGTCGATCCTGTGAATTGGGCATAATCATCCCATAATTTGCTTTTGGCAGTCAGGTGGTCGTGCTTGTCAATGTTGTCCAGGTCAATGGTGTTCACCATTATGCCACATAATTTCGCCCTGAGGGTGTTAGGCAGGTGGTGGAGGGAGTTGGGATTGGAGAAGTCCGATGCTTTGGTAGCGAGCAAGGGGTTGGACATATTCAGCATTGTGACAATGATGTTCTTGCTGTCGCTAGTCTGGATATAATCCGAAAGAGTCATCGTGAGCGAGTACAAGCTGACTTGCTTGGCACTCTGCTGCTCTCTCGCGTCGCGTATGATTTTGTTCCATTCTGCTGAAATGACCTGGTTGCGAATGGAGTCGTTGAGGTCCGTGAGGGTGTCTGGGAATACGATCCTGCCCGAAGGGGATTTTTGCGATGCTCCAAATACCGTGATGATGTCGCCAATCACTGGTTTGGAATTTAAAAAATCCAGGATGTACTTCATTGACGGATCTTCTCCGTCTCGGGATGTCGCCTTTTCGTTGTATATGAAGATGTATTCTGTTCCAGCCGAAGCAGAGCCTTGCAACGCAATTATGAGGGCAAGTAGGATTGGGAATACTCGAGTTGCCATCATGATTTTACTCCTGCTTTGAGTGAGATGAAAGCCTTGCTGAGTTCTGCGTCTGCACGTTGGACATAGTTTTCAAGGCCTATGGAGGCCACTTCGTTGATGGTCGATTTGAGCTTAACCGCTTTTTCGTATGCGCTGACACGTTTGAAAAGCATGTCGAGAGCTTGACGGTTGTCGATGTATTCTGGATTTTCCATCTCAGGTTTACCGTGTTCCTTGATGATTTGGGCCAAGGATTTCGCGAACAGCATTGCCGTGCTCATTTCTGAGAGAATAATTGATGCAGATGTGAATATTTTCAGCGTTCCCTTGCCTATGACGGGGGCTGCGGATGCACCTAGTATTGGAAGGTTTTCCGGCTGGCCGAATGATGAGAGTAGCAGCGCTGTAATGGCTGTTAGTATGGATATAAGTGCTACGATTGCTGCAATTGTTGTTGTCAATCTGCTGTATTTTTTTAATTCATCCAGATATAATTCGGCAAACTTATACCCTGTCACTGAGATTGACATTACTATGCAGAAAAGATATGTGACAATTTTGTTTTGTTGGGCGAAAATAGAGTTTGCTATGAGTATTGATGGAAAGTTTATGAAGCTTAATCCCACGATAATGATGAGTAATAGTACTATTAGCGAGGCAGATAGCTTCGATTTCTTGGTCCAAGGCTTACCATCAGATTCTGGATCTTGAATTTTTTTTGGAAGTTGCTTCAGGATCGAAGCAATGTTCTTGATCATGGAATCGATCTGTTCCTTCTCGCTGAGATAATCGCTGATCAATGCATCAATCTTGTTTGTCGCGAGCCTGATGTCTTGCTCCCATAAAGATTTGTGATACTTGTAGATCTCGTCTCTGATTCGTAGAGGAACGCTTTCCTCGTCAGAGCAATGGCCGATAATAATATCAGTAATATACTTTTCGTCCGGGGTTTTCTGTTCAGTGATGGTTCGTACGTTTTTTTCAATTTCGGATATATCGAACATGAGTCGCATCTCCTTTTCGAGGTTGATGCACCGCGTGCGATATTTTTGTCAACAGGCTTTTATAGTTTTACGATTATATATCGCGTTGTGCAAGGGCTGACTGTGCCCTCGAATAGAAAAGGACGCTCCGTCGCCGGAGCGTCCTTTGAGTCATATCAATTCTCCTCGTCCTTTCAGGCCGCCGCTTCCCGCCTCTCAATCCCTTCCGGCCCCAGGGCCAGATCCACCTGCTTCACCTTGGCCAGGGACCGCTTCAGGATATCGCGATACTCCTTCATGTCGGTGGGGCCGTATTTGGCCTTCAGGTTCACCATGGCCGCCATGTCCATGACCTCGTTGTACAGGTAGGGCAGATAGAGCGGGTCCTGCTTGAGGAAGTGCAGCACGTTGTTCAGGAGCTGCCTGATCTCACCCTGGTGCTTGCCCGGCTTCTTCAGGAGCTTCTCGAAGCGCTTGGTGGCGTTTCGAAGCGACATGTTCCATGTGGCGTGCCGGGGCTGATAGACCGGGCGCACCCGTTGGCGGTTGGCGCGGCGAAGCGCATCCAGGAAGCGTTCGCGCGCCCCGGGCTGCGAGGCCAGAAGCCCCTGCTGATGGCACTCCTCCACGTCCACCACGCGGCTGCCTTCGATCTCCACTCCGCCGCCGTAAATGTTGTAGACGGGCACCTCAGCCTTGCGCAGGTCCTTCTCCAGGTCGCGCTTGGCCGAGAGGTAGCCCACGTTGGAGTAGATGGTCTTGCCCCACAGGTTGGTCATCTGCACGTCGCGGTTGGGGTCGAAGCTCTGCACATTCTGGTGCGCGTGGTGGCCCGGCGCGTGCGTGCGCTCCGCTGGCCAGGAGAAGTCCTGCCCGGCCAGGAGGATGCGGCTCACGCCCGCCCATGAGAGAAACCGCGCCAGTGTGACGCCCACGTTGCCGCCCGCGTCCAGCACCAACTCGTGCTCCTGGAACACGTAGGTGCCGATGCCGCCCATGGTCCACAGGGGGATCTTGGGGCCGGGATAGCGCTGCACGACCTCCGGATTGAGCTTGGTGGAGTAGATGAGCGGCAGGTCACTGAGCCAGGACATGTCCTGAATGTTGTCGTAGAGGCGCATCATATTTGCGCGAAAGTCGATGGCCAGGCAGAAGTCTGGCTTGAGGCCCACGCGCTCAAGCGCGGGCAGGGTCTGGAGCGCCGAGGCGTAGAGGGCGTGGCCTGGACGTTTTGCCAAAAGCGGGCCCATGTCCGCAAGGGACGGACCCGCGCCCAGGATCACCGCCGTGACGCCCTGGGCCATGCCTTTCATGGGCAGGAGGCTCCCGTTGTCCATGGCGTCCGCGTAGTTTTTGAGCTCGTTTCCGACCATGACCTCCTGCTTCAGGCGAAGCGTGGCCAGCTCAACGGAGAAGTTTTCCAGTTTGCCACGGGTGAGGTGGCTCAACTGGGCGTATTCCGGCCCGATCTGCTGCGAGGCAAGGTCGTTTCGCAGATGGATGTTGCCGTACACCAGATTGAGGTCCAGGCGCTGTATGGCGGCTTCCACCTGGTCGTGGCTGGGAACGATGAACCGCAGCTTGCCCGCCTCGATGAAGGGGCGGTAGTCGGTCTGGCCCAGGCAGGCCAGGAGCATGTCGGGGCGCGGCTCGATCACCAGCACCTTGTGGGTGTTGGGCGTGCCGGTGAGCACGTGGTTCAACCCATACCCCAGGTTCGCGCCGACGATGACCGTGGCGTCGCGCTCCGGCTGCTTCAGAACGCGCCATTCGTCGTAGAGTACCGGCAAGGGCGGGCACTTCTCGAAAACCCCGCCGCCGTCTTCCATGCGCCAGTCCAGAAGGCCCATGTGGTTGACGAAAACTCGCGAGAGCGCGCCCTCGATATCCTTGGCCGCGTGAGCCAGCCAGGTCGCCACCGGCTCCTTGCGGGCTGCCAGGGATTCCAGGTTGGCGGTGAGGTATTGGTGCAGGTTGATCATGGCGCATGGCTAGCAAATATCCTGCCAGATGCGCCTGCACGGACGACGGGTCGGAGGTTACTGATAATACGAAATATAATGAGGCCTGAGCTCGCGTTGTGTCCGCAAGGTCCGACCGGAGCGACAAAGATACGGCGCGTATCCGGCGCAAATCCGGCGCACATCGGGCCTGGCGTCAAAGTGGTGGCGGCAGGCGCAGAAAGGGCGGCCGGACCTTCACGGCACGGCCGCCCTTGACGGACGTAATCACTCGACTTGGTCACTACTCATGATGATGCGGGGAATCCCACGTGCTGCGGCATTGTCCCGGTCATGTCCGGCAGCCGGGCGGAAAGGCTTAATGAGCCAGCCGGTCTATGGCTGATTCGATCTGGCGTCCCAGCGGGGTCTGAAGGCTCAGCTGACGCTCCACGGCGGTGATGCCCTTGACCACGGTGGAGTGGCGGCGGTTGAAGCGGTCGCCGATGTCGTGCAGCGAAAGCTCGGTGTGCTGGCGGGCCAGGAAGAAGGCCGTGTTGCGGGCGATGACGTACTGGCGCTTGCGGCTTTTGGAGGTCAGGTGCTCGGCCTTGATGTCGTAGACCGAACAGACGTAGTCCACGATCTGGTCCAGGCCAAGGGAGGGCTGCTCCAGGTCGTAGTTCTGGAGGACGTCCCAGGCCATTTCCATGGAGATGGCCTGCCCCAGGATGCGGGCCTTGAGGGCCAGGTTCTGCAGGCAGGATTCCAGCTGGCGGATGTCGGTCCTGATGCGGTCGGCCAAAAGCCCCGCCACGTTGCCGGGCAGGAGCACCTGATGGCTGCGGGCCTTGCTCTCCAGGATGTTCAGGCGGGTTTTCAGGTCGGGGTGCTCGATGGTGGCCATGAACCCGGCGCACAGCCTGGAGGCCAGCTGGTTGTCCAGGCCGGTGAGCTCCTTGGGCAGGAAGGAGCTGGTGAACACCACGCGGCAGCCCCTGGACTGGAGCGCGGAGAGGGTGTTCAGCAGTTCGTCCTGAAGCTTCAGCTTGCCCTGGAAGAAGTGGATGTCCTCCAGGATGAGCACGTCCACGTTTTCGCGGAACTGGGCCTTGAAGCGCTCCATCTCGCGGGTCTTGATGGAGAGGATCAGGCGGGAGGAAAACTCTTCCGCCGTGAGGTAAGCAACTTTAGGGGGGGCGGAGTCCGACTCGGACAGGAAGTGGTTGCCCACGGCCTGGCTCAGGTGCGTCTTGCCCAGGCCCGGCCCGGCGCTGATGAAGAGCTGTCCGGCGGGCAGGGTCTCGCGGCACAGCCCCAGGGACGCCTCGTAGGCCAGGGCGTTGGAGGGCCCGACCACGAACTGGTCGAAGGAAAAACGGAACGGCGCAGGGGCTGCCTGGTCCGTGGTCTTGCGGCGCCTGGACTTCTGGGGCGCGCTGAGGACGCCCGCCTGGCCCCTCTGGCCGGTCTGGCCGGGCATGGCGATGAGCGGCGTTCTGGCTGGTGTTCCGGCGGTCACGATCAGGTTGGGGCTGTGTCCCATGACCTGCTTGGCCGCTTCGAGGATCTGGCCTGCAAGCCTGTCGCGCACCCAGGCGGCGACGAACTCGTTGGGAGCGTGCAGGGTGAGGCCGCCATCCTCGAGAGTGGCGGTCAAAGGCTTGATCCAGACTTGATACAGACCGGGATTCAGGCTGCGTTCGAGGATTTGTTGGATGTGTTTCCAGGTCGTGTTCGTCATGTTGGGTGTGATGCGCCGGCGTGGCATTTTTCTCAACCCGGCTGAGTGGCGGGAGCCGAACGGAGCCCGTCACTGGTTTTCCCAAACGTAAGTTCTTGTTATTGCGTGAGAGATGCGAAAACGACGGGGCCGTGTCAGCGAAGGCCAGGAGGCCGGGAAGCGGCATGTGCTCAGGGATTTCACTGGGGCAAGCCGAATGTTATGCACAGCATCTTGGAAAGTTATTAACAGGGTCTGTTTTTGTTTATTCCCCATTCTTCACGATTCATTTCTTTTTCTTTGGCTATTGTCAGGTTTTGCTAGCAATTTTTCTCTACTTTTGGGGTTGACAAGGTAGTTGTCATTTTTACCTGCGTGACCCGACGGATCCTGTCTTTTGGTAAGTGTTTTGAATTCTTTAATATGTCAAAAATACTGAAACTGATGCTTGAAATCGTGTCCGTCACGCAACCGGGAGCATGTCTTGAAAAATCCCTATTTCGCACGAATATGGGCGTTTTTTGAGGCGAAATCGCACAAGACCTCATCCTGCCTGGACATAGTTGCGCCCCGGCCTGAATCCCCTGTTTTCCAGGAAACCCGCCACATGCTCCGCAGCCCCCGGTGTGGCTACATAAGACACAACGAACACATCTTGCGGGGGTGAAACCTCGTTGTGATGTATGACGGGACGCCCCTGGAAAACATTGCCGATTTTTCTCGGATCGATGTCCAGGTAGGCGCAGATGCGTACGCCGTGCCTACAGAGTGCCTCGGCCCTTCGTCGGGTGACGCGCCCACCGCCGACTATCGTCACATGTGGATGGTGCGGATTGTTGCGCGCGAGCCAGGCGGCGAGATAGCCCGCTTTGAGCTCGTGGAAGGCTTCCAGGCAGTAGCGGGGGTCGGTGCGCGACAGCCTGTCCGGCGGATCGTTCCAGGTGAGCAGGGCGTCCGCCACGCGGCCCAGTCTTGCCCCGGCCTGGAGCCAGCGCAGCCAGAGTTCGTAATCTTCCGGGAAAGGCCCCTGGCGGTAGCCGCCAAAACGGACGAAGGAATCCGCACGGAACATCACCGACGGATGCGCCAGCGGGGCGTCGCGGAATGCGCCCAGGGCCATGTCTTCATGCGTGCGCAGGCTGTTCAGCCAGTCCACGTGGCGGGCATAGCCCGCGCATGCGTCCCTGTCGCCGCCGAAATGCACACCGCAGCCCACCACGTCGGTTTCGGGATTGGCGTCCAGATGACGGGCCTGGAGCAGCAGGCGGTCGGGATGGCAGGAGTCGTCGGCGTCCATGCGCGCCAGATAGCGTCCGCGCGCTCGCGACGCGGCCAGGTTCAGGGCGTGCGCGATGCCTAGCCTGCCCGGTTCCAGCAGGATGATCCTGGCGTCCAGGGCGGCATGCTCCCGCAGCAGCGCGACGGTGCGGCCGTCATCGTCGGAGCCGTCGTCCACGGCCAGGATTTCATGATCGAGGAGCGTTTGGGCGCGCAGGCTTTCCAGCGCAGTGGAGAGGTGGTCCGCCGCATTGCGGACCGGAAGGAGAACCGAAACGACCGGTTGCGTCACGGGCCGGACTCCATGAGTATTCCTGGTGCTCCGGGGGGGGCGGCTGGGGCTGTTGTCCCGGCCTTCCTCGGCGCAATAGGATCGGCAGGAAACCGCGAATACCCGTCGCCGTCAAGGTGAAAGCGAAACCGGCCGCCCCGGGAGGGGCGGCCGGTCGTCATGGTGTTACAGCACGGCAGCCTTGATGGCGTCGATGCCCAGGCGCTCTGCGAAGCGGGCGCAGCGCTCCTTCTTCTTGGCGTTGTCGCGGTAGAATTCCAGGAGCTTTTTGACCAGGGCGACCACCTGGTCCTTGTCCAGGTCCTCGGCCACCACGTCCGCAACGCGGGGCTTGCCGCCGGGATGGCCGCCGAAGGACACGGTGAAGCCGGATTTCTTGCCGATGACGCCCACGTCGCGCACCAGGGAGCTGGCGCAGCAGAAGGGGCAGCCGGAAACGCCCATCTTCACCTTGGCGGGAAGCTCCATGCCCACATAGAGCTTTTCGAGCTCCAGGCCCAGGCCCAGGGAATCCTGCACGCCGAACTTGCACACGCTGGTGCCGGGGCAGGCCTGCACGAAGTGCACACACAGCTCGATGGCCTGGCCCACCAGGGTGCCCAGGTCCTTCCAGATGTCCTCCACCTGTTCGGCCTTCATGCCCACCAGGGCGATGCGCTGGCCAGAGGTGATCTTGACGATGGGGATGGAATATTTCTTCACCACGTTGTTCAGGGCGTCCAGAACTTCGGGGGTGATGAGTCCGACGGGGGTGCGGGGGACGATGGCCCAGGTCTGGCCGTCGCGCTGAAGGATGGCGCCGCGGGGCGCCTCGGAAGTGGACATGAGATATCTCCTGGATTTTCAGATTTATTCCGAATAAGCCGGGTCTTTAGCCGCCCATGGCGAGGAATGCAAGTCACAGACGAGTATTTTTTGCGGCGGAAGAACACGAAATTGTAAAACCTTCGTCTTGCGGGGGTGTCCTCCTTTGTAGTAACATATTTTGGAAGCAGAATCTGGGAGCGTGTATGTCAATTAAGTCAAGTGTACTTGTCCTGTTGGGCATTGCTGCTGTTTTGGCAGTCGCTGCTGCTATAATGTCTTTGGGTTCTGGTGGAGCGCCTGCCTGGCTGATCTTAAGTATTGCCGTTACGGTCCTCGTAACATTGTCGGTTTTTGGCTTTATGATGGCTTCCCCCTTGAACAGACTTTTGGAGATGGCCCAGGCAGCAGAATCCACAAAATTGAACTCCAGCACGCCGTCTGCCGGTCCCGGCGAATTCGCAGTGCTTTCTACGGCCTTGTGCGATCTTTCCGAATGCCTCGCAACTGCCCGTAAAGCTGCTGCCGACAATGAGGCGGCGCTGCTTCAGGCGCAGAGAACCTGCGACGACTCCATCCTCCAGGCTCAGGAAGCCTCTCGGCTGGCAGAGGAGTCGCGCGCAGAGAACCTGCTCTCGGCTTCCACGAAACTTGAAACAGTGGTGGAGCGCATCATGAACTCCGCCGGGGCGCTGTCCAACCGGATGGAACGCATCTCCGAGGGCGCGGACCTTCAGAAGCAGCGCATGATCGAGACCGCCACGGCCATGGACGAGATGAATATGGCCATCGGGGACATCTCCCGCAGCTCCTCGGACGCCTCGGTCAGCGTCGAGCACTCCAAGGAACAGGCCGGGGCCAGTTCGCGCATAGCGCAGGAGGCCATCGCCTCCATCGCCAAGGTGAACGACGCCACGGCGGTGCTCAAGCAGAACATGGGCAGCCTTGGGGACCAGGCCAAGAGCATCGACCAGATCATCAACGTGATCAACGACATTGCCGACCAGACCAACCTGCTGGCGCTGAACGCCGCCATCGAGGCGGCGCGAGCTGGCGAGGCCGGACGCGGCTTCGCAGTGGTGGCCGACGAGGTGCGCAAGCTCGCCGAGAAGACCATGCACGCCACCAAGGAAGTGGGCGATTCCATCATGGCCATCCAGAACGCCATCCACCAGAACGTGGAGCAGATGGAAATGGCTGTCACGCGCGCGGACGAGGCGTCTTCCATGGCCCGCAAGTCCGGCGAATCGGCGGAACTGATCCTGCGCTACACCGAGGACAACACGTCCAAGATTCTGTCCATCGCCACCGCCTCCGAAGAACAATCCGCCAGTTCCTCCCACATCACCAAGGCCATCGACGAGGTGGAGCAGGTGGCCACGGAGATCGCCGACGGCATCCACGAGTCCGCCCATTCCGTGCTGGAACTTTCCGAACTGTCCCAAGAACTCTCGGTGCTCATCGCGGACCTCAAAAGCGGCATGCAGACCAACGTGCTCATGCCCTGGAACAGCGAGCTGGCCACGGGCGTGAAGATCATCGACGAGCAGCACCACCAGCTGGTGGACATGGTCAACCAGCTCTACGGCGCCATGAAGTCCGGGCAGAGCCGCAGCGTGATGGAGAAGATTCTGGACGGGCTGGCCGAATACACCGTGTACCACTTCGGCACCGAGGAGAAATACTTCGACCAGTTCAAGTACTCCGAGACCGTCCAGCACAAGCGCCTGCACGAGGAGCTCAAGAGCCAGGTGGTGGCGGTGATCGGCAAGTTCAAGTCCGGACAGGCCGACGTGTCCATGGACCTTATGAACTTCCTCAAGGACTGGCTGGCGAACCACATCATCAAGACCGACAAACGCTACGTGAAGACCTTCCTGGACAATGGACTGGAGCGTTCAGCAGGCATCAGCGGAGCGAAGGCCCTGGGTCGCTAGCCTCTTTCGTCACCTCCCATGCAAAGAGGCCGGGAGCGCTTGTTTGAGCGCTCCCGGCTTTTGTCTTTGGAAGGGGAGGGGGATGCCTCCGGCGGCCCAGAGGAGAACTTTTTGGAAAAAGTTCTCCTCCGGGACCTCCTCTCAAAAACTTTTAGCGGGCTTCGCATTCCATCGCGGGGTAACGTCGTCTGGACGGCATGGGGCTGGGTACTGTCCCGTTCGTGTCCTGGCGGGCGGGCTAGAATCGATTTGAAGACGATTCGTCGCCCGCCCGCCAGAACCCGATCGTGACAGCACCCAGCCCCTGCTATCGTTATGACGACGATCTTAAGAATATACAGCCCGGTAGCGCGGCTTTGCGCGCTTCCGGGCTTTCTTGCAAGATATCGGAAACGTAGCGGGGCGATATGCGAAGCCTACTGAGGGTCCAGGGGGATCATCCCCCTGGCGGGAGAGTCCAGAGAGGGCGGAGCCCTCCCTGGCCGCCGGAGGCATTGTCTTATTTCTTCTTCAAATACGGCCACATCTCCGACAACAGCATGCCCGAGAGCATAAGCGCGCAGCCCAGCATGCCGCGCGGCGTGAGCACCTCGCCGATGAGCACCCAGCCCGCCAGGGCCGCGAACACCGACTCCATGCTGAGGATGATGGCCGCGTGGGAGGGCGGGGCGTCGCGCTGGGCGATCAGTTGCAGCGTGTAGGCTACGCCCACGGAGAGAAGGCCGCCGTAGAGGATCGGCGCTGCGGCGTCCATCAGCCCGGAGAGGGCGAAGGATTCTCCGGCGAACCAGGCGATGCCAAGGCTTGCCACGGAGCAGAAGGCATACTGCCCCACTGCCAGATGGATGGGGTTCATGCGCGGTGCGAACCATGCTGCCACCAGCACGTGTCCGGCCCAGAAGAACGCGCCGACCAGCTCGAACAGGTCGCCGCGATTGATGCTGAAATCGTCGGTGATGCTCAGCAGATACATGCCAACGACCGCGATGGCGGCCCCGATCCATGTGCCCAGCGGAGTGCGGCTGCCAAGGAACGCGCCGAAGATGGGCACGAAGATGACGTACAGGCAGGTGATGAACCCGGCTTTCCCGGCGGTGGTGTCTTGCAGGCCGATCTGTTGCAGGCTGGCGCCGAAGGTGAGGGCCAACCCGGCGCACAAGCAGCCGAGCCAGGCCGGGGCGTGCATGCCGGGGGCGGCGCGCATGGCGTTTTTCGAGCGCATGGCCAGGGGCAGCAGGGCGGCCGCGCCCAGGGCGAAGCGGACGCCGTTGAAGAGAAACGGCCCCACGTGCTCCATGCCCACGCGCTGGGCCACGAAGGCGAGGCCCCAGATGGTGGCCGTGACCATGAGCAGCAGATCGGCCCTGAGGGTTTTGGACATTGTTATCTCCCGTGCGTGCGGATGCGCGCCGACCACTGGCCCTGCGCGACGGCGAACACGCGCAATAGACCCTATGCGGACCAAAGATCAAGGCCGTATCGGATGGAATTCCGTGCGTTTGCGTATGAATTCGACGAATCGGGCATCGCAGGCGATGCGGGCGGTCCGAAGCGGTCAGGAGTCCTGGGGCCTCTGGGCTTCCAATTCGGCAAGCATCTGGGCGGCCTCGGTGAAATCGGACTTGATGGCCAGGGCCTGGCGGAGATGGTCGGCGGCTTTGTCTTTCCTGGCTGCGTGGACATAGGCTTTGGCGATGTTGTAATGCAGATTCTCGTCGGAGGGCGTGAGCGACAAGGCGCGGGTGTAGGCGTGCAGCGCCCCTGACAGGTCGCCGGAGCGGCGAAGCCGCACGCCAAGGGTGTTGTAGGGGTTCACGGCTTCCGGGTCGTGCCCGAGGATCTCCACGTACAGTTCTTTGAGCTCCTGGAGCTTGTCCTGCATGGCCAGGATGTCCGCAGCTTTCTTCAGGTTCTCCATGTGCCGCTCCATGTCGCCCAGGCCCTTGTAGGCGTGGGCGAGCCCCCGGTAGGCCTCTGCGAAGAGGGTGTTCATGGCCAAAGACTTGTTGAAGCACTGGATGGCCTGGCCGAACTCCTGCTTGCGCAGGTGCTCCAGGCCCTTGTTGAACCAGGCCAGGGCGTCGTTTTCCTGGGAGACGGCCAAGGTCAGCTCCTGGACGGCCTCGCCATGGTGTCCTGTCCAGGCCAGCTGCATGCCCTTTTCCAGGCGCGCCTGGCTCTCGTCGTCGGGCCTGCTGCTTTCCCAGGCGGCCTTGATGTGCTTGGCGAAGGTGTCCTGGAGGTAGGGCCGCAGCACGTAGCCGCCGCATCCGGCGGAGATGGCGGTCAGCACGTGCTCGCGGCGGCCATTGGCGGAAACCATGACCACGGCCTTGCCCGAGAGTTCCTGGTCGCGCTTGATGGCTCGCATGCACTGTATGCCGCCAATGTCCCCGGTCTTGTCGCCCACCAGGACCAGTTGGATGGACGCTTCCGGCAGGAAGGGCTTGGCCTCGCCAATATTCTGGAATTGTTGTATGTTGGTGAACCCGAGCCGGGAGAGGGTCTGGCGGTCCTTGTTCATCTGGGCGGAGTCCGAATTGATGAGGGCGACGCCGATTCTGGCTGGTTCGTAGCGCATTCAAAAAAATAGCACCGGCCTGTGCAGCTGGCAAGGCGCGGTCGATCAATACGCCACGTCTTGCACGTGCCGCAGGAGCACAAGGGGACAGACATGACGGGACACACCGGAAAGAAATTTGGGGCCGTTGCCCTGGTGGCAGCGGCGATCGGCCTGTTCTTCTGGCTGGACGGCCCGAAGTACCTGGACCTTCAGACGCTCAAAAGCTCCCGCGACGGGTTGCAGGCGCTCTACGAGCAGAAGCCCGTGCTGATGCTGGGCGGATTTTTTCTCATCTATGTGGCGGCTGCGGCCCTGAACCTGCCGGGCGCGGTGGTGCTCACCCTGGCGGGTAGCGCGGTATTCGGGTTCTGGGCGGGGCTTTTGGTTGTGTCGTTCGCGTCCAGCATGGGGGCCACCCTGGCCTGCGCCCTGTCGCGCTACGTGCTGCGGGACATGATCCGCCAGCGGTTCACAATAGCCATCGCCAAAATGGACACAGGCGTGGCCCACGAAGGGGCCTGGTATCTCTTCTCGCTACGCCTCGTGCCGGTGATCCCCTTCTTCCTGATTAATCTGGCCATGGGGCTGACGTCCATGCCGCTGCGCACCTTCTACTGGGTGTCGCAGGCGGGGATGCTGCCGGGAACGGCGGTGTACGTGAACGCGGGCACGGAGCTTGGTCGCATCGAGAGCCTGCGGGACATCCTTTCGCCCGGCCTGCTGGTGGCTTTCGTGCTGCTGGCCGCGTTTCCTGTTGTTGCCAAGTGGGCGATCAAAAGATTCAGGCGCTAAGCCTGCCCGGCGTTGGCGGAGAGTCGGCGCTGCATCTCGGCGATGGTGCGGTCCAGGATCTCGCGCAGGCGCAGCGCGTTGGCCGGGGTGAGCACGATGCGGTTGGCGATCTTCACCTGATTGGCCACGGAGCGGTTCACGTTGCCGAACTCCAGGATCACGTCGTCGGGGCCGGCATACACGGTGAAGAAGTCGCGGTAGACGTACTCCAGGTCGGCGGGAAACTGCATCTGGACCTGCTGGCCCTGGTCTTGCTGGGACATGGTGAACTCCTTGGCGAAATATGAAGAATTATTTCGCACGGATTGATTCAAAAGAGAAGCCCCGCCAGCGTTATGCGCGCTGGCGGGGCGTATTTGCGTTCGGGAGTGCGGGACGAAATCAGGGCAGGGTCAGGCGTGCGGCGGCCTGGGCCAGGGCGTAGAGCGGGGCCGGGTACAGCCCGCCGATGAGCAGCGACACGGCCAGCCCGCCGCCTAGGAGCGCTCGGGCCGGGGTGAGGGCCACTGACGCCAGCAGGCTGCCTGCCGGGGCCTGGGCCTGCGCGTCCTGGGTCTGTGCGTCCTGCTCCGTGGGCTCAACCGTGTAGGCGTGTCGCACCATGTTCAGATAGTAGAAGATGGCGATGGCCGTGTTGATCACCGCCACGATCACCAGCCAGTCGTGCCCCTTGCCCCACAGCGAGCCAAGCAGGAAGAACTTTCCGGCAAATCCGGCCGTGGGCGGCAGGCCAACCAGCGAGAACGCCGCCACCAGCAGCACGAAGGCCATGCCGGGCGAGCGCTTGTACAGGCCGTTCAGGCTCTCAAGCGTCGGGTTCACGTCCCCCTGTCCCAGGCGGCAGACCACGAAGAAGGCCGCAAGGTTCATGAGCAGGTAGCAGATGCCGTAGAAGGCCGCCGAGGCCAATCCCTCCGGCCCGGCAGCCACCAGCCCCATCACCGCGAAACCGGCATGCGACACGCTGGAAAAGCCCAGCAGGCGTTTGAGATCCTTCTGGGCCAGGGCCGAGAGGTTGCCGGCCGTCATGGACAGAGCCGCCAGCACGGCCAGGGCGGTCCCGGTCTGGGCGTTCATGCCGATCTCGCCCACAAGCCGCACCAGTACGGCCAGCGCGCCAAGCTTTGGCAGGGTGGAGACGAAGGCGGCCGTCTCGTTGCCCACGCCCTGGTACACGTCCGGGCACCAGAAGTGGAACGGGAACAGGGCCAGCTTGAACAGGAACCCGCACAGATAGAGCGACATTCCCAGGATGGCCAACGGCGCTTCGGTCATGTTCCAGGGCTTTGCGGCCAGCTCGGAGAGATACGTCGTATGCTGCGAGGCCATGATGAGCGACAGCCCGTACAGGGACAGCGCCGTGACCATGGCCCCGTACAGGATGTACTTCACGGCGGCCTCTGCTGCCGGACGGCTGTCCGCGCGCAGCGGGGCCACGGCGTAGAGGCTGAGCGATGCAAGCTCCAGGGCCAGATACATGGTGGTCAGTTCCGCCGCAGAGGCCATGAGCATGAGGCCAAGCGAGGATATCGCCAGCAGCATGAAGTAGTCAGGGCGCTTTTCGTCTCCCACGCCAGCAGGGCGCGGCCCGATGGCCGTGACCACCGCGAAGCCGAAGGCCACGGCCAGCTTGAAGAACTGGGACAGCGCGTCCACCTGGTAGCAGCCGCTGAAGGCCGTGCCGTGCGCGCCGAGGCTCGCCGCAGCCAGCAGAGCCACAGCGCTTGAGAGCCAGATGGTCAGGCCGCCCAGGCGCTTGAAGCAGTCGTAGCCCAGGGTCTCCAGGAAGAAGACCACCACGAGAGCGGCCATGCCGATTTCAGGAGCGAGCAAGCTGGCGTTCATCTGGCGGCCTCCGCGAGTATGGGCGCTGTTGGCGCACTGGCAGGCGCGCCATGGGGCGCAGTCATCACGACCTTGACCGTGCCCCGGTTCATGTTGGCCAAAAGCCTCGTGAGCGACGGCTCGATGGTGCGCAGAGCCAGTCCGGGAGCGAATCCCAGATAGAGCACCAGGACCGCCATAGGGATGAGGGCGGCCCACTCGCGCCGGTTCAGGTCAGCCCATCCCTTGGCCGTGGTGGGCGATCCCCAGGCCATGCTGCGCGTGGCGCGCAGCATGTAGGCAGCGGCCAGCATGGCTCCGGGAATGGACAGGAAGGCGGCCCACAGGTTGGTGGAGAAGGCCCCGGTGAGCACCAGCAGTTCGCCCACGAAGCTGTTGGTGCCGGGAAAGGCCAGGGAGGACAGCGCGAACAAGCCCCACATGCCCATGAAGGCGGGCAGGTACTTGCCCATGCCCAGATGGTCGGCCATCTCGCGGCTGTGGCTGCGCTCGTAGGCCGCGCCCAGCATCATGAACAGCGCGCCGGTGGTGATTCCGTGGTTGAGCATCTGAAACAGCGCACCGGAGAGCCCCTGGATGTTGAACATGAAGATGCCAAGCGTCACGAAGCCCATGTGTCCAACGGAGGAATAGGCCACCATGCGCTTCAGGTCCGTCTGGCCCAGGGCGGTAAGCCCGCCGTACAGGATGGAGGCCACGGACAAGGCGATCATGAGCGGCGCGAAGAACACGCTGGCCTCAGGCGTCAGCCCCAGGCAGAAGCGCATGAAGCCGTAGGTTCCCATCTTGAGGAGCACCGCCGCCAGGATGACGCTGCCCGCGCTCGGAGCCTGCAC
Source organism: Fundidesulfovibrio putealis DSM 16056 (assembly GCF_000429325.1). Lineage (NCBI taxonomy): Bacteria > Pseudomonadati > Thermodesulfobacteriota > Desulfovibrionia > Desulfovibrionales > Desulfovibrionaceae > Fundidesulfovibrio > Fundidesulfovibrio putealis. The sequence continues at coordinate 267,762 of NZ_AUBQ01000006.1, forward strand.
GTGGGCCGCCGGGAGCCACGTGTGGAACGGGAACATGGGCACCTTGATGGCGAACGCCAGGGCCATGGCCAAAAACGTCCAGCGCTGGAAGGCCACGGGGAAGTCCTTGCCCAGCAGTTCCGGTATGGCGAAGCTGCCGCCCACGGCCTTGAAGGCGATGATGGCCACCAGCAAAAGCGTGCTGCCCGCCAGGGTGTACAGGAAGAATTTCAGCGAGGCGTAGCGTCGCTCAGGCCCACCCCACACGGCGATCAAGAGGAACATGGGGACGAGCATGGCCTCCCAGAACACGTAGAACAGCACCAGATCGAGCGCGGAAAAAACGCCCACGCAGGCCGCCGTCATCACCAGCAGGCAGATGTGGAACTCCTTCACGCGGATCTTGATGTAGGTCCAGGAGCACAGCACGCACAGCGGCAGAAGCAGCACCGAGAGCATCACCATGAACAGGCTCAACCCATCCAGGCCCAGGTAGTAGCTCATGCCCCACTGCGGCACCCAGGCGCGCATCTCCACGAACTGGAAGCCCGGCAGGGCGGGGTCGAAATTGTAGAGCGGGATGCTCAGGAGAAGCTCCAGCACGCCCACGGCCAGAGTCAGACCCCTGACGGCGGATTCGCGCCGAAGGAGGAGGACGGCCAACGCCGCCGCCAGGGGCAGGACCATGAGGCAGGTCAATATGGGAAATCCGCTGTGGCCGGTCATGCGTTCTCCTCGCTACGAAAACCAGATGATGGCGAAAACCGCCACGGCGATCACCGCAGAGGCCGTCAGGTATTGCTGCAAACGTCCGGTCTGGGCCGATGCTGCAAGGCTCCCCAGGCGGGCCGTGGTGTAGGCTGTGCCGTCCACTACTGTGTCGATGCCTTTGCGGTCGAACACCGCCGCCGAACGGGCCTGGAAGCTCAGGCCGTTCAGGCCGATGGTCCGGTAGACCTCGCTCCAGATGGCGTCGACCCAGGCCAGCGGAGTCGAGACCAGCTGGTAGAAGGCCCGGCCAATCAGGCGGTAAATACCGTCGAAGTCGTGCAGGCGGCCCGGCGTGGGGGCCAGCAGCGGTTTGGCCATCAGGTAGGCCAGCGCGGCGAACCCGGCCAGCAGCAGGGCCTGGAGCACGCTCCATGAGGAATACGGGGCAAAGGCCACGGGGTACGGCAGGATGGCGTACAGCGCCTGCGGGGCCGCGCCCACGGCCAGGCACAGTCCGGCTCCGGCAGCCATGGCCAGCTTGGCCGTATTGGAGATGGGGGCCAGCTCGCCTTCGCTTCTGCGCTCACCGAAGAAGAGCAGATACGGCAGGCGCACGCCCACCCCCAGGATGGCCGCCAGCGCGCCCACTTCCAGGGCAAGGCCCAGGATCGCGCTGTATTCGCTGGAAGCGGCGATGGTCATGGACTTGGTGGTGAAGCCCGAAAACAGAGGCAGGCCGGAGGTGCTGGCCGCAGCCGCCAGATAGCACGCCGCCACCAGGGGCATGCGAGCACCAAGGCCGCCCAGTTTGTCCAGGCGGCTGGTTCCCGTTGCCGTGAGCACCGCCCCTGCGGTCATGAACATGAGGCCCTTGTAGACAACGTGGGCGAAGGCGTGGGCGCACGCGCCGTTTATGGCCAACTCCGTGCCTACGCCGATGCCCGCCACCATGAAGCCCACCTGGGCGATGGTCTGGTAGGCCAGGGCGCGGCGCGCGTCATTCTCCACCAGGGCGTAGATGCCCGCGTACAGGGTCATGACCGCGCCGAACGCTGTCAGCGTCTCGAGTCCGGCGAAGCCCCGGGCCATCACGTACACCGCCGTTTTGGTGGTGAAGGCGCACAGGTACACCGCGCCCATGGCCGAGGCCTCGGGGTAGGCGTCGGACAGCCATGCGTGCAGCGGCACCACGGCAGCGTTCACCGCGAAGCCGCCCAGGATAAGCCAGTCGTAGTACTGGAGCGCGGCCACATCCAGGTGCTCGAAGGCGAAGCTGCCCGTGGCCTTGGCTCGAAGGATCAGGCCGAACAGCAAGAGCACGCCGCCGAATATGTGGAACAGGAAGTAGCGGTAGCCAGCGCCCAGGGCCGCGTCGGTTCTGCGCAACCAGATGAGCAGCGTGGAGCCCAGCGTGGTCAGTTCCCAGAAGATGAACAGGGTCAGGTAGTCGCCCGCGAACAGGCACCCGAAGGCCCCGCCCACATGCAAGGCGGCGGCTGCGGGCTCGCCGGGGGTCTTGGAGTCCATGGAATAGACCGCAGCCAGCAGAGACTGGATGGCGAACACCCACACGAACACCAGGCACAGCTTGTCCACCCGCCCAAGCGTCAGCGTCATGCCCAGCCAGTGGACCTGGGTCAGCAGCAGCGGGCCGTCCAGCACCGCGATGCTCAGCGTTGCCGCGCAGGCGATGGCCAGCACCGGCGGGATGAGCGTCAGTGAGCGCCAGGGCGAAAAGCGTCCCAGGAAAGGCAGGGCCGCCGCCAGCAGGATGAAGGCCCAAGCCGGGTTCACGAAGGCCACGGACTCAGCTGTCATGGGCGTCCTCCTTCTGGCGAAGCGCCGGGGCCAGGAGCTTTCCGGCGAAAGCGGCCAGCCCCAGGCCGACGCCGAGGCCGAAGGCGGCCCAGAAGCCGGGCAGGGCCTCCACGGCGAAGTGCGGGTGCGCCGGGCGTATGAAGATGTTCGCCACGAGGAGGCCGGCCAGGATAACCAGGAGGACGCGTGTTGATGTGGAGGTCAGCATGGCGCGTGCTCGTGGGAGGGAAGATACAAGATGCCTCCGGCGGCCAGGGGGAGAAGCCTCCCCCTGGACCCGGCTTTAGCTTCGCGGGTTTCGAGCGTTCGCATAATCAGTAGCCTCCGAAGGTCTGCACGAAGCGCAGGAAGGTTTCCGGGAACAGGCCCAGGTAGATGGAGATGAGCGCCGTCACGGATAAGGGGACCACCATGGTCAGTGGGGCCTCGCCGCCGTGGTGCTCCGCGCCAGCCGGAGCCGCCTTGAAAAAGGCCCGGTAGATGATGGGCGTGAAATAGGCCGCGTTCAGCACCGTGGACGCTCCCAGGGCGATCAGGATGATCATCTTGTCGGCCTGGAGCGCCCCTCCGGCCAGCATCCATTTGCTGGCGAACCCGCAGGAGGGCGGCACGCCGATCATGGACAGGCTGGCCAGGGAGAAGGCCGCGAAGGTGAACGGCATCTTGCGCCCGAGCCCGTCCATGAGGCTGATCTTCTTCACGTGCGCGGCCACGTAGATGGCTCCTGCGGCGAAGAACAGCGTGATCTTGGAAAAGGCATGGTGAGCGATGTGCGTGAGCCCGCCGGACACCGCCATGGGCGTCAGGAGCGCCACGCCCAGGATGATGTAGGAGAGCTGGCTGACGGTGGAGTAGGCCAGCCGCGCCTTCAGGTCGTCCTTGGTGAGCGCGATCACCGACGCGGCCACGATGGTGAAGGCCGCCAGGTATGCCGTGACCATGCCAAGGCCCAGCTTGTCCAGGAGGTCCACGCCGAAACCCGAGAGCATGACGCGGCTCAGCGAAAACACGCCCGCCTTGACCACCGCCACCGCGTGCAGCAGCGCCGAGACGGGGGTCGGGGCCACCATGGCGCCGGGCAGCCAGTTGTGCAGGGGCATGATGGCCGCCTTGGCCAGCCCGAACAGGAACAGGAAGTAGGTCACGGACACCAGCGTCGGGTTGGCGTCCGGCGGGAAGATGCCGCGCGACACATCCGACAGGTTGAAATCAAGCGTCCCTGCCAGCACGTAGGTGAGCACCATGGCTGGCAGCAGAAAGAGCTTGGAAGAGCCCATCAGGTACACCATGTACTTGCGCGCGCCCGAGAAGCCCTCTTCGTCCTGGTGGTGGGCCACCAGCGGGTAGGTGAAGATGGTGATGAGCTCGTAGAACAGGTACAGCGTGAACACGTTGCCCGAGAAGGCCACGCCAACGGCCCCGAAGATGGCCACGGCGAAGCAGAAGTAATAGCGGGTCTGGGCGTGCTCGTTCAGCGTGCGCATGTAGCCGATGTTGTAGCTGGTGGCGAACATCCACAGGAAGCAGGCCACCAGGGCGAACACCAGGGACAGGCCGTCCGCGCAGAAGGTGACCGTGACGCCCGGCAGCAGCGTGAACATGGTCCACATCCAGACCTTGCCCGCCAGCACCGCCGGGGCCAGCCAGCACACGCAGGCGAAGGCCGCAAGGCCCGCCAGCAGGCTCACGCCCTCGCGCTGGTTGGGACGCGCCCCGAACCGCCAGATTGCCAGCGGCGCGAGCATGGTGATGGCCAAAGGCAGAAGCAGCCTCGGGCTTTCGATGAATTCGGCCATTGGCTACCCCTTGAGTTCCGATGGTGTGGCGCTGGAGGCGCTGCCGAAGCGCTTGCGCACCACGTACACGATGGCCAGCACCAGCGTGGATTCCGCCGCCGCCAGACCCATGATGAAGAGCGCCGTTGCCTGCGACATTTCGCCCGGCATGGGCGTGAGCTGCCCTGCGGCCACCACGGCCAGCCCCGCGCCGTTCAGCATCAGTTCCACGCTTATGAGCATGCCCACTAGGCTTGCGCGCGAAAAGAGCCCGAAGAGTCCCACAGCCAGGAGGCCCAGGGCCACCAGCTGATACAGAGCCAGCGCGTTCATGCCTGCCTCCTTGTCATCACCTGAGTGCTCACCGTCCCTTCCTCCTTTGGAAGGCCAGGAGCACCGCTCCGGCCATGGCCGCGAAAAGAACCACCGAGATGGCCTCGAAACCGAGCACGTAGGTGCCCATGAACACCTCGCCAAGCTTCGCCGGGGAGATCTCCACGGCCTCGCGCGTGAGCGTGGGGCCGTGCTTCAGGCAGGCTGCTGCCAGAAGGCCCGCGATGCCGATTCCGGCAGCACCGCTTCGCCACAGCCGCCTGACGTCTTTGGGGCCTTCTTCCTCGACCTCGGACTGCGCCCGGGTGAGCATCACCGCGAAGAAGATGAGCACCACCACCGCGCCCACGTAGATGAGGATCTGCATGAGCGCCACGAAGGGCGCTGCGATCAGCACGTAAAGCGCGGCCACGCCCATGAGCGAGATGGTAAGCCCCAGAAGCGCCCGGACCAGGCTCTTGGCCGTGACGGCCCACACGGCCCCGCCCAGGGTGATTGCCGCATAGAGTGCGAAGGAGACCTGAACCACGAACTCACGCATGGGGTGTGCCTCCCTTTTCGGCCTGGCGGCGCAGCCGGGCCATGAGGTCGATCTCGAAGTTTTCGCGCGCAGTGCCCGCCAGATAGACGTTCTGCGAGAAGCGCAGCGCGCCGGACGGGCAGTTTTGGGCGCACAGGCCGCACAGGCTGCACGTGTGGTAGGTGAGGAAGTGCCCAAGCAGCTTTCTGACTGTGGGGGTCTGGCTTGGCGGAGCCACCCGGAAGCGCGGGGTGGGCATGAGCATCTCCGTGCCTGCCTGGGAGGGGTAGCAGACGCCCGAATCGGCGGGAGGGTCCTCGGCGACCACCCGCAGGCAGTTGGACGGGCACAACTCTGCGCACAGGCCGCAGCCCACGCAGCGCGACTGCGTCGGGTCCTCGTCCGATGGCACCAGTTCGACATGCCCCCTGAACGTGGCCAGCGTGTCGACTTCCTGGCGCGGATAATGAACCGTCACCTGAGGCTTCAGGAAGTTGGTCCCGGTGATCCGAAGACCCGTGACCATGCTCCCCAAGCCCTTCAATGCCTCTGCAATCTTTTCAAAATATCCCATCATCTACCCCCTGGCTCCGATGTCTGAAGCCATTCGCGCCCCCCATAAGGGATTCCAAAGGGCTTTGGCCCTTTGGCCGCCGGAGGCTTTCTTCACGCAGTATTTTCCCATCACGCACCCCCGAACAGCTTGGTCAAAAAAGCCGTGAGCACCAGGTTCGCCAGAGCCAGCGGCATGAGCCAGCGCCAGTTCAGGTTCAGGAGCTGATCGAAGCGCACGCGCGGGTACGTCCAGCGCATGAAGATGATGAGCGTGACCAAGGCGTACATCTTGGCCAGAAACCACCACGGCCCAGGCATGAACGGCCCCTGCGCGCCGCCCAGGAACAGCACCGTGGCCACGCAGCTGACCACCAGCATGTTGGCGTACTCGGCCAGGAAGATGATGCCGTTTCCCATGCCGGAGTATTCGGTGTGCACGCCTGCGGTCAGCTCGGACTCGGCTTCGGGCAGGTCGAAGGGGGCGCGGTTGGTCTCGGCCACGGCGCACACGAAGTAGATGAAGAAGGCCAGGGGCTGCACGGCAACGTTCCACTGCCAGGGCCAGCCGCCCTGGCTTGAGGCCAGCACGCGAAGATCGAGGCTCCCGGTCATGAGGGCGATGGCCAGGACGGACAGGAGCAGCGGGATTTCGTAGGCTACGGCCTGGGCCACGGCGCGTGACGCGCCCAGAAGCGACCACTTGTTGTTGGAGGCCCAGCCCGCCAGACACAGCGCCAGCACGTTGAACCCCGCGAAAGAGAGGATCAGCACCAGCCCCAGGTTGGTGTCCAAGCCCCAGAGGTTCTCGCCGAAGGGCATGGCGATGAACATGAGCGGCACGGGCATGAAGGCCATGAGCGGAGCGGTCCAGAAGAGCAGGGCGTCCGCGCCGGAGGGTGTGGCCAACTGCTTGCCCACGAGCTTCCCGGCGTCGGCCAGGGCCTGATAGAGCCCGTGCGGGCCGACCTCAAACGGGCCTGGGCGGCGCTGCACGTGTCCTGCCACCTTGCGTTCCACATAGAGGAGCATCATGCCGTTGGCGGCGATGAAGCCCATGAGCGCCACCAGGGCCACCGCGAGGCGGATGAGCTCGCCGGGTATGAAGTCGGTCATCGGTCAATCTCCGGGATAACCAGATCGAGGCTGCCAAGGATTGCCACCGCGTCCGAGAGCAGCGTGCCCTTGGCAAGCTCGGGGAACAGGCTCAGGTTGGAGAAACTGGGGGAGCGCAGCTTCACCCGGTAGGGGATCTCGCTGCCGTCGCTGGCCAGATACAGGCCGATCTTGCCCCTGGCCCCTTCCACGGCGAAGTAGCTCTCGCCCGCAGGGGGCTTCCACTTGCCGCGGGGGGCGTCGGGGTTCATGAAGTCGCCCTCGGGCAGTCCGTCCAGGGCCTGGCGCACGATGGAAAGCGACGCCTCGATCTCGTCCATGCGCACCATGTAGCGGGCCATGGAGTCGCCCTGCGGGTAGACGGGGATGTTGAAGTCGAAGCGGTCGTACACGCCGTAGGGTTCGGCGCGGCGCACGTCGTAGGCTATGCCCGACCCGCGCAGCACCGGGCCGGTGGCCCCGTAGCGCCGGGCCATCATCTCGTCTATGACGCCCACGTCCTCCAGGCGTCCGCGCAGGATGACGTTGCCGGTCACCAACTCGCGGTACATCTTCAAGCGCTCGGGCATGATGTCCAGCAGTTCGCGGGTGCGTTTCACGAAGTTGGGGGTGATGTCCGCCGTGACACCTCCGAAGCGGAAGGAGCAGTAGGTCAGGCGCGAACCGGTGATCTCCTGGAGGATGTCCATGATCATCTCGCGGTCCTGGAAGGCGTACATGATGGGGGTGACCGCCCCCAGGTCCAGGAGATAGGCCCCCCACCAGAGCAGGTGGGAGTTTATCCGGTTCAGCTCCGTGGAGATGACGCGGATGTACTGGGCGCGCTCCGGCACCTCGATCTCGGCCAGGCGTTCCACCGCCCCGGCCCAGACCCAGTTCCAGGCCAGGGCGTGCAGGTAGTCCACGCGGCCCATGTTGGGGAAGAACTGGGCGTAGGCGCGGTTCTGGGCCATGGCCTCGTGCATGCGGTGGATGTAGCCAAGCACAGGCTCGGAGCGAAGGATGTACTCGCCGTCCATCTCCAGCAATACGCGCAGCACGCCGTGGGTGGAGGGGTGCTGCGGCCCCATGTTCACGATGAGCGAGTCTTCCCTGGCGTCCAGGGCGAAGGTCTGGGCGTAGAAGTCGCCGTCCAGCCCCTGGCAGGGGTCTGCGCCAATGCTCTGGTTGAAGGCGCCGCTCATGATTCGTCCTCCTGGCCATCCTCGCCGCCGCATGCGGCCATGAGCTCCTCGGTCAGGGCGTGGCCCTTGGCGGAGCCCTGCCACTGCGCGTGCGGCCAGATCACGTTGCGCGACAGGCGCGAAACCGGCGCTTTCAGGAGCGGCGGCGGATCCAGCGCCTCGGCCAGCAGCAGCGGCGTGGTGTTGGACGCGCCCGTGAAGACCACGCCGAAGAAGTCGCGGGTCTCGCGTTCGTGCCAGGCAGCGCCGGGGTAGATGCCCTCGATGGTGGGGCAGGACGGGTTCTCGTGAGGCAGCAGGAGGCGCAGGACGATGCGGCCAGGGCGGGTCCAGTGGGCGAAATGATACAGGAGCGCCATGCCCTCGGCCAGGTCCAGCCCGCAGATGTCCTCCAGGAACCAGTCCTGGCACAAAAGGCGCTCGGCGGCGGGGCGCAGGTCTTCGGGAGTGATGAGCAGCGCCGCTTCCCGCCCGGTCTCTCCGGGGGGCAGGGCCAGGCTCAGTCGCGAGGTGAGTTCAGGCATCTCAGTCTTCCTCCACCAGGGCCGGGGTGGGCCAGAAGCGGCGACCGGTGATCTTCTGCTGCAGGCGGAAGATGCCCTCCATCAGGGCTTCGGGGCGGGGAGGGCAGCCGGGCACGTAGATGTCCACGGGCACCAGATTGTCCACGCCCTCAATCAGGGCGTACTGCCCCGGATACTTGAAAGGCCCGCCGGACACGGCGCAGTTGCCCATGGCCAGCACGTACTTTGGGGCGGGCATCTGCTCGTAGAGGGTCACCAGGGCCGTGGCCATCTTGCGGGTGACGGTCCCGGCCACGATCATCAGGTCGCTCTGGCGCGGCGAGGGCCGGAAGACTTCCGCACCGAAGCGCGACAGGTCGAAGCGGGGCATTGTCACGGCCATCATCTCGATGGCGCAGCAGGCCAGACCGAAGGTCATGGGCCACAGCGACATGGACCGGCAGAGGTCGAAGACCTGCGCGGGGAGCGCGAAATCGAGCCTCGGGGGCAGGACCTCGTCCGCGCGCGGGACTATTGGATGCGCCTGGGCCATGTGAACACCCCTTTTCTCTGGAAATAGACCATGGCCATGGCCAGAACGGCCACGAACAGCGCCACGGCGATGAACGGCCCCCACCCCTGGCTGTGCGGATAATGCGCGGCCACGGGGAAGAGGTAGAGCACGTCGACGTCGAAGGAGAGGAAAATCAGCGCGTAGAGCGAGTAGTTGATGCCAAAGCGCGTCCAGGCCTGTCCGCGCGGAATCATGCCGCATTCATACGGTGCGGCGAAAGCGCCGCCGCGCGTGCGGGGAGCCAGGAGGTAGGATGCCGCCAGCGGGCCTGCCGCGAAAGCGATGCCGGCAGCCAGACATGCAAAGACCGCCACGTTCAGCCATGTGAAAACCATTGCTCCCCTGCCTGTTGTCGTTGCGTCACGGACTGCCGACTCTTGAAACGACTTATGCAGGAGCGGGAAATAATCGTCAAGAAAAACAAGCCAATGTGCTGTTTTTCCCAAGCTGGATTCTTTTTGGTATGATTTGCAGGAAGTATTCTCTCCGTTCAAGATAGATGAAAGGCATTGAATGGAGGTTTTTTATAGACTGTTTTGATGGCTTGCCTGGGCGTGGGCGCGTCGCGCAGGCTCATGGTCTGGCATGGCCGACCGGCAGGTCAGGCCCCGGCCTGGGATGTGGCGCGTATACCGTATGAACGTCACGAGGTGGACATGACTGAGGTTCTTGTGTAGCATTTCGGAATAGGCACTGGCAGGTGGTCCTCACGTTGACTGGTCAATCAAACAAGATCACTTTCAGGTGTTGTCATCAAGATCTATGGATATCGTATTAAAAAGACAGGTAGAAATTCTGCGGACTGCGCATCCGGACTGGCACGAGGATCGTTTGATGCGTGTGGCCAGGGTCTGGGCTAGGCGTGCACGCCGGATTTGTTGGGACACCATGATTGGTGAGCAGACGAATGCTGATGGAGCGCAGCGGCATGGAGGATACTGCGGAGGCTGACGCCTGCGTTTTCCCGTCCTCGCGTACGAGTTCGTCCATGGCAGCCAGCCATGCGGATATTCGCAGACGTTGATCGGTCCAAGCCGCCCCCTGGCGGCTTTTTGTTTGCCCGACGCCTGCCCCGCGCCCTTCCCAGCCCGCCCTGCAGCCTTCGCCCGCCGGGTGCGCTACGTCGTCTTCTGGGACTCTATGAACAGCTGAAAGACCACGAGGCACAGGCTCATGGCCACAGGACCGTAGATGATCCCCAGCGGCCCGAAGAGGAGCACGCCTCCCACGATGGACACGAAGATCATCAGCAGCGGCAACTGCGCGCTCCCGCTTATGAAGAATGGGCGCACCACGTTGTCCACGGTGCTCACCACCAAAAGCCACCAGCAGAGCAGAAATGCCGCCTTGCCGTTGGAGCCCTGGGCAAACAGGTAAAGCACGAAAGGAATGTGGATGAGGGCGAGGCCGATGATTGGCACAAGCGAGGCCACGATGGCGACCATGCCCCAGAAGAGCGCGTCGATGCCCACGATCCACAGGCCGAGCGCGGTAGCCAGGCCCTGCGACAAACCGGCCGCGACGCCTCCGGCGAGAATGGAACGCGTCACCATCTTGAGCCTTTCGGCCAATTCCTGCTCCTGGCAGCGGCGAAGCGGCGACAAGCGCCGCAATCCCTTCACCACGCGCTCAGCTTCGGCCAGAAAGTAGAACAGGAACAGCAGCAGCATGACGACCTGAGCCAGGAAGCTGGTCATCTGTCCGGCAAACCCGCGCCCGATGGACAAAATCCCCTTGCCGACCCCTCCGGCGGCTCCCACCAGGCTGGTCTTCAGCTCCTGGGGATCAAAGGGGATTTTGTTCACGATGGCCTGGAGCCAGCCAGGGAGCCCCAGGGAATTAAACCAGTCGAGAAGGATAGCCATGCCTCCATCGTTGAACCAGTGGGCGCCTGCCTCGATGACTGTCCCGGCCTCGTTGGCCAGAATTACGATCAGGGTGGCGGTGGGCAGGACGATGAAGAGCAGCGTCGCGGTGGAGAGCAAGGCGGCCGTAACAAGGCGCGACCCCCAAAACACCGGCAACATGCGCTTTCGCAGCGGGGCCAGCAGCAGCGCGAGGATGGCGGCCAGGAAGATGGAGTGGCGAAACGGCCACAAAAGCGCCAGGAGCACGGCCACGGCCCCGATGAACACGAGCAGCAGAAAAGGACGGTAGAACTTCTCATGCAGGGGGCCGACCTCCTCGGCACCCGTATCGCCGCAGCCCCTCGCGGGATGCACATCAACCGTTTCCGCGTCGCCCGGCGGGGCGCTTGGCGCGTCCGTTGCGGCGTGCTTGGCGTCGTCCTTGATGACCTTTTCAGTCATTGTTTCATTCTCCATGCGGTTGCTAACCATGCTCGGGCAGCGGGTCAGGCATGGGCGCGTCAGGGCTCTTTGATTCCATTCTTCTTACTGGATTCTGGCCCGGACTTGGATGGGCTGCCCGGCACCCACCAGCGCATGGCTTCGTCCATTTCCTCCTTGAGGGGCTCGCCGCGCGTCTTGAGCATGGAAACGAGTATGGAAACGGCGATGATCCCGGAGGTGATCAGCAGGGCCATCTCGGTGGGAATGATCTTCGCGTTGAACCACGCGTTGACGATCATCTTGCCGCCCACCACCACCAGCACCAGGGACAGGCCGTACTTCAGGTAGTGGAAGCGGTGGATGATGCCCGCCAGGGCGAAGTAGAGCGCCCGCAAGCCCAGGATGGCGAAGACGTTGGACGTGTACACGATGAAGGGGTCCTTGGTGATGGCGAAAATGGCCGGGATGGAATCCAGGGCGAAGACCACGTCGGTAAACTCGATCAGCACCAGCACGATGAAAAGCGGCGTGATGAAGAGCTGGCCGCCCTGCCTGACAAAGAACTTGCGTCCCTCGAAGCCCTTGGTCACCCGGAAATGGCGTCGCATGAAGTTGTTGATGCGGTTCTCGTCCAGGTTGGGTTCCTGCCCCACCGTCACCAGCATCTTGATGCCAGTGAACACGAGGAAGGCCCCGAAGATGTAGATGACCCAGTGAAAGGCCTCCAGGATGGCCGCACCGGCCAGGATGAGCGAGGCGCGCATGACGAGCGCCCCCAGGATTCCCCAGAAGAGAACCTTGTGCTGGCAGTCGCGGGGCACTGAAAAGTGCAGGAAGACCAGGACGAAGACGAAGATGTTGTCGATGGAGAGGCTTTTCTCGATGAGGTAGCCGGTTATGTATTCGGTCCCGGCCTGCGGCCCGAGGAAGTGATACACGCCGCCTCCGAAGGCCAGCGCCAGCACCACATAGCACAGGCTCAGCAGCAGGGCCTCGCGCACGCCGATCTCACGCCCCTTGCGGTGCAGAACGCCAAGGTCCAGGGCCAGGAGAACCAGCACCAGAAGATTGAAGCCGATCCACATCCATGCGTTTTCCAAGTGTTGTCTCCTGCTCGTTCCGGATAGTCTGAACGTATCGTTTCGCTGTTTGCGCCGCCCGAGTCAAGGCGGTCCGGATCGCTGTTGCCGATCGGGCCCGACTTGCCAGGTTTGGCTGAACCGGCCCGGGACCGCAGTCGGTCCCGGGCGGCAGGAGCGGCTCAGCTTTCGAGCTGCTGAATGCCTTCAAGGGTCCATTGGGGATTGGAGGCGGACTCATCCCTGCGGATGTGCCAGACTTCGCGAACCTGCGCGGAGCGGGGGCCGGACTGGTCCTCGCGCAGGAGGACATCGTACAACACGGAGATCACCGTCTGGTTTCCCTGTGTCCCGGCCTCGACCACACGGGCTTCGATCATGAGGATGTCGGTCTTCCCGGGGGCCGGGTCCTCGCCTGCCTGCCGGAATATCTCGGCGAAGACCTCGGGGCTCGTGAAGCCTCGGATGTCCTCCAGGTCTCGGCGGTCCCAGGAGGACTGCAACCTGGCGTACAGGGCCTTGGCTCCGGAAATGAACTCGGCTTCGTCGATGCCAGCGGGCATCACCGGAGGCGCGATCTGCGCGGAGCCTCCTTGCCCGCCGGGCGTGGCGCGCACCGAGGCCCAGCCGTCCGCGTCTGCGCCAGGGGTGTAATTTCCGGTCGGGGCGGCGTAGGCAAACCTGTCGCCCCCCATGGGCGCGGCCTGTTCCCTGTGAGCCGTCTGATCTGCGTGGCCCGTCATGCCTGCCTGGGCCGCCCGGCGCGAACGGATGAACCGGAAGAGCATGAATCCGGCGACGCCCAGCAGGAGGATTTCCAGAATCCCGAAGCCTCCGCCCATGCCTCCGAACAGGAGCGAGCCCAGCATGCCGCCCAGCAGCACGCCGCCAAGCATGCCGCCGATCCCGCCGAACCTGGACATGAAGCCGCCGGGGGCAGCACCTGGCTGTTGGTTCGGCGTGGCCTGGCGCTCCGTGGTCATGTTCTTGCCCGGGGGCGTGGGCTTGTCGTAGCTTTTGGAGTAGGAATCCTTGCTGCCGAACGAATTGCCGCCGCCCATCCGCTTGGCATCTGCGGGATCGAAGGACATGAGCAGCACCGCAAGCGCGATGAGCGGCGCCAGGAGCCAGCGCAGCGCGTCTGTGGGGGAAAGGCCGCCGAGGGCCTGGGCCTGTGCAGGAAGAGTGGAACGGTTTGGACTGTGTCGCATGGAACCTCCGGTTTGCCAGATTTGGCGGGTTGCCTGGTTTGGCCGGAGGTCCTGAAAAAAAGACCTCCAGCATGATTACTCATGCTGAAGGTCTCGCTCATCGATTGGGATCGACGGCAAGGCCAAGCGCCGGTAACGACGCCAGTACTGTTGACCTTGCCCGAAAGAGCTACTCCCCTTCAGTTCTGTAATGAAGATCATTTCCTTCAGGGGATGTCAAGCACTTCAGGAGAAGCCTTCGACGTCGCGGTTGCCCGGTGCTGTGTGCCTGAAGAGCCAGAATGTGTTTTCCAGGATATACAGAGTAAATTCAGTGTGTTGCCCTTGTGGTGCCTGGACGATTATTCGGAGAACGCCGTGCTCGGGGCCCGGGCAGATGCCTGGGGCAGGGCAGAAGCGCGGTTCGAAATCACGGGCAACCGGTCAGGAAAATGAAAGAGGGTGCCATGCCATGACCTTCATTCCTCGATTCCAGAATCGCGTCTTGGAACAACGTGAATATGGTCATCGACAATAATATGAGTGTTTATTATGGCTTAGCTGCACAGATTGTATGCGTGTATTCTGAAGACGGGACACTAGTTCGCATCCGCCCGGAACATACCGAACAGCGAGGTGGCCAGGACCTTCATTTCATGCAGGTACAGCTTGAACTTGCTGGAGAAGCCCGCGAGGGTCTCGCCGTCCTTCAGCCGTTCGCCTGTCGCCCAGACATTGTACATCTGCATCCTGCCTTTCGACACATAGAAAACGGTCCCCCGTTCCACATGCCGGGAGAACCGTTTGTCGATGCACACGGTCACTTCGCCCTGACGCTGACCGTCCCATTCTGACTGTACGACTTCGCCGACCAGACTCGTGTCCAGGTACACCTCCGTGGGGATGTCCTTCACGCCCGGATCGAAGAATACAGTGTACGGAGCGCACTGTTTTACGGTCGATGCCCGGCAGCTTTCCTGAAATAAGAACCCGTCCAGGATGAGCAGGAAAAACAAACAGAAGACAGAAACCACCATCGTACAACTCCCTCATGGAACATGTGCGCTCCGGCAGGATGGCGCGCCGTGGCCATGACCCGCAGGAGAAAGCCGCCCGGAACCGAACACGCCGGAACCGTCACGTGATATGGGAACTAAGCACAGGCTTTACGCAGACACATAGTGAATTCTTGTTCAGGATAGATTTGCGGTGACCTGAGCAGCCGATGTCGTGGGAAATGCCACCGGCTTCTCAGGACGCGGGGACGCATGAGTATCTTCTGTGCCAGGTCGCCTGTGGCCTCCCTGGTGCGCATGAGACGCGCTTGGAGGAGGGCTTGTCGGCGAATCGGTATGGATGCGACGGGCAGCAGGATGCATGCGGCCCAAAGCCATCGTGAGCCAGGGCATGAGCGGGATCTCCGGAGTATCCTCCGGCGAGATGGGTTGGGAGTGGGTCGGGCCAGCGGCGGATGCAGGCCCGACCCACGCGTGGCCTTGGGATTGCTGGTCAGGAATTGAAGGGACTTAACAGACTTGCCCGTCCCGGGGCGCCACGCTAGGCCGTCCCGGACCTTCTCCCGTGCTGCCAGGCGTCCAGCAGGGCGCGGGCGTCATCAATTTCCTTTTCGCGGCGGGCGCCGTCCCAGCCGAGCTCATCGCCCATGATGCGCGCCACTTCCGGCGCGGCCTCCTTGGCGTGCTCCATGTTCAGAAGTCCCAGCGGCAGCCGCCTGAGCAGGACGTCAGCGACATGGGCGGCCATCTCCAGGCGCACGGCGAAAGCCACTTCCGCACCGATGTAGGGGTGCGCGTGGTGGATGGGCTCCATGAGGCCGTGGGTGCGGCCTATGGCCAGCACCTTGCCTGCCTCGTCGCCGTAGAGCGCGTGGAGCGATTTGGCCTGCTTCACATCAAGCCCGTGCCGCCGCGCCAGCTCCTGCCAGCCCAGGGGGACGTAGCCTCTGGAGCCGATAAGGCGCAGGTGGCGCGTGGCGCTCTTGCGGCCGCGTCCGATGCCGGAAGCCGCGCAGGCCGAGTCCACGGCGTCCTCGGACATGCTGCGGTAGCTGGTCCACTTTCCGCCGGTGATGGTCACCAGGCCCGTGGGGCTCACGTCGATGATGTGGGTGCGGGCCAGCTCCTGGGTGCTGCACTTGCCCGGTGCGAACACCAGGGGGCGCAGGCCGTTCCACACCGCCAGCACGTCCTTGCGGGTGACGGGCTCGTGCAGATATTTGCAGGCATAGCGCAGGAGGTAGTCCACGTCCTGTTCCGACGGGGCGGGATCGCGTTCCACCACTGCGGGCTCGTCCGTTGTGCCGAACAGCACGTGCCCCATCCAGGGGATCATGAACAGCACGCGTCCGTCCTCGGTGCTGGGGATCATGAGCGACATGTCCTGGGGGGTGAACCGGGCGTCCAGCAAAATGTGGATGCCGGAGCTGACCCTCAGCATGTCCCCGGCCCGGGGATCGTCCATGCGGCGTACCGCGTCGGCGAAGGGGCCGGTGGCGTTGACCACGCACTTGGCGCGGATGGTCCACTCCTCTCCGGTGAGCCGGTCGCGTACCAGCGCCCCCCGGACGCGGCCATCGATCTTGACCAGCTCCAGCACCTCAACATGGTTCAGGCAGGCGGCCCCGTGGGCGTTGGCGGTGCGGGCCAGGGACACGGTCATGCGGGCGTCGTTGAACTGGCCGTCGTAATAGATGACGGCGGCCACGTAGCCTTCCAGGTCCAGCTGCGGGAAGAGCTTCTTGGCGGTCCGGCGGCTCACCAGCCTGCTGCGCCCAAGCGCCAGCCTCCCGGCAAGCAGGTCGTAGAGAATCAGGCCGGCGAAGATGTACAAGGCCTGGAACCATGTGGCCACGGGCGTCATCAGGCGGATGGGGTGGGCCAGGTGCGGCGCGTTCCGGAGCAGGTAGCCGCGCTCGCGCAGCCCCTCGCGCACCAGGTCGAACTGCTCGCGGTCGAACTTCATGATGGCCTTCTCAAGATAGCGGACGCCCCCGTGGACCAGCTTGGTGCTTTTGCTGCTGGTGCCTTGTGCGAAGTCGTCGCGCTCCACCAGGGCCACGTCCATTCCCCGGGTGGCGGCGTCCAGCGCCACCCCGCAACCGGTGGCTCCGCCGCCGATTACCAGAATGTCGTACTCGGGGCAGGATTTCAAACGCTCACGCAGTGCTTCCCTGTTCATCTCAAACCTCATTATGGCACAAGCGACGGCTGTTCAGTGTCGCGTTTTGAAAAACATGAACATGCTTTTCAACAATAAATAAATTGTTCTCACGGATTAGGTTCATGAGCCGTATGAACCTGTTTTGAGAACGCCACACCAGATGATCCGGGCCGTTCCCGCCGGGCAGCCCGGAGGAGGAAGAGCGTCCAGCAGCGGGACGCGGATCCCTCGGCGGGCGCATCGGGAGGACATGGTATTCACCCCGACGGCCATGGCCAACGCATGTGCTTTTTTGCTTTTTCAAAAGTTCGATGATTCAGGAGAATGAGCGAACTTTGTTGTTTTTTAGATGCACTTTGACAGGACAGAAGTCAACTTTTTTGAACAAAAAGGTTGGTGCAATTACATTTGATCCGGGCGGGACAGGCGTGCAGATTCCCGGTCATGATTTTGGAAGACCGGAAGCGAGGGCATTCACCTGAGGACGCCTGAGCGGACATGGAAGGGAGAGTTGGAACGTGGAGGGAGGCTTGGAAAATCAGTACCTGCCACCATCAGGGCAGCGCGATTGAGCGGTACCGGACTGGGATTCTTGCGGATTCCAATGGGCGCAGGGCAGGAGAACAGCCGCCCTGCCATAGCCGAGCGCAAGGGCTACGCCAGGAGTCGGAATCGTGATGTTCAGGCTTGCCTGCAAGGAGCGCCCGGAGGAATCAGCCCTCGTGGTTCAGGAAGTAGAGGCGGGGACTGGTAGGCCCTCTGCAAGCAGGAGCCGGGCCGCATTGCGCGCAGGATAAACCCAGGCTCAGCGTGCCAGCAGGGCGGCGGCAAGCTCCGCAAACCCCTCGCCGCCCCTGGCCCTGGTTACCCAGACGGGCGCGGCCTCAAGCTCGGCCCCGAAGTCCATGACGTTGGCCACGCCTACGGAGTTCGGGAAGAAGGCGAACATGGGGGCGTCGTTGGGGGAATCCCCGGCGAAGACCACGGACTCCCTGATCTCGTCCAGTTCCTGCCTGAAGACCTCGCGGAAGAAGAGCCGGGTCATGGAAAGCTTGTCGTACTCGCCGAACCAGCCGTTCACGTGGATGGAGCTTATCTTGGCCTGGGCTCCGGCCTGTTCGAAGATTTGCTTCACGCGCCGGGCCGCGTTCATGGGGAGGGCGGGCACATCCTCGCAGAAGTCGATGGCCAGATCCGCCTCGCGGTAGGCCTGGTCGGCGGACACGGCCACGCCGGGTACCTCGGCCAGGATGCGGCGCTCAAGCTCTTTCAGGCGTTTGGCGTCGGCCTGGCGTTGCGGCGCGTCCTTGAAGTAGCGCCGATGCATGCGCCGCGCGGACTCGTCGTAACGGAAGTAGAAGGCCCCGTTCTCGCCCACCACGCCGTCCACGGGCCACATGCGGGCGATGTGGTCGCACCACCCTGCGGGACGCCCGGTGATGGGCACGACCAGGAGCCCGGCGGCCCGAAGGTCCTCCAGGGCCTTGTAGGCCGAGGCCGGAAGGCGTCCCTCGCTGGTAAGGGTGTCGTCGATGTCCGTCAGCAGGTAGCGGACGCCGCGCCGGACGTCCGCCTGCATATGCTCTATGGGTTTCATGGCCAGACTAGATCAGTTTCTGGCGGATTTTGGTCACGAACACTTCGGCCAGCACCACCACGGCAAAGATGCACACCAGCACCAGCGACACCTGGGTCCAGCGGAACATGTTCAGCGCGTCCTCCAGGGAGACGCCGATGCCGCCCGCGCCCACCAGTCCGATGACCGCCGATTCGCGCACGTTGATGTCCCAGCGGAACAGCGAGATGCCCCAGAAGGCGGGGGCCACCTGCGGCCAGTATCCCTTGATGAGGATGCTGGTCCAGGGCGCTCCGGCTGCTTTCAGGGCTTCGATGGGACCGGGCTTGATCTCCTCCAGGGCCTCGCCCAGGAGCTTGCCGCAGAAGCCGATGGACCGAAAGGCGATGGCCATGGTCCCGGCCAGCGCGCCCGGCCCGAACACGGCGACGAACAGGATGGCCCACACCAGGGTGTTCACCGTGCGCGAGGACACCAGGATGAACTTTGCGATCCAGTTGAGCAGCGGAATCTGCACGATGTTCTTGGCCGCCATGACGCCGACAGGCACGGCCATGATCAGCGCGACGATGGTGCCCAGGGTGGAGATGTTCAGCGTCTCGATGAGCGCCTTGTGGATGCCCTGCTTGTGGTACGCGCCGAAATCCACGGGCCACATGCGGTTCAGGAGGTCCACCACCTGCTTTGGCGCGTCGAAGAGGAAGTCCGGGATGACCTCCACCGTCTTCATGGACACGGCCAGCAGGGCCACCGCCCCCAGGTAGACGGCGAAACGGGCCAGGCGCTGGGCTCTGGTGAAGCGCTCCCAGTGTCTGTGATCAGTCATTGAAGACCGCCTTTATTTTGACCGCCAGATACTCGCCGATCATGATCAGGCCGATGATGGAGAGCAGGATGGTGCAGAGGAAGTCGTAATCGAAGCGCTGGAACGCCGCGAACAGGGTCCCGCCGATGCCGCCCGCGCCCACCACGCCGATCATGGTGGAGTTTCGCAGATTGGAGTCGAACTGGTAGGTGGAAAACCCGATGAAGCGGTTGAACACCTGCGGCAGCACGCCGTAGGTGATCACGCTCATGAAGGGCGCTCCGGCGGCTTTCATGGCCTCGACCGGCTTGAGGGAAATCTCCTCGATGGCTTCCGCGAACAGCTTGCCCACGAACCCGATGGAAGCGAACACCAGGGTCAGGATGCCCGCCAGCGGCCCGAACCCCACCGCCTTGACGAAGAGGATGGCGAAGATGACCGGATGGAAGGACCGGCTGAGCGCGATGATTGCCCGCGACGGCCAGGTGAGCCAGCCGGGCATCAGGTTGCGCGCGGCGAGAAATCCCAGCGGCAGCGAGAGCAGTATGCCGAAGGCCGAGGATATCACCGCGATCTCGACTGTCTCGATGAGGTTGTCCAGCAGCAGGCCCAGCCGTTTCATGCCGGGCGGGAACAGTTCGGACAGGAACTTCGCGCCGGTGCCCAGTCCGATGACGAACCGCTCCCAGGTGATCTGCAGCTCGCTCAGTGCGTAAAAGCAATAGACCACGAGCAGCAGCCATCCCAGCCTGGCCCACCAGTTGGGCTTGAAGGGCGTGCGTATGGCGGCGGTGGCGGTCATGCCAGCCAGTCCTCGCCACCGTAGATGGCCTTGAGGTGTTCCACGGTCAGATCCTTGGGCGGCCCGTCAAAGACCACCACTCCCTGGGATATGCCGATGAGCCTGTCGCAGAAGCGCTTGGCCAGCTCCACGTCGTGGATGTTTATGAGCACGGGGATGTTCCGCTCTCTGGAGAAGAGGCCCAAAAGCTCCATGATCTCAACGGAGGTCTTGGGGTCCAGGGAGCTGGTGGGCTCATCGGCCATGATGATGTCCGGGTCCTGCATGACGGCCCTGGCGATGCCCACGCGCTGGCGTTGGCCGCCGGAGAGGCTGTCGGCCCGCTGGTTGTAGAATTCGCCCAGCCCCACGTGGTCGATCAGCTCGAAGGCGCGGTCGATGTCCGTCTGGGGATACTTCCTGAGCCACGCCTTCAGGGGCGAGATGTAGCCCAGCCTGCCGCACAGCACGTTCTCGATCACCGAGAGGCGCTCCACCAGGTTGTACTCCTGGAACACCATGCCGATGTGCCGCCGCGCATGGCGCAGGGCGGTGCCGGAAAGGCTGGCGATGTCCTTTCCGCCCACGATGATGCTGCCCCCGGTCGGTTCGATGAGCCGGTTGATACAACGCAGGAGCGTGCTCTTTCCAGACCCGGACGGTCCGATGATTCCCAGCGTGGTCGCGCCTTGCGCCTCGAAGGATATCCCCTTGAGCACGGGCACGCCGCGCTTGTAGGCCTTCTCCAGGTTCGCCACCGACAGGGAACGGGGCCTGGCCCCGTTCCCTCCATGATTCTGATTGCTGTTCATTGAGTACTTATTTCTTTTTGGCGGCCGCTTCTTTTTCCTCTTCCTTCCTCATCCCTTCCTCGGTGTAGGCGATGCCCAGGGAGTCGTTGATCTCCCGGATGACCGCCCAGTCCTTTTCGTAGGTGACGGGATAGAAGCGGTCGGCGCCGTCGAAGGCTTTCTTCATGGCGTCGTTGAAACGGTAGGAGTTGAAGGCGTCCACGATCTTCTTGGCAAGTTCAGGGCAGAGCTGGCTCCAGTAGCCAAAGGAAGAGGTGGGGAACATGGCGCTGCGGTAGATCACCCGCAGGGAGTCCTTCTCCACGCGCCCGGCACTGACCATGCGGTCGTACACGTCGGAGGCCACGGCTGCGGCGTCGTAGTCGCCGTGGGCCACGCCCATGACGGACTGGTCGTGCTTGCCGGAGTAGACCACGGTGTAGTCCTTGTCGGGGACGAGGCCCAGCTTGGGGAACAGCGCCCTGGGAGCCAGGTTGCCGGAGTTGGAGGAGGCCGAGGTGTGGGCCAGCTTCTTGCCCTTCAGGTCCTCAAGCTTCTGGTAGGGGCTGTCCTTCTTGACGATGACGATCAGGTTGTAGCCCTGGAACTTGTCCTCGTAGCCCTTCACGGAGGTGGGCACGTAGCCGGCCAGGTTCACCGCGAAGCAGGTGGGGCCGGTGGAGAAGCCCGCGATGTGCAGGCGGCCTGAGCGCATGGCCTCGACCTCGGCGGCGTTGGACTGCACGGAGTAGTACACCACCTTCTTGCCGGTGGCCTTGGAGAGATATTCCTGGAAGTCGGTGAAGAGGTCCTTGTAGACGGCGGGGTCCTCAACAGGGGTGTAAGTGAAGACGAGCGTGCCGGGGTCCTGGCATTTGCCGGCCTTGGGGGCGTCGGCGACCAGGTCCTTGTTCTCGTCGCAGTACGCCTTGTCCAGCGCGCCGAGGTTCTTGCAGTCGGTCTGCGCGAAGGCGGCGGAGACAGACAGCGACAGGGCAAGCAAAGTCAGCATGACGAAACGTGTGAGCATGAACAGTCCTCCTCGTTTGTAACGTTACCTGTTCAGATCGCCTTGAGGCGACCGTCTCCAACCGTATTCAACAAGCCCTTCCGCGAGTCAGGGCTTTCATGCGACCAGAAACCGACCGAAAAAACGTCTACACCTTGGACACTCTTCACAGCAACGACCGAAACCATCCCGTTTCCGGAAAGGTTCATTGCAACAGCAGGTTCTCCGCAGTGGTCATGTCCGTCACGAAAACGTGCACGTAGCCGCGCTCCAGCACGGCCCGCAGGATGCGCAGCTTGGCCAGCCCCCCCGAGGCGAGGACGATGTGCGGGACCTTGCAGAGCCCCTCGAAGTCCGGCGACATGCTGCACGAGTTGACCAGATGGTCGACCACTTCGCCGTTGGCGTCCAGGAAACGGCCAAAAAATTCCCCCACGGCCCCGACCTTGGCCAGCTCCGCGCGCTGCTCGAGCGTGACCGCACCGAGCGCGATGTTGGTGGCCTGTGCGGAGAGGTCGCCAACGGCAGTGAGGATCATGTCCACCTGGAGGGCCTCCTTGTAGAAGGTCCGGAACAGCTCCTGGCTGGCGATGGTGTCGCGCACGTGGGGCGAGGAGACGAACATGGGGGCGGCGAGATGGTTGCAGACCTCGGCCTGGAGCTGGCGGGCGAACATGGCGGTCGAATCGAACGGGTTCACGGGGCTTTTGGGAACGCCGCCGTAGAGCGAGGTGATGGAGAGGTCCCGGAAGTTGCGGACCACGATTCCGGTGATGGCCGCGCGCATGGTCTTGCCCCAGCCCACGCCCAGAGACTGCCCGTCCTGGAGGGTGGTGGAGACGTACTCCCCGGCGGGGCGGCCTATGGTCTGGTACAGGCTGTCGCCGCCCTTTTCGGGGGTGGGGAGCACAATGGCGCGCGCCAGCCCGAATTCGCGCACCAGCCTGCCTTCCAGGTCCACGCACTCCCGGAACGCAGTGTTGATGACCACCCGGATGAGCCCCTTCTCCTTGCCGGATTGCAGGAGCCTGTTCACCTTGAGACGGGTAATGCCCAACCGCTCGCCGATCTCGGCCTGCGTCAGGTCTTCGTTGAAATAGAGCCAGGCTACCCGAGAGAGGAGCTGGTCTTCATTTTCGTCGGCCTGTCCCAAAATTTTGCTCCGAAAATTCACAAAAGTTTATTGGTTGGGAGAATACACGTTCATTACGGTCAATGCAAATACATTTGTTCAGGTATTGATGGGTTTTTCATGTCCTGGGGTGAAGTCAGGCCGAGCAAAAGATACGAAGAATGCGCGGTACCGGAAGCAGGCCATGCCCGAGCTGCCAGGCGGTTCCGAAAAGGGCGTGCTGTTACCAATGTTGCCTGCGGCAGAACTGGTGCCCATTCGCCCATGGCTGTCCCGGCGTCTTCAGGGGAGGCACGGGGCAGGTGGGCTGGTGCGAAACCGCCCGGCGCGGTGGGACTCCTATTTCCCCGCAGAGGTCATCCAGTCGATGATTGCCGCGCAGAAATCCGGCAGATCCGCCGGGCGGCGGCTGCTAATCAGGTTGCGGTCGACAACCACGCTCGCGTCGGCCCAGATGGCTCCGGCGTTCTCCAGGTCGTCTTTCAGCGCGATGCAGGCCGTGCACCTGAAGCCCCTGACGATTTTTGCCGAGATGGGCACCCAGCCTGCGTGGCAGATGAAAGCCACCAGCTTGCCCGCGTCGAAGAACGCCTTGGTGAGGGCGAGCGCCTTGGCGTCACGACGGATAATGTCCGGAGCGAAGCCGCCAGGTATGATCAGCGCGTCGAAATCCTCGGCCTTCATGTCCGCCAGGGTGGCGTCAGCCGTGCAGGGGTAGCCGTTTTTGCCCTTGTAGTCCCGGCGCAGGGGATCGATTCCAGCCACGACGACCTCGGCCCCGGCTTCCTGCATGCGGAGCTTGGGGTACCACAATTCAAGGTCCTCGTAGGTGTCCGCCACCTGAATGAGCACCCGTTTGCCAGCAAGTTGTTTATCCATGGTTCGACTCCTTGTCGTTATTCGCGGCTTGTCGGCGCGAGCCAGGAAGAGGTCATTCGAGCCTGGTTCGGGAGAGAAGGCGTGCGTGCCCAGCCGCGCCTGGATTGTTCTATCCCGGAGGCCCATTTTTTTCCAGCCCCGCACGGCTTGCAGCCTGACAGCGCATTCTCATCCGGCAGGGCGCCCGTGCAAGCCTGCCGCGAACCTGTGGAACAAGGTCTTGTCTGTCAGGAAAACTTGAAGCCAGACTGTCGGCTGGCTTTACAGAGTGGGCTTTTGCAGGGGCTTTGTACTGCGCCAACACGCCGAAATAATTTACCGGCGTGTCAACGAACAGATTTTGCATAACGATGTCAGGGAAATGCCCGGACAACCTTGAGGCATACCCGAACTCTCTGGCAGAAGGCGTCTGCCTGACAACAACTCAAATTGACCTGGTACTCTTTATGAATTTAACGCAAAAAATCTGTCAGGAGAGAATGATGGAAGAGCGTAGGCGTTATGAACGAATCTCCATGGATGATAATTCCGGATATTATGACTACACAATTGAAATAGACGGAGCATGCTTTCTGGCTATGTTGATGGATATCAGCATTGGTGGTGCGAGGCTCAAACTAAATGATGCCCCTGACAAGAGTACATGTGGAAGAAAGGGGACAATAACAAATGAATACTACGCCAAGCCGTACCTGGCTGGGAAGAATTATACGGTAGCCTGGCAAAATGAGTACTACATTGGAGTGTCGTTCGCAGAACCACTCATCGGAAGTTACAGGCCGCCATACTTGAAGGACCAGAAATCAAGTTAGCCGGTGCAGGTGGGGGCGAAATTATCACAGAAACTCTTCAGGACTGGCTGCCTGTCAACGAGTACAGGCTCAATTTCATTGGAGGTCTTCCTGCAACTGTTCATAGGCCAAGAGCATTCATAAAAAGGCTGTCTGACTGGCACGGGCAACTGACTGTGGCTGATGACGTACCATTAGATACTCGCAAGAAACTCTCGTATTTGAAGGAATTCGGCGGCGTCCAGCGTCTGAACGGAGTGTCGACGCTATTGTCTGTGACGAGGGGGACAGGAAAGGTCGCGCGCAGGGAAAACGGTTGGGTGTACGGTTTGGATATGGCACATGGAGCATTGTCCTTTCTAAGATTTCCGAAATAGTTGACATAAATATCAATCGCGGCCGTGTGCGGGTTGTTCCTTCCAGTATGCGAGTCCACCGCTTTTAACCTCTCCCAAAAGTTGATCTCCAAGGCTGTCCATGCGGGGGTGCCTCAAGGCAAGGGAAATCACTCCCCCAATGTATACCCGCGTCTTGCGGAAACCTGTTTCCGGGCCTCCTTCATCATCGCAACCCCCAAGATCGCTTCCCCGGCATGGAAACTCCCGTGAGAGAGAAATTTGCCTGCAACCGTTCCAGGGGGAACGGTTGTTCGTGTCGTATTATCCGTGGTTCGATAGCAGTGTTCAATATGTACATTGCATCGGCGATTTCGAGGTTTTGTTACTTGGCGTATTGATTGGTTGGGAGATTGCGGGGTGAGTTTTGCTGTCATCAAGAGAGAACGTCTCACTTTATGGTTCTCATAGTGCGAGAATTATGGGTGGCTCTTGGGTTTTATACAGAATTAATCAATTATGTCATGGGTATTGTGCTGGTCGTTGTGACGGCATGCTAATTGTAAACAGCATAGTGTTCATGATCGTCTGTGGTGCATGGTGGTTCATAAGCCTGCGATTGCTCTGGCGTTGCCGCCCTCAGGGAACCTCATGGATGATTGCGGGCGATCCCGGGAATCGGTGGATGTGTCGATAGTTTTTGCGTTGAAATAAGTTTATAATCAAGGAGAATTGGAATGTCATTAGGTACAATTCTGATAGTTATTCTTGTGCTCGCACTTCTTGGTGTGCTTCCGGTGTGGTCACATAGTCGTCCGTGGGGATATGGTCCGAGCGGTTTGGTGGGAACAATTCTCGTTGTTTTGTTGATTCTGTTTCTGCTGGGTAAGATTTAAAGCGGCATATCTCTCTAAGAGGTCATAAGTTTACTCATTTTTGGCTCGCGCCGATGGAATGTCAACGTTGTAACTACGGAGTATGTCATGAAGTCAAGCACGAAAGACAGTGTTGAAGGAACGTTGCACCAGGTTAAGGGGAAGGCCAAGGAAGTCGTTGGCGTGGTGACCTCAGATGTCAAGATGGAAGCTGAAGGCAAGGGAGAGAATCTCGGCGGGAAGATTCAATCCAAAGTCGGCGAGATCAAGAAAGTTCTGGGCAAGTAGGCGGCAACGTCGGCGGGCTATCGCCAGCGTGCAGTCCTGATGATCATTTTGCAATCCTAACCGCAGCAGGCTTTATGAGAACAACCACGATCATTGCCGTCGCACTCATTGTGCTTGGCATCGCTGCCCTTGGATATCAAGGGTTTACCTATACAACCAAAGAGAAAGTCGTCGATCTTGGTCCACTGGAAGTGACCTCCGAGACCACGAAGACATTTCCCCTGCCTCCTGTTGTCGGAATCATCGCGTTGGCCGGAGGAGTCATCTTGCTGGTCATTGGGAAAAGGCGCGGCTGATACGTGCTGATTCATGACGTGCTTGGAGGTTGATCTGCACGATGCATACTTGTCGAGTCAATTGGATTTTGAAGGAGATGATTATGGCTGCGCGCTTCTATTTATTCCCATGCTTTCTTGTGGCGATCGCATTGGCCAGTGTTGCTGTGAGTTCTGCCCAGGAAATCAAATCGCATCCGACTCCTGATGTTGATGGAGTGGTGTGGATGCGGTCAACTGAACAGGAAAAAATAGCTTTTCTATTCGGAGCAGGAAGTGCGGTTGTTCTCGAGTATCATCTCAGGGAAAAACATTCAGAGCAACCATCGAAGTTCGTCAAGGCGTGGGTCGATGCCCTTCGTGACGTCAGCTGGACTGAAATGGTCACGCGGATAGACGCCTATTACAAGAGTAACCCAACCAAGAGTGATAGAAATGTGTTCTCAGTAATTTGGCATGAAATAATTGTGCCTAACTTGAAGAATTAAGGACGAAGTCATGCAACGTATATGCTTCCTGATGCTGTTTGTTCTGCTTTTGGCGTTTTCCGCTTGTACAAACATGACCCGCACCCAGCAGGGTGCTGTGTCCGGTGGAGTCGTCGGCGCTGGGGCCGGTCTTGGGATTAGCGCCCTGAGCGGCGGCTCCCTTGGAGTTGGCGCTCTGGTTGGCGGCGGTTTGGGCGCTGTTGCCGGAGGGCTTTACGGGAATCAGCAGGAGTAGCATGCAGCACGATATGTCTGGTCCGAAGTGATCCTGTTCGGCCATGGCGATCCACGACGGACCATGCAATCGCCCCTTCCGCAACGTTGCTGATCTGTATGCAGTATTGCCTCGCTCATCTTAAGGTGAGCTTTAATAGGTGTGTCCATTTTCAACTCCGTCTGGTCAGGGTCTTCTCCCTTACCTCTTCAAGCACAAACCGGAACTGAGACAGAGAAGGCCCTCCCTCATGCGATTCAGACATATCACGTCATTTGTCCTGCTCTGCACGGCCCTGGCGCTTCTTGCCACGCCCCCGTCTGTGTCCGGGACCGAACCGGACCAGGCAGTCGGACCCGCTTCCACTTTCATCATCACAGAAGAGAATGACTTCTTCGCAGGAACCGACGAACAATATACCAACGGGATCAAGTTCAATTGGATTTCCGGCGATCTCAAGCACTATGCTGAGGACAAACGGCTCCCTTCGTTCCTGTTACCTTACCTTCGCATCCTCCCTTTCGTGAACGAACCTGACCAGCAGTACAATGTTGCGCTCGCGCTGGGCCAGAACATGTACGTCCCGCGCAACACAAGCCTGAAGACGCCATTGCCCAACGATCGCCCGTATGCCGGTTGGACCTATGTATCCCTGGCGCTGCACGCCAAGACCAGCACGCAGCTCGATACCTTCGAAACGAGCATCGGCATTGTCGGCCCGTCATCCAGGGCAGCCGAGACCCAGAACAACTACCACGCCCTCATGGGTATGAAACGTGTAGAAGGTTGGGACCACCAGATCAACGACGAGCCGGGCGTCATGCTCTCCTGGCAGCGCACCTTGCGGTCCCTGCGCGCAGACCTGGGCCATGATTTTGCCTGGGACTTCCTGCCACACGTGCGGGCCACGGTGGGAAACGTTGTGACACAAGGGGCGGTAGGATTCGAGACGCGCTTCGGGTACCGGCTGCCCTGGGATTTCGGCACCTCGCTCATCCAGCCCGGCGGCGGCGTGAGCGCGCCCGCAAGCCCGGCTGATCCGCGTCTGCGCCAGGACACCGATTTCGGAGTGCACATTTTCGTCGGCGCCGAGGGCAGGGCGGTGGCCAGGAACATATTCCTGGACGGCAACACCTGGCAGAACAGCCCGAGCGTGACGAAGAAGCCTTTCGTGGCCGATCTCATGGCGGGGGTGGGACTGGTGCTGGGCCGGGCCAAGTTGACCTACACCCACGTGTACAGGACGCAGGAGTTCGAGAAACAGTCCGGGCCGCAAATGCTCGGGTCTGTGAGCCTGGCGGTGACGTTCTAGTGCGACGGTTTCATGATGCGTTTGTACCGTCTGCAGACGTACGCTTAAAGAAAACTTGTTTTGTTGTTGAGGCATGTTCCTGTTTCTCAACATCGATGCGCGAATGTCTCGCCTCGTTCAAGCCTCGGCAGGAACTTCAGTAAGAGAATAGGCTGTTTTGGTGTGGCAGGCTCGTGGCTGTGCGGACGGCCCCGAGAGCCCCACCCAAGACCAGGGTGCGCGCGCGGGCCGCTCCCTGCCAGATGACGGCCGCAGCGACACACTGGAGTGCCGCTGCGGCCGTCATTCATTTCAGCAGCCCGCCCCGAAAGTCGATTCTTGCAGCCTGTTCAAATAACTCGCTGACAAGGAGCAGGAAATAGTCAAGCCCGATGCGTATTTGACATGCGTGAGGGTTTGGCTTTTTCCATGCAACGCAGTCAGCGAGGATTTTTCAACAGGCTGTCAGGCCATTTGCACTTCGACGTGGTGGTCCTGGTGATCGTCGACAAGGCGAATTCGTCCGGAGATCTGCTCCATGCGCGCAGGCCCGGCATCCTCTGTCACTGCACCGTCAACCGTGACGCGAATCACGCGGTCCGCCTTCCCGTCCACGCGCCGTACCGTGATATGGTAGAAAGTCTCACGGAAACGGTAATGCAATCTGTACGAATCCCAATGGTCCGGCATGCACGGCGCGATGCGCAGGCTGTCCACTTCCAGGTGCAGCCCGAGCAGCGTCTCCACGCTCAGGCGGTACATCCAGCCGGAGGCTCCGGTGTACCAGGTCCAGCCGCCCCGGCTGGTGTGCGGGGCCGCGCCGTAAATATCCGCGCACATCACGTACGGCTCAACCTTGTAGCGCTCGATGTCCTCCGCCGTGCTGCCGTGATTGACGGGGCTTAGCATGTCAAACAGCTCCCAGGCGCGCTTCTTGTCGCCCATCATGGCGAAGGCGGTGGTCGCCCATATCGCGGCGTGGGTGTACTGGCCGCCGTTCTCGCGTACGCCAGGCACGTAACCCTTGATGTAGCCGGGTTCGATGTCGGATTTGTCGAAGGGCGGCGCGAGCAGCTGGATGAGTTTCGCGTCGCGCCGCACCAGGCGCGCATCCACTGCGTCCATGGCCTGACGGGCGCGCAGGGGATCGCCTCCGCCTGAAATGACCGCCCAGCTCTGGCTGATCGAATCTATCTGGCACTCTTCATTCTCGGCAGAACCCAAGGGGGAGCCGTCGTCGAAGTAGGCCCGGCGGTACCAGCCTCCATCCCAGGCGTTTGCCTCGATGTTGTTGCGCAAGAGAGACGCATGCCGGCTGAATGTTTCGGCAAAAATCTCGTCGCCCCTCTCGCGGGCAAGACCTGCGAAGAGCTGAAGATTCTCGTAGAGGAACCAGGCCAGCCAGACGCTCTCGCCCTTGCCTTCATGACCGACGAGGTTCATGCCGTCGTTCCAGTCGCCGCAGCCCATCAGGGGCAGATGGTGGTCGCCGAAGCGCAACCCGTGCCGAAGCGCCCGCACGCAGTGCTCATAGAGGCTTGCCGCCTCTGTCGAGCGTTGCGGCTGGTCGTAGTACGCTTCCTCATTGGGGTCGAGCTCGCGGCCTTCCAGGAAATGCACCTGTTCGTCGAGCACCCCCGTATCGCCAGTGGCCAGCACGTAACGGCAGGTGGCGTAGGCGAGCCAAAGATAATCGTCGGAGAAATGCGTCCGGACGCCCTGGCCGCCCGGCGGATGCCACCAGTGCTGCACGTCTCCCTGGAGGAACTGGCGCTCCGCGCACCGGATCAGCTGTTCCCGGGCGAGCCAAGGCGTTGCGTGGACGAGCGCCATGGTGTCCTGCAACTGATCCCGGAATCCGTAGGCCCCGCCGGACTGGTAGTAGCCGCTGCGCCCCCAGACCCTGCACGAGAGCGTCTGGTAGACCAGCCAGCCGTTGGCCATCACGTTGAGCGCCGCGTCCGGCGTCTCCACGTGAACCGCGCCCAGCGTGCGGTTCCAGTGGCTCCAGACTTCCTCCAGGGCCTGTCGCGCGCCGGCAGGTCCGGAGAAGCGCTGGATGAAGTGCTGGGCCTCGTCCGTGTGGCGCGCCGCTCCGAATATGAACACGATCTCGCGCTCCTGGCCTTCGGCCAGTTCGATCCGGGCCTGGATGGCGGCGCAGGGGTCGAGGCTCGCGCCCGTTTTCCCC
This sequence comes from Fundidesulfovibrio putealis DSM 16056, assembly GCF_000429325.1. Taxonomy (NCBI): domain Bacteria; kingdom Pseudomonadati; phylum Thermodesulfobacteriota; class Desulfovibrionia; order Desulfovibrionales; family Desulfovibrionaceae; genus Fundidesulfovibrio; species Fundidesulfovibrio putealis. Next base: position 298,288 of record NZ_AUBQ01000006.1, read on the forward strand.
GAAAGCCGCCTGCGGCTCATGGCCGCCGGGTTGTTCAGCGACCCGTTGCGGCCGATGAATTCGGTCCTGCTCCCGGTCATGGAGCGCGCGAGCTCGCTGACATGGGCGAAGACGACCCGGTGGGCGCATTCGCGGCCATAGGCGTTGCGCGCGAACATGGCCCCGCTGTGCGGGTCCGTTTCGGTGACCACGTGCATCAGGTTGGCGTGCCGCCATTCGCCGAGAACCAGCTCCCAGTATCCGGTCAGCGACAACCGGCGGGACCGCTTGGAGTGGTTGCGCAGCTTGACCACCACGAACTTCACCGGCGCATCCATGGCCACGTATGTATGCATTTCAGAGGAGATGCCGGATTCGTAATGCTCGAAGACGCTGTAGCCGAATCCGTGCCTGCACACGTAGCCGGACCGGCCACGGGCGGGCAGGGGGCTTGGCGACCAGAACGCGCCGGTGGTTTCGTCGCGGATGTAGAATGCTTCAGCGCTCGTGTCGGAGAGCGGATCGTTATGCCAGGTGGTCAGGCGGAACTCGTGGGCGTTTTCCACCCAGGTGTATGCGCTCCCGCTTTCGCTGACCACCGTGCCGATGTGCGGGCTGGCGATGACGTTGGCCCATGGAGCGGGCGTCGTCTGGCCGGGCTCCATGGTGATGACGTACTCGCGTCCGTCCGGCGTGAAGCCGCCCAGGCCGTTGCAGAAGATGCGCTCGCGCGCGTGCAGCGGGTGGACAGGGTCGGGGGGCCGTCGGAGCGTGGGATCAAGCCTCTTCGGCGCCCGGTCTGCCAGGACGCGGCGTTCCACCTGTTCGGACAGGGATTCCGTGGAGTCTGTCAGCACGACGCGGGCCACGGTCTGGAACAGGACGCGGTCCTCTTCCGAGAGCTCCTCCGCGCGGCGCACGAAGACCCCGCCCGGTTTGTCGAGAACCTGCGCCTCCGGTCCCGCGTTGATGAAACCCATGATCTGGTCCTGCAGAACCGCGCGGTAACTGGTAAAGTCCTCGTTCAGGATGATCAGGTCCGAGCTCAGGCCTTTCATCCGCCAATAGGCGTGTGCTTGCAGCACCTCCTTGACCAGCCCGATGCGGTTCAGGTCGCTTATGCGCAGAAGAACGATGGGCAGGTCGCCGGAGATGGCAAACCGCCATAGTCCGGCCTGACCGAGCTGGTTTCGCGCGATGACGCTTGGCGCGGCGCGGCGCGTGGGGCTGCCGTAAATGACGGAAGTCGCCAGACGGCCAAAGACCTGCGCGTCGGCTTCGGTCGCTCCCAGATGGCGCAGCACTTCCTGGCTCTGGAACCAGGCCATTTCAAACGCGCGTTCGACGAAGTGCCGGTCGGCATACTTTTCGAGCACTGTCAGGGCCGCGTCGCGCGTGCCGGCCACGCCGGAAATGATCTGCACGCTGGCCGATTCATCGGGCGCAAGGGTGATGATGCGCCGGATCGCCACGATGGGATCAAGCACGGAACCGCCGGTGTTGGAGAGCATTGCCGGTGAGCCGTCATCCAGCGCTGCCGGATTGGCGGCGCTGCGGCCCCGCCCGATGAACCTTGCGCGGTCGGTCTCGAAGGACGGCTCGCCTGCGGTCGCGCCGGGCGCCGCCAGCAGGTGGAACATGAGCGGCAGCTGCTCTCCCGGCGTGCGGGGACGCCGGGTGCAGAGGATGGCCTGACGGTCTGGCAGGATCTCGGTCTGCACGAACAGGTTGCTGAAGGCGCGATGGGAGAGGTCGGCATTGAGGGGGGCCATCACGACCTCGGCGTAGCTGGTGACCTCGATGCGGCGGGTGCGCGAGGACATGTTTGTGAGCGTGACGCGGCGGATTTCCACATCGTCTTCCGGAGACACGCTGATCTCCGTGTGGGTTTCGATGGCCTGGTCGCGCCTGCGGTATTCGGCCCGCCCCTGCACGAAGGTCGCCTCGTAGTGATCGGCCTTGCGCAGCGTCGGCTGATGCGCGGTGGACCAGTAACGGCCTGTGTCGGTGTCGCGCAGGTAGATGAAGGCGCCCCAGCAATCCGTGGTGGCGTCCTCGCGCCAGCGGGTTACGGCCAGATCGTGCCAGCGGCTGTAGCCGCCGCCCGCATTGGTCGTCATCACGTGGTACCTGCCGTTGGACAGCAGGTGCACTTCCGGCATCGGCGTGTTGGGGTCTGTGAAGGCGCGCATGATCGCGTCCGCTTCCGCTGCGGCCGGGCGCGCGGAGGCGCTCACTTCCGCTGCGTGCGGGTGGAGCGTCGCCCCCTTCTTGGGCACGCGTTCCTGCAACAGCAGATCCGTGGCCCGCACCTGGGGGGAGGCCATGAAGCGGCGTTGCATGGGCTGGCCCAGAAGGACATGCTCGAAAGCCAGGAGGCTCATGCCCTGATGGTGCGCCATGAACGCCCGCACCACTGCGTGGCTCTTGCCGCGCAGCACGCGCGAGGGCGTGTAGTCCACGGCTTCGTAGAAGCCGTACGCGCCCTGGAATTCGCTGCTCGCCAGCGTTTGCAGATTGCGGCAGGCCTCCCTGGGCAGCACCATGAGGGCCAGCGCGCTGGCGTAGGGCGCGATCACCAGATCGTCCCCCAGGCCTCGCTTGAAGCCGAGCCCGGGGACGCCGAAGGCCCGGTACTGATAGACGTGGTGCACGTCGGTGGCGTTGTAGCAGGATTCGGATATTCCCCAGGGAACGCCGCGCTGGCGGCCATACTCGATCTGGCGGGACACCGCAGCCTTGCAGGTCTGCTCCAGCAGGGTGCTCTCGTAGCTGGGCATGACGAGTTGCGGCATGAGGTACTCGAACATGGAGCCGCTCCAGGAGATGAGGCTCACGTCGCGGCCATGGCTGGTGAGAAGCCTCCCCAGCGAGAACCAGTGCTTTTGCGGGATCTGCCCCTGGGCGATGAGCAGGAAGCTCGTCAGGCGTGCCTCCGACGCCAGCAGGTCGTAGCAGGAGGGGTCGCGGCGGCGTTCGCCCACGTCGTAGCCGATGGTAAGCAGGTCGCGCGACGTGTCGTAGAGAAATTCAAAATCCATTGCGGCCAGTTCCCGGCAACGCTCCATCATGTCGTCGATGATCGCCAGGCGCTCCAGCGCGGCTGCACGCTGTGATGCAAACCCGGCTGGCTGCATGGGGTCGATCACGCCCTGGGCCAGCTCCGCCAGTCCTGGAATGTCGCCCGCCGTGTGCGTGTCAGCGACCAGCGTCCTGATGTCGTCCTCAATCATGCGGGCCTGCTGGACGAACGCGTTCGCCCAGAAATTCAGTTCGTCGTCGAGTGCTGTTGGCGGCAGCGACGAGGCAAGCCCCTCGCCATGGCGGCGAATCTCGGCCAGGGCGATGCCGACAGCGGCCAGCGTTCGCGGCAGCCCGTCGCGCGTGAGGGCTTGCAGGGTGTCCTGAAGCAGCCTGATCTTCTTCGCGAGTTCGGGGATGCGTGAGGCGGGCGCGCATTCGGAGAGCACCTGCACGGTATCCTGAAGCCCGTGGAACGCGCGCGGGGAGAGCACCGGATGGTCTTTCAGCTCGGCAAGGCCCGCCTGCAACGTGAGCAGGCTTCCCGCCAGGTTGCCGCTGTCCACCGAGGAGACATACTGCGGGCGAAGCGGAGTCAGCGTGCGGGTGTCGTACCAGTTGTAGAAATGGCCGCGATAGCGCTCCAGCTTCTCCATGGTGGACATGGTGTTGCCCGCCAGCCGCAGAAATTCTCCGGCGGGGATATAACCGAAATCGTAGGCGGCCAATGCAGACAGCAGGGACATGCCCATGTTCGTTGGCGAGGTGCGCGAGGCGATGACCGCAGATGGATACTCCTGGAAGTTGTCGGGCGGGAGCCAGTTGTCCTGCGGCCCCACGAACTCCGCGAAGAAGCGCCACGTTCTCCTGGCGGACGCCCGCAGGAATTTCCGCTGTTCCTCTGTCAGATCTTGCGCAGGCGGCAGGAGTGGGAGGCTGATCCACCAGCCCACGGCGGGAGAGAGCAGCCACAGGAGCAGCACCGGCGCGCAGGAGATCAAGCCCGCAGGGTGGAGGGTCCACACCGCGAAGCCCAGCGCCGATGCCAGAAGCGGTGCGGCCCACATCTCAACGCAGAACGCCGCCAGCGTCCGGCGCGCGTTGCGCCGGGCATAGCTGGGCATGTGCCACAGCAGCAAACCGCGCCGGGTGAACAGCATCCGAAGGCCCGAGCGCAGGATCGCGTCCACGCAGATGAGCGCGTCGTACGGCAGGAAGGTGAGCGTCAGCAGGGCGAGCGCCAAAGGACGACCGGCTGATCTGCCCGCAAGCGCCGTGTGCACCAGCCAGTTGCGGTCGTCCGGTTTGCGGACGAGTTCTATGACGGCCCGCAACAGGTCGGGCAGGAACACCACGCCCGCCACCAGCAGGGTCCAGAACCACGGCGACCCCGGCCCGAGCAGCCAGCCGCCCGCCAGCAGGGCGAACAGCGACGGCGGCACAAGGCTGCGCCGGATGTTGTCGAAAATTTTCCAGACCGACAGGGCGGTGAGGGGATTGGGCTGCCGCCTTGATTTCGTTCCATCCGGCCCCGGCGGTCCAAGAACGCTCGGGAGCAGCCACCCGGCCAGTTGCCAGTCGCCACGGATCCACCTGTGGCGTCGGCTCGTCTCGATTGCGTAACTGGCGGGATGCTCCTCGATAAGGTCCACATCGGTCACCAGGGCGGAGCGGGCATAGCCGCTCTCCAGCAGGTCGTGGCTGAGGATGAGGTTCTCGGGAAAGCGCCCGTCCACGGCCTGGCGGAAGGCGTCCACATCATAGATGCCCTTGCCGATGAACGATCCTTCTCCGAAGAGATCCTGATAGACGTCGGACACTTCGCGCGAATAGGGGTCGATGCCGGACTCGCCCGCGAACAACTTGGTGAACAGCGAATGCCCCGCGCTGGTCAGGCTGATGGACGCGCGGGGTTGCAGGATGGCGTACCCGTCGACGATGCGCCCCTTCGCGGCGTCGTACACCGGCCTGTTGAGAGGGTGGGCGATGTTGCCGATGAGCGTGCGCGCCGTGTCGCGCGGCAGTTGCGTGTCCGTGTCCAGGGTGATGACGTACTTGATCGAGCCAAGGACGCCCAGGTCTCCGACGATGTCGGAGAATGCGGCGACGTCGCCGCCGCGCAGCACGGAGTTGAACTGCTCCAGCTTGCCGCGCTTGCGCTCAAAGCCCATCCAGACCTGTTCGTACGGATTCCAGACCCGTGGCCGGTGGAACAGGTAAAAGACGCAGGGGCGGTCGTCCCGGTAGGTCTCGTTGAGCGCCTGCACGGCCGCGCGGGCGTGCGACAGCAGCTCTTCATCTCCGGGGAGGGTGCGCTCGGGGGCGTCACGGTAATCCGTCAGCAAGGCAAAGAACAGATTGCGGTCGCGGTTCCCAAGGTATCGGATCTCCAGGGCTTCGAGAAGATCATCGATTTCCTGCGGCGTGCTGAGCAGGGTGGGGACTATCACCATGGTGCGGTGCGCAGATGGGATTCCCTTTGAAAAATCCATGCGCGGCAAGCCGCGCGGAGGCAGGAAAAGTGTGACCAGCAGGTTCACCAGGGAGACGGCCAGCGTGGAGACCCCGAGCACGCCAGCCACCGCCAGCAGCCAGTACCTCCAGTCATCCGGACCGGGCACGGAGATGCTGGCGAGCACGACCGACGCTGCCATTGCCGTGAGCACCAGGATGGAGCCGAGGTAGACGGCCAGCCGGAGTTGTCGGCTCGTTGCGCGAAGGCGCGATTTCAAAGTGGGGCGGAAGCCTACCGCCCTTTCCAGCACGTGGTGGCCCTGGTCGACCAGGTAGTACCCGACGTGCGCGGTTCGATTCCCGGTTCCAAACGCCTGGGCAGCGGCCTTGGCGAGGCTGAGCGTTTCACGCGCCACCTCCGGTTCGCTCCTGGGGCTGCCCTTGGCCACTTCCTCGATCACGTGGCGGTATCGGTCGCGGGTGGAAAAATCCTGAAGGGCATGCATTCCGGCCGGGTCCTCGCGCAGTGTCCGCTCGACCACGCTTTGCGACTCGACGTAATCGCGCCAGTCCATCGCGCCGATGAAGCGCAGGCTGCTGATGCTGTTGGCAATGGCGATCTGGTTGGCGGCAGCCGTCCTTCCGGCTGCTTCCGACAACTGGGTCGCCGTGACCCCCTGTTCCCGCAGCTTCTGCTCGACCCAGGTCTGCACAAAGGCCATGGCGGAGCCCTGGGCTTGAAGCCGTGCATAGAACTCTTCCACGAAGGGGGCAGTCAGGGGAACGTCCGCGTTGGCGAATTTGGCCAGTTGTTGGATAAGTTGTTTCGGCTCGAGCTCTGCGGTCGCGAGCATGCGGTCTGCCCAGAGGATGGCCGCATCCCTCTCTTCGCGCCTGCGCGCTATGCGAACGCCGACACGCCGGATATTTTCCAACAACGCAAGCTGCAGCATGATGGGGAACGCCCAGAGTTCGCCCAGCCTCAACGGTTCAACGGTCTGGTAAGCGGCTATGAACTGGTGGGCGTTGTCGCTGTCGACGCGGCCATCCATGTGCGAAATCAGCTCCAGGGCCAGCTCGTAGATGCGCGGGAAACCGGCTGATGCTCCGTCGGCCAGGCGGGGCAGCTGCCTGCTGTACCCGCGCGGCAGATGGCGGCGGGCCATGACGATCTGCTGTTCGATGAGATAGAAATTGTCCAGGAGCCAGACTTCCGCAGGGACGATCCGCTGGCCCTGCGTGGCCGACGCCGTCACGACGTCATAGGCCGCCAACAGGACGCGGGCGTTGTCCGCCAGCCGTGGCAACAGCTTGTCCGGTCCAGGCTTTGGGTCGATTCGATGCTGGACGGCCAGCATGACAGCGTGGCGCTCCAGTTGCTTTATGCTGAACAATTCCGAGCGCAGCAGCTCAGTATCCTGGTCGCCCCGTAGCGCGGTACGCGTGCGTGCCGTGAGTGCAAACGCGTTGATTACTATGGTAGTATCCTCGTAATGATGGGTGAATAAGTATTGTTGTCTTTAGGGAAATACCCTGCATTGTCTGTTTATGAGAGGGTTGTGTCCAGGTTTATTTCAGAAATAATCATAATAGGTGATGTATAAGTCGTGATTATTGATGTTGGAGTGTGCATGCCAGGTTTTCAATGCGCCAGGCAGGGGTTGTTGGTCCCTGCCTGGCTGGAATCAGATTTGTTGAGTTTTATTGCACGGGCTTGAACTTGATCTCCACGCGACGGTTCAGCTTGCGGCCTTCAGCGGTTGCATTGTCGGCGCGCGGCTGGGACTCGCCGTATCCGATGGCCGTGATGCGGCCCGCTTCGACGCCCTTCTTCACGAAGTAGGACTTCACCGAGTTGGCGCGGCGGTTGGACAAGGCCTGGTTGTAGCTGTCCGAGCCGACGGAGTCGGTGTGGCCTTCGAGGACGACGTCCATGTTGGACTTGGACTTGCTCATGGCGACGCCTTCATCAAGCACCGGGATGAATTCGGGCTTGATGTTGTACTTGTCGAAGTCGAAGTAGATGGAGCGGAAGACCACGGTCTCGCTGCCCATGTCGGACAGTTCCTGGTACAGGCCGCATCTCATGAAGTTCAGGCGCGCGGCCTGGTCGCGAAGGAAGTCTTCACCCTTCACGAAGCACGAGCACCTGGACAGGGCGGCGATCTGCTTCAGGACGCTCTCGCCGTGCTTGCTGTCGGCGAAGCTGACCACCATGAAGCACAGCTTGTCGCCGTACTTGGCCTGAAGGCGCTTGGCTTCGACCACGGCATCGATGCCCAGGTTTTCGTCGCCGTCCGAGAACAGGACGACCGCGGTCCTGCCGGACAGGTTGCCGAGCACCTTGTCGAGTTCCTGCAAGCCGGGACCCATGGGGGTTACGCGGCCATAGGTTTCGTAATCGATGCTGATGGGGTCGATGGCGTTGGCCACATTTGCCCGGCTGTACGGGGCCATGCCTGCGTACTGCCTGAAGGGGGCGAAGGTGTACACGCCGCTCTTGTAGCCCAGGTCCGGGACGAGGTTGTTGAATTCCACCATGGCGGATTTGGCCAGAACGATCTTGGATTGTCCGCCAAGGTCGACGATCCGCACGCCCTTGTAGAAGAACTTCATCGAGCTGGAATGATCCAGGAAGAGAATGAAGTTGTCGACTGAGGGCACAAGCTTTGCCGCTGCGGCGGGAATCGCCGTGACAAGCAAGGCGATGGCCAGCAGTGCGGGAATGACGCGCATTTGTCTGGTACTGGTATTGGTCATATAAACCTCTTGGTTTTCGGGTGATGCGTTGTGAGAAGCACTCCTGACGCTGTCGGCGGCAAGCTAGATTGATGGCTTAAAACACGTTGGCATTGCACACCCATCCCTTCTCTCCGGTCTGCACGACTTCGACATAGGACCAGCCTCCGCCTGTGTCGTTGAAAATAACCCTCATCTCCTGGCCGAGGCCAAGCTTTTTCAGTTCGCCACAATAGGTTCCCTGGCAATTGCGCAGCGGGAGGTCCGTGAAACCAGCGATTACCGTGCTGGAGTTGGACATCGCCATTGCTGGAGCGATGTACAGGCTCAGAGCTGCAAGCAGTGAGAGTGAGCAGGTGATTGTTTTAAAGATTCTCATTGAGAGCTCCTTGTTTGGTTTGTTATGAAAATACCCCACCCAGGTGTGCCGCTCTGCGTGGTGAGCAGAGGGTGGTTGGAGTGTTGCGTTTGAAATCGGAGCATAAGCGGTTGGTGTCGCGTCCGCTCATGCTCCGGTCGGCATGTGCGCGAGGCCCACGCGGAATCAGTAGGGCTGGAGGCACTGCTCTCTTTGGAAGTCGCAGTTTTCCAGGCAGTTCCGCTTGCTTCCCAGGCCCGGGTCGTCATCGCAGCGGGAAGTGCATTTTCTCCATGATTCGTTGCAGTAGCTCAGGCTGCGCACCTGCTCGATTCTGGGATACGAATCGCCGCGCATGATGGGCAGGGGGTCTATGACCCTGCCGGCGCTGCTGTCGTCTATGTAGACGGTCCTGTTGGAGTTGTCCCTGTAGTACAACCGGCCACGGTCATCTGTTGAATAGCTGACGTTGTCGTCATCAATGATGTAGTAGAGTCCTGCTGGACCCTGCTGCACCACGGGGCTTCTGTCTATGGTGTGCACGGATCCGGCCGTATCGACATAGTAAAGCTTCCCGTTGTTGTCGCGGTAGTATCTTCTGGACCCGTCATCTCCTCGATGGACGATGACAGCCCTCTCATTGACACGTGTGGTGGTTGCCTCGGTCGGTTCCGGGGGCGTTCTTTTCTTGGCGCAGCCATACGTTGCGCTTACAGCCAGGATGGCCGCGAAACACAACAACATCGTTCTGTGAATTCTTGATTCTTGCATGATTGTCCTCGCGTCCTATTCTTCATGTTTGCAGGCAAACGACGGTAGGCTGGAGTTCCTCACTGGTGATAAGGATCCCAGGCCTGTTTGCTGCGGTTATTGCGCCTTGCCACACCCAGAGAAGGCGCTGTAGCAACTCGACGTGCAGGCATCGATATCGACCTGTGTTCTGTTGCGCGGATTGCTGCGACATGTGTTTTCACAATTCCTGTACTGCTGCTTGCAATATTCAGGTGTTTCGACGCCGCTTCGCCCCGTCTGGCTTGGCGGAGTTGCCGCAGGAGCTCCTGGATTATATATCCGCTCGTTCCCGTCTCGAATGACGAGTTGTCTGGCCGCGCAGGTCATGTTGCAGTCCACGCAGTCATGGTTGCAGGCAACGCTCGGGTCGCCGCCCGGTGGGACGTTGACAGTGCATACGACCGTGCCGTCGGGGCGGATGCACTGGTAGGAATTGGGGCCTGCGGCGAAGGCCAGGGTGCTCAGGCAGGCCAGTGTCGCCATGGTGAAGATGATGAGTTTCATTTCGACGTCCTTTTTTGGGGGCGGTTGCGGCAACCGCATGGATCGCCGCCTTGTGCTGAGATACTGCTCCCTATTGTTGTCCCTTGACGCGCATGTCGTTGCGGACGGCCTTTACCCCGCTTACCCGGCGTGAAACCTCGACAGCTCTCCTGATCTCCGCGCTTGAGCCTACAAACCCGCTCAACTGGACCACGCCCTTGAATGTTTCAACGTTTATCTCGGCAGATGAAAGAGTCGGTTCCTGGAGAATTGCTGTTTTGACTTTTGCCGTGATGGCAGAGTCGTCGATATACTCCCCGGTCCCCTCTTGCGTCCTGGTGGATGCGCATCCGAGCGAAATAACAAGGATGAACATGGCCAATACGAGTGAAGTATTCATTGCTAGTCTCATGTCTTGTCTCCTGTTTTGATTTGTGTTTGTGTTGTTATGTGTTGATGGTGTTTTAAGTTGGAGTGCATTGTTTGGACTGTATGGTGTTGTTGTGCTGACGGGTCCATTATTTATTTCTTGTTGCGCTTGTACTTGTGATACAGATCCAGTATTTGTTCCGCCAGGGCCAGGCCGAGAGTCAGGCTGGAGAAGGTGCTTCGTCCCATGTTCCAGGCCCCTTTGATGTCGAGTTGGACAAGGTGTCGGCGGAACTCGCTGCATGTGGCCAGGCGATCCTTGCTCTCCTGGATTCGCTTTAGTTCCTTGTCGAGAAACATGACCTGTCCTTCTTTAGTTCCGCCAGGCTCTGGCTGAACGCCATGGGCTTGCTTGACGTTCGCCGGATCAGTGTCATGAAGGCTGCACCTGCGCCCAGAAGGCTGATCATGGCCGCTGCCGCGAATCCGAGAAGCTTCCACTCGTCCGGCAGGGCGAACAGGCATCCCAGGACCATCAAGCCGATCCCGAACATGAAGCAGGCCACCCCGAGGCAGGCCAGCACCAATGCCTGCACGAACCTGATCTTTGCCTCGCGCAATTCCAGGGACAGCAGCTCCAGGCGATCTTCCAGGATTTGCACTGAAGTCCAGCCGAGCCTGCCGGCGGCTTGCGCGAGCCTGGAGATGCCGGGTGGCAACAGGTTCACGCTACTTCCTGGACAAGGCCCAGCCAAAGAGCAGGCCGACGATGAAGCTGCCGCCAATGGCGTAGTATGGTTTCTCGTGGATGAAGGCATCGGCGCTCTGAGCCTTGGCCAGGACCTTCCCTTCGATCTCGCCGTATTCCTTGCGGGCTGATTCCAGCCGCTCCCGGAGAGCCGAACGGGCCGATTTGATGTGGTCGTCCACCTCGTCGGAGGTCGCGTCAATCAGCGCCTGAGCGTGCTCCATCATGTTGTGCATTTCTTTTTCCATCAGTTTCATATTGTTCTGTCCGGTTGCCATTTTGTGCATTCTCCTTGGTTTCGACGCTCTGGAAGTGTCGACGTGAGCTTCCCTGTTGCAAGAGCTCAATTTACTGTGTCGAATATTGTTCATGTTCACGTGTCGATAAGATTTTTTTTCATTGTTTTAGGCAACATTGTTTTGGTTTGCGTTGGTTGTAATAATTTTTGCCCATGTATGGCTGTTTCCATTTTGGGTGCTTCTTCGGAAGAAACACTGCATTATGTTGCATGGCAAGCTATTCACATTCATGCCATGTTTGTAGTTTTGTTTGGTGCGCAGTTTCCAATAACTACATTTAATAATTTGTTAATATACAATAAGTGTGCCGCACGGTCGTTTTCGCAATGTGCTGTAATACCTGTCGATAATAGTGCCTGGAATCACGCAATGGGAATTTTCTCATGCCGGAAGAATCCGCGAGGAAGAAATTCTCATGGGAAGAGAATCGTGGAAGGCTTGGTGTATTGTTTTGGCAGAAAAATGGGATGCGCGGTCGGGCTTCAAGCATGTGCGTGAAGCCAGGCCGCCAGGTCAGGCAGGATTTTCGGGTTGCGTGCTTACAAGTCGTTTTGCGGGGCGTGGCTTTTGGAGCGGGATGTAAGGCCGTGTTTTTTCAGCAACCGATATAATTGCGCCGGGCTCAATTCCGATACGGACATTATTTTGGATATATTGCCTGCATAGGAGTCAACCAGAGACCGGAAATAGATCTGTTCGATCTTGTCCAATGATTCCGTGCGGAAGGACTTCCAGCTCATGTCGATGGTATCGCTTGCGGGCTTGAGGGACAACTCCTGCGAGGCCGCAGTACCCTTCAGGGTGGACCGGATGAGGAGCGCGCGCATCTCCAGCGGCAGGTGCCAGGGCATGAGGACGTCGTCGGTTTGGGCGGACGAGACCAGCGCCCGGATCAGGTGGGACAGTTCGCGCACGTTTCCGGGCCAGGCATATGTGCGGAACATGCGCATGAGTTCCGGGGAGACGGTTTTCGTGGCCAGATTGTTGCTCCGGCATGCTTCCGCCAGAAAGAACGCCACGAGCTCAGGCAGGTCGGAGAGCCGCTCCCGCAGGGGAGGAAGGCGGATTGTCACCTCCCGGATTCGGAAAAAGAGGTCTTCCCGGAACTGGCCCGCACCGACCATGGCTTCAAGATCCCTGTTGCTGGCGCACACGAAGCGGAAATCGCTGAACACCTCGTGATGTTCCCCGAGGGGGCGATACCTGTGGGTTTCCAGGACGCGCAGCAGGAGTTTTTGCGTTTCAAGGTCGAGTTCGCTTATTTCGTCCAGGAAGAGGGTGCCGCCGTGCGCCTGCTGGATAAGTCCCTGGTTTGCGGACACCGCGCTGGTGAACGATCCCTTCTTGTGTCCGAAGAGCTCGCTTCCTGCGATGTTGGGCTGGAGAGACGCGCAGTCCACGATCACGAACGGTCCGTTCGCCACGGAACAGTTCTCGTGCAGGGCCCTGACGAAGAGGTCCTTGCCGACGCCCGTTTCTCCGTAAAACAGAACGCTCACGTTGCTTCGAGCCGCCCTGGACATTTCCTGTATGCATTGCAGCAACTGGGGGCTCGACCCCACAATCCGGCTGCGATCCACGGGCAGCGTGTCGCTCTTTTTCTCCCTGAACGCCGTGGCTTGGCGGATGGAGAGTTGGAGTTCCTGCGGTGAAAACGGCTTTTCGACGTAGTCCCAGGCTCCGTTGCGGATGGCCAGTTCCGCTCCGTTCGGATCGCCCGCGCTGGTGATGATGATTACCAGGGGGTTGGAGGGGAGGTTCGTGAATTTCACAAGGGATTCCAGACCGTTGCCGTCTGGGAGGAAGACGTCTAGAAACACGAGGTCGATGGGGATTGCCGCGGCCCTTTTGAGTCCCTGGACCAGGGAGGGTTCGGCATACACGTCGTGCCCTTCCGCCCCAATGATGTCCGAAAGCACCACGCGGGTGATCTCGTCATCGTCAACTATAAGAATCCTGGCCATGCTGCTTCCTTGTCTTCAACCGGGTGTGGCTGCCTCGGGATTCACCCAGGTGCGTTGAGTTGTTTTGATGCGCATGGTCCCGCAACGTGCCCGGTAGCATGTGTGCGGTCACAGCTTCATTCGGGAAGTGTACGTTATGTTTCCATGCTAATTTTGAGATTCAAAAAACGCGATAGCTCGGCGCAGTTCGGCAAACTGATAGATGATGTAGTCAGGCTCTGCCCCGCTGTACTTTTTCCTTCCCTGATTGGACGAAAAAAAGACAGTCTTCATGCCGAAACTGTTGGCGCCATAAATGTCCCGGTACATGTCGTTGCCCACGAAGAGGACATTTTCTGCAGGAAGATCGAGCCCATCGAGTGCTGATTGAAATATCCTGCTGTCAGGTTTCCTGTATCCCAGGTCTCCGGAGACGATGATGGGGCTGAAATAGTCTGCGATGCCCACAGCCCGCATTTCCGGCAGTGCCCAGGCGCTCTGCGCGTCGGACAATGCGGCAAGCTTGTACCGCTGAGACAGTTCGTTGAGTATGATTCCCACTTCAGGGTAGAGTTGCAACCGGTAACGGGAGATGCCCCGGTACATTTCGGCGAGAAACAGTGGCATCCACTTCAGTTTCTCCGGGGGCAGGGCTTGGCAGGCCTCAGGTCTGCGGAGCAGGTATTCGCGCCACAGTTCGACCGCGTCAAATTCTGGAAATGTCTGTCCACCAGCTTTGCGCTGGGCGTCCAGCAGTTGGTAGTATTCGTCGCGGACCTCCCAACGGCTCGTTTGAATGCCCTGGTAGGTCAGAAAATGGCTGATGCCGCGGTAGACCTCCTCATTGCCTTCGTCGGTCTGGATATCGATGAGTGTGCCGTTGATATCAAACAAAACAGCCTTGATGTTCATGGCAGCTCCCTCAGAATCACTTTGGCTTTCTGCACAAGTTGCCAGCGGTAGTGATGGTCAATCCACGAATTGCGGGCGATGCGGAGCAGGGTGATGCCCATGTAAAAGGGGATGCGTCTTGTGATTGACCCGAATGCGCTCATGGGGTCCGGTAAATGGCGACAGTACTCCCAAAGGAAATGTCCAATGAAGGGCTCGGCGTCACCGGGGTCCCCCATGGCTTGGTAGAAGAAGTGGGCCAGTTCGCCGCAGAGCCTGCCCAGGTCGAAAGTCCTGTCGGCCCATTGCATGCGTTCCAGGTCGATGGCCAGCACGGTATGGCCAGGTCCGAACAGAAAGTTGGATGGCGTGGCGTCGCCATGAACCAGCACGCCCTGGTCTTGCCACATGATGCCCTGGCCGCGCCATGCCTCGCGCAGGTGGTAGAGTTCGTCCGAGTGGTCGCGCCCCATGCCTCGTTTTGACGTGAGCGATCCGATGAGCCGCCCCATGTAGGCGTGACTGTGGTCGAAGTTGACCCCCCAGTCTCCCGCCGTACGATTGTGCAGGGAGGCGAGGAAATGTCCCAAGGCTGACAGCTTGCGAAAGAGCCGTTCGCGCTTGCGCTGATGGATGGCTTCGTTGATGATCGTCCCAAGCAGGCCGCCCTCCAGGAACTCCATGATCAGGACGTTGTTTATGGCGGGGTTGAAGCCGAGTGGCCTGACTACGTAATGAGGCGCGGAATCGAACCCCAGCCCGCGCAGGTAGACCAGGTTGCCGAACTCGATTTCCCCGGTTTTCATCTGCTGGGAGGGGCTTTTGGGCGGGTAGAATTTCCCGACCAGGCGTACCCCGCTGTGTTTTTCTTCATAAAGATAGACATTGCGGGAACATGCTGACTGAAAAACGCGGAACTCCACCCCTGCGGACCCGACTCCAAGCTGTGGAACGATGTGATCCTTCAGGTAGTCATGCAAAGGGTCACGATGGTCAAGATGTCCCATATACCTGTCAAACATTGCTATCCCCCGGCCCCAGATTCCGGCCTGCAAGGTGCGCGCACTCCGGGAGATGAATCGTGAGGACTGTTTCGTCCGACTCGTCGGAGGTGCGCATTTCGAGCGTGCCGCCCTGCGCCTCGATCATCTTCTTCGCCGAGTAGGTGCCGAGTCCCGTGCCATAGGATTTGCCAGCCGTGCTGTACTTGTCGAAGAATCGGTCCCGGATGGGCACGGGAACCACGCCCTGATTGCGTATCTCGATGCGGCAATCCTTCGCGGATATCAGGTTGACGACCACCGTGCCCCCCTTCGGCGTCGCCTCCACCGCGTTCTTCATCAGGTTGAACAGGGATGCGCGCATAAGTTCCACCTGCCCGGAACATGGGAAGCCCGCGTCCTCGGTCGGCGGGGCACCGTTCAGAAGCACCTGCATGACGGTGTTCCTGTGCTGCGGAGCGTTTCGCAGGTTCTGGACGATTTCGAGGACGACCGGGAGGCAATTGAATATCTTTGGCACTTCCTGGTACTGTCCGGTTTCGATCCTGTACATGTCCAGGGAGCGATCCAGCGTGTCCAGCATCTGTCGGCCAGCGTTGTTCAACAGGGCCAGAAGCTGGCGCTGTTGGGCGCTCAGGCCGGCTGCCTCGAGCAGCAACGTGGCGACGTTCACGGCGTTGCACGCCGGGGAGCGCAGGTCGTGCTGGATGACGCCCTCGATGTGCGCCTGGAGTTGTTCGGCATGTTTGCGGACGGATATGTCGCTTATGACGGCACGGTACACCGTGGGGCTGCCTTCCTCGACAACGGGAACCGCATCGATTTTCACCCAGAACGGGGTCGCATCCGCCTTCATCAGCCGCAATTCGCATCCCTGGCGCATGCCCGTGGCCGCGAGATGCCTGTGGTGCTTGTAGTAGATGTCCTGGTCTTCCTTGTGGATGAACCGGCTGAAGGGCTGCTTGGCGAGTGTTCCCCGAGGCACGCCCAGCATGGTCGCGAAGGTGACGTTGGTTTCAATGAACATCCCTTTTTCGCTCAGGGTCACGTAGCCGATGGGGGCCAGGTCGTAGAGGTCGAAATATTTCGCACGCATGGCTTCAAGTTCCACCTGCGTCCGCCGCAGCTCTTCGTTCTGCATCTCCAGTTCAATCTGGTGCACGCGCAGTTCATGCAGCGTCTGGCGCATTTCTTCGGGAGACATCGCATTCTCGGCTGCCGTCTCGATTGTCTTGAGCTTGTTTTCCGCACGATTGCGCAGCATGTCGGTCATTGTTCGTCTCCTGAACCAGCCAAGGCAATTGGTCCTGTCAAAATCAACGTGTTCTGCAGTATTGAACTCATGTATCAGGCGACCACCCTGAGTCTGAACTTTCCCCGGCTGGATAACCGCTCCTAGGGGAACCGGGGCGGGATGCCCTTGCCTCATGCCGCGCTCAGTGTGAACAGGACAAGGAGGCTCGCAGGGCGAAGACCTACCCGGAAGGCAGGCCAGTCAGGGATTCAGAGTCTTCGGAAGAATTCGCCGCCGCATCCGCCGGTGCTTTCGTCTGGTCCGGCGAAAGAGGGATGCGCAGAATGAAGCGTGTTCCAATTCCAGGCTGCGACTGCACATCGACGCTGCCGCCGTGCTTGGTGACGATGATGAAATACGAAACGGCGAGCCCCAGGCCGGTGCCTTCTCCGACGCCCTTGGTGGTAAAGAACGGTTCAAAGGCCCTTTTGCGCACGGCGTCGGTCATGCCGGAGCCGTTGTCTTCCACTTCGATGCGCAGCAGGCCGCCTTCGAGGGCGGTTCGCAGTGTGATGGTCGGGTCGGCCTCCGTCTTGTTTCGATCCACCACGGCCTGGGCCGCGTTCTTGAGCAGGTTCAGGATCACCTGCTCTATCTCGGCGCTGGTGCAGTACACTTCCGGCAGGTCCGGAGCATACTCTCGAACGATGCGGATGTTTTTGAAGTCGAACTTTCTTTTCAAGTCATAGTCGAAGCTGGACAGCTCCACTGCCTTGTCCAGCAAGGCGTTGATATCCACAGCCAGGTGGCGCACTTCTCCCTTGCGGCAGAATTCCAGCATGTTGGAAACGATAGCGGCTGCTCGTGCGCCGGACTGGCATATGGCGTCCATAAACCCGGGAATCTGTCGTTTATTCAAGTAGGTCTGGATGCTGTCCATGGTGCATCCGCTCGCTTCGGCAGCGATCCTGTTGGCCGGTACATCCGGCTGGAGGTGGGAGATCACCACCTGCGCGCTCTGGAGAATACCGCTCAAGGGATTGTTGATCTCATGGGCCATGCCTGCGGCGAGGCCGCCCACCGACATCATCTTTTCGGACTGCACCATCATCTCATCAATCTGGACCCGCCGGGTGACGTCGTCCACCCGGACCACCGCTCCCACAATGTCCTCGGTGATCAGGGGGTAGATCGTCACGTCCTGGTAGCTCCTCACGCCGTTCCGTATGAACACGTCGCGTTTCGTGTCCTGGGGGGTCCTGTCGCGTAGCGCAGCCCTGATGGTGTCCATCTGGGTGGCCAGCCTGGGGAACGCTTCTTCCAGGGGGCGGCCAAGGGCAATCCGGGCGGGAATCCCGGCGGCGTCTTCCGCTGCCTTGTTCCAGTGCGTCACCACGCAATTGAGGTCGATCCCGATCATGATGGAGGGCATGGAGTTCAGGATGTTGGCGAGGTATTCTTGCGCCCTGATCATCTCCTGTTCCGCCTGTTTGCGCGCGGAGATGTCGCTGACCGTGGTGAGCTGCACCATTTCCCCGTCTGCTTCCTGGGCGGATTGCGTTTCGATCTGCGCCCAGAATACAACTCCATCCTGGTTCATGAGTCTCAGTTCGCATCCATGCTGGGTGCACGCCTGCGGCTCGCCTGATGCGACGAGATGCTTGCGGTGCCGGTAATAGCGATCCTGGTCCTCTTTGAAGATGAACCGGCTGATGGGCTGGTTGACAAGCAGACTGCGCTGCAACCCCAGCATGGTGGCGATGGTGGTGTTGGCTTCGAGGATCAGGCCCTGTTCGCTGAGGGTGACGTAGCCGATGGGGGCCATGTCGTAGAGGTCGAAGTATCGGGCGCGCACGGCTTCCAGATCTTCCTGGGCCTGGCGCAACTCTTCGTTCTGCATTTCCAGTTCTATCTGATGCACGAGAAGCTCGTGGAGCTTCTCCTGCATCTCTTGGGGTGACAACGCCGGGACACCCGGAGCTTTGCCCGTCCTGGCAAGCTCTTCGGCCCGTTGGCGCAGTGAGGCGTTCATGGGTCACCTCTCACAAGGCCAGCCCGCTCGGTGGTCGCAATGGCGTAGACCCGCCCGGCATTGTCGAGCATTGCCGTGGCGGTCAGCCAAACATCGATAGTTCGTCCGTCCTTGTTCATTCGTTTTGTGGCGTAGGGCGCCTGGGCATCGACCTTGGCGACACTCAGGAGATTGTCCAGTTCCTGGTCGCGCAGCTCAGCGGGCAGCATGTCCCGGATGTTCATGGACAGCGCCTCGGCCTCGCTCCATCCGAACATCTTCTGCGCGGATACGTTCCAGGCCATGATGCGTCCGTCCAGGTCGAGCATGAGGATGGCGTCCTGTGCGTCGCGGACAACGATGGCCAGCCGGAGCTGCTCGTTGGCCCGTTTCAGCATTTCCTGTGCATTCTTTGTCGCAGTAATGTCGAAGAATGTGATCACCGCTCCCTCGATCACGTTGTCGAGGGTGCGATAGGGGCGGATGCGCATGGTGTACCACTTGCCTTCCGTCGTCTCCACTTCGACCTCTTTCGGGGTCAGGGTGTCCAGCACCGCCTGCGCGTCCGCGACCAGGCTGTCGTAGCCGACCAGGTTGGACACGATGTGGCGCACGGGCCGCCCCACGTCCGAGAGGATCATGTTTATGATCTGGGTGGCTGCGGGGGTGAACCGGAGGATGCGCAACTGATGGTCCACAAATATGGTGGCGATGCCCGTGCCTGCCAGCAGGTTGTTCATGTCGTTGTTGGCCTGCGACAGGTCCGCGACTTTGGTCTGCAATTCCGCATTGACTGTGGCGAGCTCCTCGTTGACTGATTGCAGCTCTTCCTTGGACGTCTCCAGCTCCTCGTTCGATGATTGCAGCTCCTCGTTGATGGACTGCATCTCTTCGTTGGAGGACTTGAGCTCCTCGTTGGATGTCTCCAGCTCCTCATTGGTGGTCTGGAGATACTCCTCCTTGGCCCGCAGTTCCTGCTTGAGTGCCGTGATGCGCGCGTCGACATTCGCATCTGCGTCGCAATCAATCCCGAGGGGTGGCACAGCGCTTCCGGTCGCGACCGGGGTGTCTGCGTTTGACGTTTCTTCCAGAATGACCAGGAATAAGGTGTCCTCGAGCGTCGAGTTGATGTTCGTCAATACCGGACAGACGATCAGGTTGGCCATGGTGAAGTGGCCGTTGGTTTTGATGCGCAACCCCTCGCAACGGACGGTTTCCTTGGTCACTGTGGCCTTGTGCAGGGCAGTGGTCAGGTCGCGCCGCAAGCCTTCCCTGGCCATCTTCAGGATGTTGTTCACGCCTGCTTCGCCTGGAACCGGTTCCAGATACATGCCCGTGCGGCCATGAAGATACAGTATGACTCCCTGGGCGTTCACAAGCACGCCGGCCAGGGTGATCTGGTTGAGGATCGCCTGTTCGGTCAGCTCGCGCAGCGGCAGCTTCCCTGCTGCGGGCGTCTTGCCGGAAGTCTGGCTGGCTTTCCCTTCCATCGACGTGAACGGGAGGAAGTGGCCCAGGGCCGTGCGACGTGTGCCGTGGATATCGTCCTTGCGCTGGTACAGCTTCAGCTTGCGGTCCAACGTCGCGAACATGTCCCCGAATTCCCCCACGGTTTCCGAGGTCCCCAGGAACATGAAGCCTCCCGGATTCAGCGCGTAATGAAAGATGGGGATGAGCTTCTTCTGCAGTTCGCCGCCCATGTAGATCATGAGGTTGCGGCAGCTGATGAGGTCGAGCCTGGAGAAGGGCGGGTCGCGGACCAGGTCGTGCTCGGAAAATACCAGCATGTCCCGGATGCCTTTGTGGATGCGGTACATGCTGCCGTCGGACTCGGCCAGGAAAAAGCGTCCAAGGCGCTCGGGCGAGATGTCGGCGGCGATGCTGGCCGGATACAGTCCGGCGCGGGCCGTGGCGATGGCCATGCTGTCGATGTCCGTGGCGAAGATCTGAACATTGATACTCTGCTTCAGCGTCTCCAGGCGTTCCTGAAGGAGGATGGCCAGGGAATAGGCCTCCTCCCCGGTGGAGCACCCAGTCGACCAGACACGGACACTGGCTCCGGCCGGTTTTCCCGCGAACAGCTTGGGGATCACGTGCTCCTCAAGCGCCTTGAAGGCTTCGGGATCACGGAAGAAGGATGTCACTCCGATAAGCAGGTCGCGAAAGAGCGCTTCCACTTCAACCGGATTCTGCTGGAGGTATTTGACGTAATCGTTCAGCGTTTCAATCTGATGGACAGCCATGCGCCGATCAATGCGGCGATGGATGGTGCTTGGCTTGTACATGGAAAAATCGTGCCCGGTCTGGGCCCGCAGCAGGACGAAAATCTTTTTCAGCGCGCTCTCCGCCTTGTGGGGCGGGGCGGCGGCGGGGTGCGGGGGCTTGCCGAAGGCGTGGGCCACGTAGGAAATGATCTGCGTGGGCATCTCGGCTGGGGGCAGTTCGAAATCCACCAACCCCGTGGCGATGGCGCTGCGCGGCATGCCGTCGTATTCCGTGGACTCCGGATTCTGGACCATGATCATGCCGCCCTCGCCCTTGATGGCCCGAACCCCCTGGGTGCCGTCGCTGCCCGTGCCGGAGAGCACCACGCCGATGGCTCGCTCGTGCTGGTCCTGGGCCAGGGAGCGAAAGAAGAAGTCTATGGGCAGTCGCTGCCCGCGTGGGGCGGCGGGAGCCAGCAGTTGGAGCGTTCCGTTCAGGAACGCCATGTCATGATTGGGCGGGATGATGTAGGCGCAGTTGGGCTGCACCGCCATCCCGTCCTCGACCTCGAAGACCTGCATGCGGGTGTAACGCCGCACGAGGTCCGTGAGGATGCTGTTGTGGTCCGGGGCCAGGTGCTGCACCAGGACGAAGGCCATTCCGGGGTCGGCGTCGGCGGGCATGCCGGAGAAGAACGCTTCGAAGGCGGCCAGACCCCCTGCCGAGGCGCCAATGCCGACTATCGGGAATGATGACTTGGGGTTGGCCGCCAAAGCAGTTTTCTGCGCATCTGCGGGAACGACGTTTTCTTTGTTAGTAGTGTGAATTTTCTGGTCCCGTTTCTTACTCATGAAAATAACTCCAAATCCGGTCCATGTATTGATGATTGCACACGAAGTCAGCGGGCTGCCTGGGAATCGTGATCTTTCAATAGTCTCACATCTGTTGGAATCTGGCAACATAATAATCGTAAAACAATACGTGACCCTAATGTCTTTCCTCTTGTGATAGCCGGGCTGCGGCCTTCGTTTTGCCTCTCGCCATCACTCCATTGGTTTTGCTATTGGAACCAGGATCCTGTTCGCGTCCGCAGGTGTGCCGATTCCTTTCATCCGGGGGCCGTATGAAAAGACTTGGTCGTGTCATAGCCGTCCTGGCGTTCGTCCTGGCGTTTTCCGGCATGCCCGCGCAGGCCGCCAAGGGGGGATTCAAAACCGATACCGGGACCTACACCGGCGATTTCGACGAGATCCTCGAGCGGCGAGTCCTGCGCGTGGCCGTGCCTTTCAGCCGTACCCAATTCTTCTACAACAAGGGGCGTCAGTGCGGGCTGGCGGCAGACGCCATCCGCGAACTGGAGCGCCGCCTGGTCAAGCACCTGCCGCGTAGACGATTCCTGTCGGTGGTCGTCACTCCCATGACCTTCGACAGGCTCCTGCCCTCTTTGCTTGAGGGCAGGGCGGACATCGCCGCCGGGAACATCACCGTGACCGGGGAACGGCTCGAATCAGTCGATTTCACCGTGCCCGTAACGGACTCCATGAACGAGATCGTGGTAACAGGACCCGGTGCTCCGCAGATTGGAAGCCTGGACGATCTGTCCGGTCGGGAGGTTCATGTGAGGGCAGCCACGAGCTACCGGCAGAGCCTCGATACCCTGAACGAGCGTTTTGCTCGTGAAGGCAGGGAACCCGTGAACATCGTCCTGTTGCCGGACGAGCTCCAGGACGAAGACGTGCTGGACATGCTGAATGCGGGACTGATCCAGGTGACTGTCAAGGACGACCGGCTGGTGAACCTCTGGAAGGACTTCCTGCCGCACATTACCCCGCGTCCTGACCTTGTGGTGCGCACGGACGGCGTCATCGCCTGGGCCATCCGCAAGGACAGCCCGAAACTCAAGGCCGTCCTTGACGAGATCATCCCTCACTCCACCGGCAAGGGGCTCCAGAAGGCCATCTATGAGCAGTTCGCGCGGGATGCCCAAAAGATGCGCAACGCCCGCGACGGTGCGGATATGCGCCGCTTCGAGTCGCTGGTCGGCCTGTTCAAGAAGTACGGGAGCCAATACGGTTTCGACAGCTTGTTGCTCATGGCCCAGGGCTACCAGGAGTCCGGGCTGGATCAGAACGCCAGGAGCCCCATGGGAGCCATCGGCGTAATGCAGATCATGCCCTCCACGGGCAGGGAGCTCCGGGTGGGCGACATCCGCCAGGTGGAGCCCAACATCCATGGCGGAGCCAAATATGTGGCCAGGATGATGGATGAGCACTTCAAAAGCACTCCGTTCAACGAGACGAATCGGACCTTGTTCGCTTTCGCCAGCTACAACGCAGGGCCTGACAGGATTGCCCGCGCCCGCAAGCGCGCGGAAGCAGAGGGGCTCGATCCCTCGGTCTGGTTCAACAACGTGGAGTTGGTGGTGGCCAAGACGGTGGGGCAGGAACCCGTGCGGTACGTGCGCAATATCTTCAAGTATTACGTGGCCTACAAACTCGAGGAGGAGGCCCGCGCAAAACGCGACCGGACCATGGAGAAGACGTGATGCTGATATTCGCCGTGTCTGGGCTTATGAGAAGGCGCGCGATGAGGCAGTCGATTGGGTGATGGGTAAAAAGGTAAGGCATGGAGGACGCCACAAGCAATGGCGGCAGCCACTCGTCCATGTTTCGCCATCTCAGCCGGGCTCGTGATGCGAGCGATTGTCGGGAGACCTGGAGATTAAGCCGGAACAGAGTCGGAAATGAAAAAGGGGTCACAGTGTTTTTCACTGTGACCCCTGTTCTCTTGGTGGAGGCGATGAGGATCGAACTCACGACCTCAGCGTTGCGAACGCTTTGGTCCAGTCAATAATTTCAATGGCTTAGATGCTAAATTGTGGTACGGAAATAGCCATTTCCGGGCTATTTTAGGCAGTATTGTGCCACAAAACCATTGACCTCCCTGTGCCTCAGTCATAGTGTCCGGGCATGGCATACCAGCATGGCAACAAGTGGGTGGTCAGTGTCCGCCTTCCCGAAGGCAAGAGCGAAAAGCACCTCTTCAAAAATAAGGAAGAGGCAGAACTATTTCAAGCTCAGTTCAATTACGACAAGAAGACTAATCCGACCAGACGGACTAGACCGATTGCGTCTGATTTGACGTTCAAACAGGTGGCTATAGAATACCTACAAAAGCGGGGGGAATCTTCCCCCGGTGTTATTACTGATATGTTTTACTTAAATGACGTGATAATTCCTATCATTGGCGGGGTTCATGTTAGAGATATGAATGAAAATCACTTTTGGAAGATAGTAAGCGAGTACCAAAAGCCTACTAGGAAAGTGTTTCGCAAAGACAAAGAAAGTGGCAAGCTGATAGATACAGGCATATTTAAGAAGTCTAGCAAGAACTCTTCAATAAACAGACGCATGGATATTGTTGTAGCAATTATGAAGTATGCCTTTAAGCGCGGATATGTTAAGAACTTGATTCCCTGGGATAAGCTTAAAAGCGATGCTGATCTGATTATGCCCCCCTCTCTTGATGAGGCCAAAGCATTACTAGAACATGCGCCAGAGCATTTGAAGAGGGCTATTGCGCTTGCTTCATATACAGGAATACGCCCCGGACCTATCGAGTTATATTGTCTCAAATGGGACCAAATAGACTGGAATCAAAACGCTATATTCGTAAAATCAGCAAAGAAGGGCGGGCTTAAAGTTCGCTCAGTCCCGATCCATCCCCGCTTACTGGAATTGCTGAAGGCATGGAAAGCCCAAGACGGGGAAGGCCAGTTCATTATTCACTTTAGAGGTAAGCCCGTCTCGCACGTTAAACGCGCTTGGGAATCGACCAAGAGGAAGGCCGGGATCACGAGAAGACTTCGCCCGTATGATCTCAGGCATTACTTCGTTACCTCTGCCCTTGGGGCTGGTGGTGATCTCAAGTCGGTTTCTCAGATGGTGGGACACTCTACCCCCACTTTGACCTTGAACACCTACCAGCATGTGATTGATAAGAATAAGGTCGCAGCTATCGCCGGACTTCCCGACTTGGGTTGATCTTGAGTTCAAAAGGAGCCAGCAAATGCGGACAGTTTTTTTCCTACTTCTTCTGGCCTCTGTTGCCCATGCTGCCGAGTCTTCCAGAATTTACGGGAAGGATGGCTCATATAAGGGCTACACTGTTGAGAGGCCCAAAGGCGAGACAAGGGCCTATTCAAAGGACGGCAAATTTGAGGGGAGGAGTGTACAACGCCCAGATGGTTCAAGCCGGATTTACAATGCTCAAGGGAAGCTGGTCGGAACAACCAAGCCCCGGAAGTGATGGCCGCTGAAAATATGTCCGATTGGTCAGCAACGCCCGCCACCATTAACGAAGCCGTTTTCAGTGCAGCCAATTTCCTGAATGACTTGCTGGATAAGTACGAGTCTACTTCGGAAGCATCAGGTTGTTACCTGATGCTAAAAATTGAGGACGTACCCTCTAACACCTTTGCTATTTGGAGGGAGGAGGGCGTAAGTGCCTCGCTAATTTCCAAATTTCTGGGAAAGGGGTGGTCTCTTGAGGCTGTAGCCAGTTCAATGATTGTTCTTCGTGAAGAACTCACAGAAGCCCAAACTGCCCGTCTACGTGCTAGAGGAGAGCGTCAAAAAGCCAAGGCAGAAGCAGCCCGCCTCGAAGCCAATCGTCTGAAAGAAGAGGCAGCACAAAAAGCCCAAGCAGAGCAGGAGCGCAAGCAGCGGGCAGAACAGAAGCGAATTGAGGCTGAGGAGAGGCGTAAGGCTGAGGAAGCCGCAGCCCTCGATATGGACGATGAATCAGAGAGCATTTTGCGGGGTTTTGCGGAGCAGCGGAAAATTGTTCTCAAGTTCAATTTCAGATTTTTATATATTTTTGGTTGACAGCTTTTGAAAAAGACCCTAGGAATTGACGTTCACCATAGCTGCATTTGGTCTTGACTATTCCCCCTGCATAATATAGGATTCCGCCAGTTGGTTCACATAGTGGGCCGTGCTGGTGGTCCGTCTCGTTTTCCCCCAGCCAGCCTAGAGTTTTTTACAAGGGAGGTGTCCAGCCCTTAACCCTAACGCCTTGGAGGAGTCTTATGCTTCAATCTTTTGTGTCCTACCTTCTCGAAACCCGCATCATTAGTCTAAACTAGAGGTGTCCTGTATGACTGATACCTCTTCTTTTCCTGCGCTCAACGATAACAGCTTTCAGTTTGTATCAAAACGAATAATCGGAAGTCGTGGCGAGAACTGGAATTATCAAACAAAAACGCAGCTAGCTTATTACTTGCTCGGTATTGGCAGTAGCTACTTTCCTCCTGATACTGATTGGGGTACGCCTGAAACGGTAAGAATCCCCGGACTAGACCGTTCCCGATTCCTAAAGGGTGACGAAGGAGTGTGGCTATCGAGCACTGTACGCCTAGACGGTGGGAATGGGGCTTACTGGCTCATGTTCGATGTTGAGGACTTCGCAACCCACCATGCGGGGCTTACCGACAACATCAAGGCCATGAAGAACTTTTACCTCTGGCTAAAAGAGAGAAGCCTTGCCGAAGGCTTACAGATTGGGTTGTCTGGGAGTGGTGGCCGCTTCGTCTTCCCCTACTTAGTGCATCCCTCCCATGAGAGTTCGTTTGCTCAGATGCTCAAAAGTCCTGATTTTGACATCCTGCTTCCAGGGACAGACAAAAGCCCTTTGAAAAACCGTATGCCCATGCGGTTTGCGATGAGAACAGGATATCAGGAACAAGAGGGAGCCGTGACAAAGCTCAAAGACGGTCGCCCCCGCTGCTTTACCTGGCTGGATAAGGCCGAAGACGTTTTGAACTTGAGTTCAGAGGAGTACGAGAGGCTTGTCTACGCTGAACCAGACCTCGACAGGCTGTTTCTAAAGCTCTGGCAAGTTCTACCTGATGGGCGTTTTGCGTCTGACAGGTGGCATGAGGTCATTAGGGACTTGGGCAACCTTGGTTATGTGTTCTCTGAGATAGGAAAGAAGCAGAGTCGCAGGGTAGAAAGACAGCCGGGATCACACATCCTTCCCCCTGTGTCTGACAGTCTCGAAGAGGCTGTAGAGCGTAAGTGCGGGGTGTTCACGAAGCATACAACCGCTAACGGCATGGAGATTTTGAGACTTCCCGAATGTCCCGAATGTCCAGACCACAAGAAGATGACTTCCGGCGCGGCTGTTGACTCTCTGGGGAGGCTCAGTTGCTTCTATACTGAGTGCCGCGCAAATACCCCCCTTTGGCCGCATGAATGGGGCTTGGCGTACAACCCTCCTAGGGAAATGAGAAGAGCAGAGGCGGATCATATCCCCCCCGCGTGTCCGTTCATCAGCTTGGAAGAGTGCCGGGAAGAGCTACGCCGCGCCCTGGACTCTTTGGAAACATGGTTCATCAACATTTCTTGTGGCGCGGGCAAGTCTCACGGTGGGATTGCTAAGGCCATTGAGGTGGGGGCTTCTGGCGGTCTGGTTGTGTACTCTGTCCCGACAAATGACATGCGGGATGAAATGGAAGTGCGATTCAGAGAGGCCCTGTCAGGAGTCGAAGGGGTTAGAGATGATTTCCTTTTCATCCTTCGTAGCCGTGGTGACAAGAATTGTGTGCTCCATTCGCTAATCAATGAGGACTACAGCAAAGGGTGGAATGGTAGAGCTTTAAGGTGTTCTCACTGTGATCGTACAAGTAACTGTGACTACTTCAAGCAGTTTGGGAAATTGAAAGGGAAAGAGCATGGGGTTATTTTAATGACTCATGCCCATATGGCAACCATGCCCCGCTTGGTAAAAGGGGTTGATCTCTGGTTCATAGACGAAGACCCAAAGAAGGCGTTTTACCAAGAGCAGAAAATGCGTGTTAGTGATATTACTGGATGCCTTAATCCTTCGAACAAATGGAAGAATCAAGTCAGTATATCAGATGGCATTTTCACACACATTGACCCCCTGATTTCTAGCGCAGATGTATGGATTCTTTCAGAAGAGGACAAGAAGTTTGAGGACATCGGTTGTGATACTGGAAGGCGTATTGATTGGGAAAAGCTTAGGGCTATTGCAGACAAGATTGCCTTCAGGTTCAAAGAGCTATCCAACGGTCAACACGAACGCTTTGAGCGTGATAAAGCTGGTGGGATTACTGAATCCATGCATATGGAAACTCGTTTCTATGCCACACATGCACCTGAAACCCTCGAAGATAAGCACAAAGGCGTGTCCTTCCTTCAGTTCATTAACTTGGATGAGGAAGAATACGAATATTTGAAGATGTATGTGAGTTTGTGGGCTTTGGTTCTGGAGAATCCAAACAAGAAAGTCCAAAGTACCTTGAGTATAGTATTGCAGCAAAACAGAATCAACCCCCAAGCCTTGAAGTTTCTACGCCTAGCCTTCGGCATAGGTGACAGCGAAAATAGGTGTTCTGCATATGCAAAACTTCAGGGAAATGGCAGTGTGTCTTTTCACATATTCGAGAATAAAGTCAAAGACAGGTTGCCGGGGTGTGTGAAGTTCATCCTTGATGGGTCTGGTTGTCTGGATGAGTACAGGGCTATGTTCGGGGATGTTAATGAAGTCCGCCTAAAGGTACGTTGGCAAGGCCCGATGATTCATATACCCGCCGTGACAACAAAGAGCAACTTGCTCATGAAAGGGCGGGAGTATTTGCGGCTGCTTCTCCGATCATCCTTGGAACAGGTCAGGTTGAATATGGAGAATCCCACAAAGATAGTCTTGCTCTGCCTGAAGGACAATGTGAAAGACTTTCGGGAATTGACTGCGGAAGAGGAATTTAAGGGAATTGAGTGGGGTATTGTCTGGTGTGGTAACTCCCGTGGAATTAACAAGTATGAGGCTTACGAAGCTGTTATACACATTGGAGATTACATACTGAATCCGAATGGCACGGTTGACTTGTGCGAGGCGTTAAACATCCCCCCTGAAAAGCGGGAAGGCATAGCTCGCAAATGGGGGATTGATGAGCAGTACCAGGGAGTTCAACGTGTTCGGGGTTCACTGTCTCGTAAGGTGCTGGTAAGTTGTACGAGAGCGTGGAACTTTGGAGAGTTCATAGGATGCCCCAGCATAACTGCACCTGTACCGGGGGATCATCGGGGGGATGGAAGCGAGAAACACAAGGCCGTGAACAGGCTCCTCCCTTGGGCTAACCTCTACAAATGTATGACTATGGAGTTTGCTAAGGCCCTGAATGTCCATATCAAAGGTGGGCTTTCGGGGGATGATTGGGAAATGTTTGAACCTGAATTGGCGGATAGCATCAAGCAGGGTATGAAGAATGAAGAGGTCTTTTCCCTGGACAGGAAGCAGTGGATGGAAGTTCGGGATATGCTAAAGACCCAGACCCAACTACCCGAACATGAGAGAGGGGGGAAACGTGGGAAACGCCCGAAGGGCTTGGGGGAGTATGAGGCCCTAAAACGAGTGTTCCCAAAACTGAGGAAGGGGGATGTGTTCTTACAATAACCCCGTGGGGGTTTATGTTTCTTACCCCTATTAATATATCTTCTTCTTATATATAGGGCTAAGAAACATATTCCCTCATAACTCTGTCCCTTCCCCCGGCTGTCAGTATTGGGAATTCCTTCCCCTTGACCCCCAACCCACAGAAGGCAACTCCGCATAATCTCCATTTCGGGGGTTCGGGGTTGCCTTCTTCTTTTCACCTATTAGCGAAGAGTTCCAGGGAATCAGTCCTGAACGCCTCGGACTAGGAGATGCCCAACTTGGACATCTCCAATCCCGTTTCCACTGCGTAAATAACCCATTTGGAACTGAAGAATTCTTCAGGTTGCCCTGCGATGACCAAACTTCACCATCCCTCCAGAGTGGGGAGGTAGGAAGCCCCGGCCCTAGTTTGACTTGGGCAGCCGGATAGCACCTACGGCAACCCCGAAGCCGTAACTAGCTGGAATTGTTCAAAGCTATCTCATAGTTAGTTTTGACATCCCCCCGACTACCCCGTAAATTCCTGGGTCATAACTAGCTGGAATTGTTCAAAGACGTCATATCGCCGTTTTTACCTCTGTCATAAGGATTACTGAGGTCAGCTCCAAGGGTGTCCACCAGTGCCGACCTCCTTTTTGTTCTTAAGAACAATTTCGGCGGGGTTCGGCGGGGTTCTTCCGCCGACTCCCCTTCGAGAATCCCAAATGTCGGATAATGTCATTGACCGCCCTAATGGAGCCACCCATGTCCGCCCCTAATGGAGCCACTTGGATCAGCGTTTCCGGGCTTCGGACGTGTTAAACATCTAGTTGTTTTCCCCTGCACCGGCAACGCAGTTTTTGATCATGGCCTCTTCCCTGGAGCTTCGGAAACTTCGACCTTCGAGGACCACCTTGTATGCTCCGTGCCGCAAGCGATCCAGGGTCGCGGCCCCCAAGAGCTTGTTGTTGAAGGCTTCTCCCCATTCGGAGAAGTCCAGATTGCTGGTGATGATCGTCGGGCACCGCTCGTACCGCTCCGCGATCAGATCATGGAAATCCTCATCC